>CAKUCX010000016.1 GCA_934643865.1 uncultured Kiritimatiellota bacterium
CCCGCCGAGGCCGAGAAGCCCGCCGAGGAGGCGAAGCCCGCCGTCGCGGAGGCGAAGCCTGCGGAGGAGGCGAAGCCCGAAGAGGCCGAGAAGCCCGCCGAGGAGGCGAAGCCCGCCGTCGCGGAGGCGAAGCCTGCGGAGGAGGCGAAGCCCGCCGAGGCCGAGAAGCCCGCCGAGGCCGAGAAGCCCGCCGAGGAGGCGAAGCCCGCCGTCGCGGAGGCGAAGCCTGCGGAGGAGGCGAAGCCTGCGGAGGAGGCGAAGCCCGCCGAGGCCGAGAAACCCGCCGAGGAGGCGAAGCCCGCCGTCGCGGAGGCAAAGCCGGCGGCGGCCGAGAAGCCGGTCGCGGCGGAGCCGGAGAGCCCGGATGCCGCGCTGATCAGCGATCTCGTTGCGACGGAGACGCTGCGCCGCCAGGCGCTGGACGCGCAGGCGGGCAAGGAACTCGGCCTGGCGCGTGCCGCGATGGAGGCGCGCGACTGGGAGACGGCGGCGCGGCAGTACCGCTTTGCGCTTGCGCACCTGAGCGACCGCGAGGAGGCGGCGCCGCTGCGCAAGGAGTGCCGCCAGGGCGTTGCGGAGGCGATGCTCCGCGCGGCGAGGCAGGCCCTCAAGGAAGGCGATCGCGCGCGCGCCGAGACGTACGGGAAGGAGGCGCTTGCCGCGCGCCACCCGCTCGCCGGCGCGTTCCTTGAGTCACTGAAGGCGGAGACTGTCGCAGGGGCCGAGACGGACGTCTCCGACATCAAGCACCGCCGCAACGACGCGGACTACAAGCTCGACCGCGACACGATCCGCAAGCGCATCCGCCTCTCCGCGCAGTACCTCGCCGTCGCGGACCTTGCGAACGCCCTCGACCAGGTGGATCTCGTCCTGCGCAGCGACCCGTACAACGAGGAGGCGATTGCGCTGCGCGACCGCATCCAGCGCAAGCGCGAGCTCATCATCGACAAGGAGCGCGAGGCGACGCGCAAGGGCATGATCGCCGACGTGGGCGCCGCATGGCGTCCGGTGTACGCGGTGAACTCGGCCGACCTGAAGACGCTTTCGAGCGGCACGGCGAAGTCCCCGCTCGGCGGCGACGGCGAGCGCTCGGTCGAGCAGTCGATCGAGAAGCGCATGAAGGAGATGATGCTCCCGGCGATCTCCTTCCGTCCGCCGGCGACGATCATCGACGCGGTGGACTACTTCCGCCAGGCGTCGAAGGACTACGACCGCCCGGAGGTGCCCGTCGACCAGCGCGGCTTCAACTTCGTCCTCCAGCTCGACAAGGTGCTCACGAATACGAGCGGCGCGGCGCCCGAGGCGAAGGGCGGCAACGACAATGCGTTTTCGTCCGCGTCGGACGAAGAGGGCGACGCGGCGGCGGGCGACGTCCCCGTCATCCCGAACGTGACGGCGTCGAACATCTCCCTCTACGAGGCGCTGAAGCTCGTCTGCCAGGTCTGCAAGCCGGCGTACAAGTTCAAGGTGCAGGGCTCGGTCGTGATGGTCATGCCCAAGACGATGACGACGGACGAGCTTGTCACGCGCACCTATTCCGTCGTCGAGTCCTTCGTTGACCGCATGAACGACGCCTCCAACTCGCTCAAGGGCGCGAAGGCGGGCGACTTCAGCGGCGGCGACGACGACGACGGCGGCGAGAGCCCCGAGAACCAGTGGAAGGCCTACTTCGAGGATCTCGGCGTCACCTGGCCGCAGAACTCCCGCATCAAGTACATCAAGGCCGTCGGCAAGCTGCGCGTCACGAACACGGAAGACCAGCTCGCCATCCTGGAGGACGCCCTCAACGAGCTGAACGTCACGCCGTCGATGATCGAGATCGAGACGCGCTTCGTCGAGGTCGCCCAGGAGGACCTCAACTCCCTCGGCTTCGAGTGGCTGCTCAACAGCGACTACTCCTTCAACGTCGGCGGCAAGCTCGCGAAGGCGCTCAACCTCAAGGACATCCGCAGCTACGACCCGTCGTCCGCGCTCTCGATGCCCCCGGATCTCTCAAGCATCGCGGGCGGCGGCTCGTCGTCGGGCGGCCTGCCGACCGATCCGACGCTTCCGGGCGGCGGGACGACGACGGATCTGCCGGCGCCCGGCATCGGAGGGCCGGGCGGCGCGCTGGCCGGCTTCAGGCCTTCCGGCCGGCCGACGACCGGCGGCAGCTGGGCGCGGTGGAACGATGCCGTGAACGGGAATTATCTCCCGACGGGGGACATGTCGACGATGGCGAACCGCTATCGCGGGCCTGGACGGGTCGATGCGAGCGGCAACGTCTACGAGCTTGCGCGCACGGGCAAGAACGTCGGCGTCAACGCGATCGACGGCTCCACCTACCAGACGGGCATGCGCTACCTCAGCACGGAGGGCAACCACATCTCCGGGCAGGGCACGAGCGTGAACGACAAGTTCATGAAGATCAACGCCTTCCTCGGCAACGCCGACCTCTCCATGATCCTGCACATGCTCTCGCAGCGCAGCGACACGGACCTCCTCTCCGCGCCGAAGGTCGTCACGAAGAGCGGCAACGAGGCCGTCATCAAGGTCGTCACGATCTACCGCTACCCGCAGGACTACGACGTGACGATCCAGTCCACCTCCTCGGGATCGGGGACGTCGGTGGGCGGCAGCACGACGGGCGGCAGCGACGGCAAGATCCTCCCGATGGTCGAGCCGCAGAACTTCGAGACGCAGGAAGTCGGCGTGATCCTCACGGTGACGCCCGAACTCTCGCCGGAAGGCCTCATCAACCTCACGCTGGAGCCGAAGGTCGTCTCCGAGCCGACGTGGAAGGACTACGGCATGAAGGTGCCGATGTCCGCCGTCATGTCCTCCGCCGCCCAGACGCTTGCGCTCGCGAGCGGCAACGCGGACATGAACTGGTTCTCCGTGCCGATGGAGCAGCCCTTCTTCAAGGAGCGCTCGATCAACACGCACGTCACGCTCTACAACGGCTCGACGATCGTGATGGGCGGCCTCATCACCGAGGAGCGCAAGTCGATGGAGGACAAGATCCCCTTCCTCGGGGACATCCCCTTCGTCGGCCGCCTCTTCCGCAGCCGCAGCGAGTGGTCGAACAAGCGCAACCTCCTGATCTTCGTCTCGGCGCGCCTCGTCGATCCGAACGGCCGCCAGATCATCCAGAACCAGGACGCCGACCAGACGTCCGACAAGGAGGCGAAGGCGACGCCGGCGCCGAAGGCGAAGTAGACGCCATGGCGATTGCCCTCACAGGCGGCATCGCCTGCGGGAAGTCCACGCTTGCCAAGTTCCTCCGGGAGCTTGGCATTCGTCTTCTCGACGCAGACGACGTGGTGCATGAACTGGAAGCCCCCGGCGGCGCGGCCGTCCCCGCCATCGCCGCGCGCTTCGGCGCGGGCGTCCTCGCCGCCGACGGATCGGTGGACCGTCCGAAGCTCGCCGGGATCGTCTTCGCGGATGCCGCCGCGCGCCGCGACCTTGAGGCGATCCTCCTTCCCCTCGTCCGTTCCCGCCTTCGGGCTTTCACGTCCGAGGCGGCGCGCCGAGGACGTCGCGCCCTACCAATGGTCGGCCCATCGTTTTCGGACGTTCCATTGGTAGGGGCGGACGTCCTCGGCCGCCCGCCCTCCACCGCCCCTGCCCCGCCCCCCGCCGCCTCCACCTCCCGCCCCCCACCCACCGACCTGCCGCTCGCCATTGCCGTCATCCCGCTCCTTTTTGAATCGCATTGGGAGGACGATTATGATACAATACTCGCCATCACATCCCCATTGGCGTGTCAGATTCGCCGCATGATGCAGACGCGGGGCTATTCGCGTCGGCAGGCAGAGGCGAGACTTGCGGCGCAGATGCCCGCAGCCGAAAAGGCCGCGCGCGCCGATTTCGTCGTGGTGAATGATTCCACCCCTGAGCATCTAAGAGAAGAGGCTGGGCGTCTGTACGCCTGGCTGAAGGAAAAAGAGCAGAACATATGAACACGGAAGAACCTGTTGCACCTCAGGTGTCCTGGACGCCGGCCGATTTGCCCGAGACGGCGGCCAAGGCGTTGCAGGACAAGGAGGAGGCGCGCGCGAAGCGCGGCGCGAAGAAGGCGGCGGCGGCGCTTGCCGAGCCGTCTGCGGAGGGCGGCGCGGAGGCCGCCCCGGTGAAGAAACGCCGTGGCCGCCCGCCGAAGAACAAGGCGGCACAGGATGCGGCGGCGGCCCCCGCCCCTGCGCCGGCGGCGGACGCGCCGGCGCGCGTCCCTCCCGTTGCGCCCCCTCCTCCCGCTCCCGAGCCCGCTCCCGAGCCCGCTCCTGCCCCTGCCCCTGCCCCCGCTCCCGCTCCCGCTCCTGTCCCCGCCCCCGCCCCTGCCCCCGCTCTCCGACCGGAGGGCCCGCAGCAGCCGCTCTCGAAGCGTCAGCTCCGTCGCCAGCAATGGCTTGCGAACCGCGCGGCGCGCATGGGCAACCGGGCGGGCGGGTTCAGTGGTAACGGCGGCGGCGCGGCGCATGCGCCGCACCAGCAGGGCAACCGCCGTCCCCAGGACATGCGCCGCCACGAGCCGCGCTACGAGCCGCCGCCGCCCAGCGTGCCGCGCAATCCCGATCTGCCCGAGTACCGGCTTCAGGACATCCACAGCTGGGACAACGGCACGATCGTCGAGCGCATGATGCCCGACGCGAACGCCGAGGACCTCGGCGCGATGAAGCGCCACGAGATCATCTTCGCGGCCATCCGCAACTACCTCTCGCGCGGCGGCGCCGTCGCGGCGACGGGGTGCCTGAAGGTCGAGAAGGAAGGCTACGGCTTCCTGCGCAGCGCGAAGACGAACTTCCTCGCCTGCCCGGAGGACGTCTTCATCCCGCAGCAGCAGATCCGCCGCCACGCGCTGCGCACGGGCGACATCGTGGAGGGGCCGATCCGCGACCCGCGCGACAAGGACCGCTACTTCGTCCTCGGCAACGTCGTCTCGGTGAACGGCAAGACGCCGAGCGAGGCCGCCCGCATCGTCCACTTCGAGAACCTCACGCCCACCTTCCCCACACGGCGGATCGTGCTGGAGACGACGCCAACCGAGCTGTCGATGCGCGTCGTCGACCTCTTCACGCCGATCGGCTTCGGCCAGCGCGGCCTCATCGTCGCACCGCCGCGCGTCGGCAAGACGGTCCTCCTCCAGAAGATGGCGAACGCGATCACGCGCAACCACCCCGAGGCGATCCTCATCGTGCTCCTCATCGACGAGCGGCCCGAGGAGGTGACGGACATGCAGCGCAACACGAAGGCGATGGTGCTGTCCTCGACGTTCGACGAGGAGCCGCAGCACCACGTGGACGTGGCGGACATGGTCATCGAGATGAGCCGCCGCCAGGCCGAGAACGGCAAGGACGTCGTCATCCTCCTCGACTCGATCACCCGCCTCGCGCGCGCCTACAACACCGTGCAGCCCCACTCCGGCAAGATCCTCACGGGCGGCGTGGACGCGCTCGCCCTCCACCGCCCGAAGCGCTTCTTCGGCGCGGCGCGCAACATCGAGGGCGGCGGCTCGCTCACGATCCTCGCGACGGCGCTCATCGACACGGGCTCGCGCATGGACGAGGTGATCTTCGAGGAGTTCAAGGGCACCGGCAACATGGAACTCGTCCTCGACCGTGGCCTCGCCGACAAGCGCATCTTCCCGGCGATCGACATCGAGAAGAGCGGCACGCGCAAGGAGGACCTGCTCCTCGCCCCGCTGGAGCTGGAGAAGACCTGGGCCCTGCGCCGCGTCCTCGCCGAGGCGGGGCCCGAGCGTGCCCTGCAGAGCGTCCTCGGCGGCATGAAGAAGTTCAAGTCGAACCCGGAATTCCTCCTCTCCCTCGACCTCAAGAACCTCTAGGCGCCCTGGACATGAAGAAGCCTGTCTGCACGAACATGGTCATCGCCCAGTCGGGCGGCCCGTCGATGGTCATCAACCAGTCCCTCGTGGGGGCCGTCCTCGCCGCGCGCGCGGCGCGCGCGGGCGCGAAGATCGGCAAGATCCTCGGCGCGCGCCACGGCATCGCGGGCATCCTCGGCCGCGACTACGTGGACCTGCGCAAGGTGGACGAAGGGAAACTGCGCGCAATCGCCGAAACGCCGAGCGCCGCGCTCGGCTCCTGCCGCCTCAAGCCGACGGCGGACGACTGCCGGAAGATCTTCGGGGAGTTCAAGCGCCTCAAGGTGGGCTTCTTCTTCTACATCGGCGGCAACGACTCGGCGGACGCCGCGCGCATCGTCGCGGAGGAGGCGGAGAAGGACGGCTACCCGCTCGTCTGCTACCACATCCCCAAGACAATCGACAACGACCTGCGCAGCTGCGACCACACGCCGGGCTTCGGCTCCGCCGCGCGCTTCGTCGCGTGCGCCTTCAAGGGCGACGACCTCGACAACCGCGCGCTCGGCGGCGTGAAGATCGACGTCGTCATGGGCCGCGACGCGGGCTTCCTCACCGCCGCCTCGGCCCTCGCGCGCGTGCGCAGGGACGACGGCCCGCACCTCATCTACCTGCCGGAGCGGCCGTTCGCGCTCGACGGCTTCGTTGCGGACGTCCAGGCCGCCATGAAGAAATACGGCCGCTGCGTCGTCGCCGTCTCGGAGGGCATCCGCGACGAATCGGGCGCCTCCATCGGCGCGCAGTTCGCCGGCGGCGAGACGGACAGCCACGGCAACGTGCAGATGAGCGGCACGGGCGCGCTCGGCGACTACCTCGCGAAATACCTCAAGCAGCATGCCGGCATCGCGCGCGTGCGCGCCGACACCTTCGGCTACCTGCAGCGCTCCTTCCCCGGCATCGCCTCGAAGACCGACCGGAAGGAGGCGCGCGCCGCCGGCGCCGCCGCCGTCCGGGCCGCGCTCGCGGGCCGCCTCGCGAAGGGCACGATCGCGATCGTGCGCAAGCCGGGCAAGACGTACGCCGTCGCGTTCGAGCCGCAGCCCATCGCGCACGCCGCCAAGTTCACGCGCCGCGTGCCGGACGCCTTCATCGCGGCGAACGGCCACGACGTCACGAAGGCGTTCCTCGCCTACGCGCGCCCGCTCGTCGGCGACCTGCCGCGCTGCGAGATCCTGTGATGCGCCGCGCGGCCCACGCCAAGATCAACCTCACGCTCGAAGTCCTCGGGACGCGCCCCGACGGCTACCACGACCTGCGCAGCGTCGTGCTGCCGATCCCGCTCCACGACGACATCGAGCTGACACCCGCCGCCGACCTCACCGTCGAAATGGCGGGCGACCTTCCGCCGGAAAAGAACCTCGCGTGGAAGGCCGCCGACGTCCTGCGCCGCGCGACGGGCTGCCGCCGGGGCGCGCGCATCGCGATCACGAAGCGCATCCCCATGGGCGCGGGGCTGGGCGGCGGGTCGGCGGACGCGGCGGCCGTCCTGCACGGGCTCAACGAACTCTGGGGCCTGGGCCTTCCAACGGCGCGGCTTGTCGCCCTCGCGGCGGAGGTGGGCAGCGACGTGCCCGCGCTGACGCTCGGCGGGCCCGTTCTCATGGAGGGGCGCGGCGAGCGCGTGACGCCGCTTGCCGCGTCGCCCCTGGCCGACGTCCCGCTCCCGGACCTCGCGCGGCTCGTCCTCCGCACGCCGCCCGTCTTCGTCTCGACGCCGGAAGTCTTCCGCGCCTTCCGCCCGGAAGACCGGGGGCGCGGCGCGAACGACCTCCAGCCGGCGGCCTGCCGCCTCCATCCCGAAATCGCGGACGCCCTCGCGGCGCTGGAGGCGGAAGGATGCTCCGGCGTCAGGATGTCGGGCGCCGGCGCCTCCGTCTTCGGCTGGCGGCCCTGAGAGCGCAGCCCCCCCCCCCCCGCAGGGAAACGGGCGGCGGGTTGACATACCATACGGGGGTATAGTAGACTGTGCGCCGCTTGGGAAAAGAGGATGCGCGATGAAGAAATGCATTGAAGACGTGAAGTCGCTCCAGCTGCGGCTGAAGAAGATCGCCGGGCAGGTCAACGGCGTGAGCAACATGATCGGCGAGGACGTGCCGTGCGAGGACATCCTCGTGCAGCTCAACGCCGTCAACGGCGCCCTGCACAAGATTTCGCTCATGGTGCTGGAGGGGCACCTCCGCCACTGCGTGCGCGAGGGCATCGAGAAGGGCGACGCCGACGAGACGATCGAGAACTTCGCCGAGGCGCTTGAGAACTTCAGCAAGATCGCCTGACGGGAGGAGGCCGGCGATGGGACGTTGCTGCGGAGCAGGTGAAGAGGCACGGGCCGCCGGGGCGCGCGGACCCTGGGCGCGGATCGAGGCCGTCTGCGAACGGCTCGAACGCACGCCCGCGCTCGTCCTGAGCGCGCTCGCGCTCGCGGCGAGCCTCGCGCTCGGCGGCCACGCCTGCGGCGCCGCGGGCGCGGCCGGGGCGGACGGGTGGCGCCGGTGGGCGGCGCTCTTCGACCCCGCCTGGATCGCCCTCGTCCTCTGCGGCGCGCCCGTCCTGAAGGAGGCCGTCGCCGCGCTCGTCCTCGAACGGCGCGTCCGCGCGGCCCTGCTCATCGTCTCGGCCATGACCGCCTGCGTCGCAATCGGGCAGCTCTTCGCCGCCGGCGAGGTGGCCTTCATCATGGCGCTCGGCGAGAAGCTCGAACGCTGGACGGTGCGCCGCGCGAAGAGGGGCCTGCGCCGCCTCGTCGCGCTCGTGCCGCAGACGGCCCGCAGGGCCGTCACATGCCCGGCGTGCAACGCGCGGGGCGTCTTCTTCGAGGACGTGCCTGCGGCGCGGCTCGCCGTCGGCGATTCGGTCGAGGTCCTGCCGGGGATGGCGGTTCCCGCGGACGGCGTCGTCACGGACGGCGAGACGGCGATCGACCAGGCGTCGCTCACGGGCGAATCGCGGCCCGTCGCGAAGCGGGCGGGCGATGCGGTCTATTCGGGCACGATCAACCTGCGCGGCGCGATCCGCGTGCGCGTGATGTGCCCCGCCGCCGATTCGAGCGTCCAGAAGCTCGTCCGCCTCGTGCAGGAGGCGGCGCGGAAGAAGGCCCCGGTGCAGCGCATCGCGGACACGTGGGCGGCGGTTCTCGTCCCGTGCTCGCTCGCAATCGCCGTCCTCGCGTTCTTCGGCGTGTGGGGCGCGCTCGGCGACGTCCACGCGGCGCTTCTGCGCGCGGTCACGGTCCTCGTCGTCTTCTGCCCGTGCGCGCTCGCGCTCGCGACGCCGACCGCGATCATGGCGGCGATCGGCCAGGCGACGAAGGAGGGCGTGATCGTCAAGTCGGGCGAGGCGCTTGAGAAGATGGGGCGCGTCACGCTCGCCTGCTTCGACAAGACGGGGACGCTCCAGCGCGGGGCGGCGCTGCGCCCGGGGGCGCGGGAGACGGTCGCCGCGCTCAAGGCGCTCGGCGTCCGCTCGCTCATGCTCTCGGGCGACCATGCGGACATCGCGCGCGCCTTCGCGGCGGCGGCGGGCATCGAGGAGGTGCGCGCGGAGTGCCGGCCCGAGGACAAGGCGAAGGCCGTCGAGGCGCTGCGGGCGCGCGGCGCGTGCGTGATGATGGTCGGCGACGGCGTCAACGACGCGCTCGCGCTCAAGGTCGCCGACGTCGGCGTCGCGATGGGCGGCGAGGGGACGGACATCGCGCAGGAGGCGGCGGACGTCGCGCTCGTCACGGACGACCTCGCGAAGCTCGCCTACCTGAAGCGGCTTTCGGTCGCCTGCGTGCGCCTCATCAAGGCGAACATCGCGCTCTCGATGGCGGTCAACGCCGTCGCGATCGCCTGTTCCGTTCTCGGCCTTCTCGGTCCGGTCAGCGGCGCGCTCGTCCACAACCTCGGCTCGGCGCTCGTCGTCCTCAACGCCGCGCTCCTCTACGACCGGAAGGACGCGCGTTGAGCGGCCCTCCCCGCGCCGGGGGCGCGGCGATTCGGCGATTTCGCGATTTCGCGCTTGCATTTGCGCGGCGGATTTCGTATCATAGCCGCGTTTTTCCACGGAGGGATGGCCGAGTGGCTGAAGGCAACGGTTTGCTAAATCGTCATACGGTTTAATCGCCGTATCGGGGGTTCAAATCCCCCTCCCTCCGCCAATGCGCGGCGTCCGGCCGCGCCTCTTCCCCGGCTCGGCGGCCTCAAGGGGCTGCGCCGGAACCTCCGGCGCGCCGCCGCCTTTGCGCCGGTATGCGCCGGGCGTCGCCTTGTGCCGGGCGCGGAAGGCGTGGATGAAGTGGGCGTGGTCGCAGAAGCCGGTCGCAAGCGCGATGTCGGCGATGCGCATGGACGTCGTCTTCAGAAGCCGCTGCGCCTCCGCGAGGCGCAGGCTCGTGAGGAATGCAAGCGGCGTGCAGCCGAGCGTCTTCTTGAACGAACGGCGGAAGTTCGTCTCCGACATGTGGACCAGCCGCGCGCAGGCGGCGACGCTCGTCCGTTCGGCGAAATGCCGTTCGAGATGGCGGAGGGCCGGCCGAAGCCGCGCCCAGTCGGCCCGAAGCGAGGCGGCGTCGCCGTCTCGTTCGCGGCAGATGACGCTGGCCGTGCCGATGACGCGGCCGCGCCGGTCGAGGACGGGGAACGTCGAGACGCGCCGCGGATGGGCCGAGCGGTCGGCCGTCTTCGTGTTCAGCGCGCCGACGAGGGGCGTGCGCGTCTCCCGCACGCGGCGGTCGCGCGCCATGAAGGCTTCCGCGAGCGGAAGCGGCAGGATGTCGGAGGAGCGTTTGCCGAGGGCGGCCGCCTCGTCCGGCACGTTGCAGATCTCGCAGTTGCGCGGATTGAGCGCCATGATGCGCCCTTCGGCGTCCTTCAGGTAGAAGGCGACGTTGGGCACGGTGTCCATCATGTCCTTCAGAAGGCGGACGCCCGGCCCGGCCTTCGCGAAGAACTGCCTGCGGAGGGCCTGCGCCGTTTTACGATTCATGCGCGTAAGCATGGTCGAATCATACACAATATTGGGCGAAATCGTCAAGCGGCCGTTTGCGGCACATGGTAAACTAAACACGGTCGGCAAGAGGGCTGCCCGAAGCGTCACAGGGAAAGGAGCATGAGACATGATGTGCCGGGGAAGAATCTGCGCATGCGCGGCTGCGGCGCTGCTGGCGTACCCGCTCATGGCCGGGACATGGTATGCGGACGCGGCGCGTCCGTCGGACGACGGCGACGGCCTCACGCCGGCGACGGCCAAGCGGTTCATCCAGTCCGCCGTCGATCTCGCCGAGGCGTCGGGCGACGCGGAGCGGATCGTCAAGGTCGCGCCGGGCGTGTATGCGGAGGGTGCCCAGGAGGACGCGACAGGCGGCAAGAGCCGTGTCGTCATCTCCAAGCCGCTGACGCTGGAATCGACCGGCGGACGCGACGCGACGTTCATCGACGGCGCGCCGGATGCGTCGGATGCCAACGGCCTCGGCGCGGCGGCCGTGCGCGGCGTCTTCGTGCGCGGCACGGCTTCCGGCGCGGTCATTCGCGGCTTCACGTTCCGAAAGGGCGCGACGTCCAAGGGGGCGTCCTTCTCGGCCAAGGCCGCCGGCGGCGCCGTCGCGTTCGACGGCGCGGAGGACGCGGCCGTCTACGTGAAGGACTGCGCGGCCATCGATTGCGCGGCTTCGTTCGGCGGCGCATTTTCGGGCGTCGTCGCGATCCGCTCGCTTGCGAAGCGCTGCCGCAACGACGGCTCCGGCGGGCGCGGATCGGCCCTGTACGGGTGCAAGGCGTATTGCTGCGTCTTCGATGCGTGCGGCTCGCCGACGGGCTACGGCGAGTACATCCTGCGCGGCAACGGCCCCTATGTGAACTGCACGGCCGTCGGCAGCTCCGGCAGCCTCCTGCGGACGAGCAAGAACCAGCGGGTGTACAACACGCTCTCGTGCCTTGCGACGCGCCAGGAGTTCGACAGCGCGAGCACGGGCGGCGACTATGCGATCATGGGCTACGTGCAGGGGACGAACGCCTTCGCGCACGTCCGCCTGGTCAACGGGGCGACGCAGCTCCTGGACCTGCTCCTCTCTCCGCTGACGGGCGACTACCGGCCGGTGCAGGGCGGCCCTGCGGACGGCTTCGGCGATCCGCAGTACTGCGGGCTGGGCTGGATTCCCGAGGCGGATCGCGGGCTCGACTACAACGGCGCGCCGTTCGACGTCTCGGGCGGGGCGGGGTCGATCCACTGCGGCGCGGTGCAGACGGCGGCGGCCGCGCAGGGCGGCGCGGTCGTCTGGCCGCGCGTCCTGCCGACGACGGGCGGGAACGCCGTCCAGCAGAACGTCCATGCGCGGACGAACGCATGGCCGGGGCAGGTCTGGATACCGGTCGCGGCGGACGTCTTCGCCGTGACGAACGGCCTGCCGGGCGTCCCCGCGCGCTTCCCGTCGGCGGGCGGCTTCTGGCAGACGATTCCCGAATCGGAGAGGCTGACGCTCGTGCCCGTGCCCGCGACGGCGCAGCTCGCCGTCGGCCCGGGCGAGGCGTACGCGGACATCCAGGCGGCGGTGGACGCCGCCTCCGGCGCGGCGAACGCCTTCACGGTCATCACGGTCGCGCCGGGCACCTACGGGCCGGTTTCGGTTTCCGGGAAAAACGTCTTCATCCGCTCGTCGGGCGGCAGGGCCGTGACGGCGATCCGGGGCGTGAAGGACGCGGACGCGGCGGACGGGAACGCGGGCTGCGGCCCGGCGGCGAAGCGGTGCGTGACGGTCACGCCGGGCGACCGGCTCGTGGCGCTTGCGGGCTTCACGCTTGCGGGCGGCGCGACGGGCGTCTGGGACGGCGCGACGGGGACGGAGACGAGCGGGGAGTCCTGGGGCGACGCGGCGAAGGCCGGCGGCTTTTTCGTCGCGGCGGACAAAGCGCAGGGCTTTGACATGACGCGCGTCCAGCTGCTCGACAGCGACGTCGTGGACTGTGCGGGCGGCAACGCGGCGGCCGTCTGGGGCGGCTGGCTGCAGCGGTGCGCGATTCGCGGCAGCGCCCAGCCGAAATACGGCAACGCGGTCGTGCGCCAGGCGATCCTGTCGTCCTGCCTGCTGACGGAGAACGCATTCGAGAACAACCAGATCCTGGCGAACGGCACCGAGGCGAACGCCTGCACGATCCTCGCGTCTGCGCAGGGCGCGGCGAAGGCCGTCGCCTCGGTGACGAGCTATCTGCAGGGCATGGTCGTCTGCGGCGGCAGGATCGACAAGGCGACGCCGACGGTCGGCTCGGTCTTCTTCGGCAGCGTGGGCGAAATCGCCGTGACGTCCGGCTATGTGACGGACGATCCGCTCCTCGCAAACCCGGCGCGCGGCGTGTTCACGCCGCTCGCCGGCTCGTCCGCCGTCGGACGGTGGGATGTCGCGCAGAAGGCGGCCGGCCATCTTCAGCCCCCCTGGAAGCGCCTCGTGGACGATTTCGAGGGGCGGCCGATGTCCGTCGTGGACGGCCGGGCCACCGCCGGCGCCTTCCAGTCCCTTTATCGGCCGAAGGCGCTCTACGTCGACGCGGCGCGCCCCGACGACGGCGGCGACGGCCTCACGCCGGCGACGGCCAAGCGGACGCTCGCGGAGGCGGGTACCCTGGCCGCCTGCGGCGACACGATCCACGTCGCGGCGGGCGTCTATGCGGACGGTACGATGGAGCAGACCGCCGCCGTGCGCGCGGGGACGGCTCCCTTCGCCGTCGCCGCGCGCGTCGTCGTGCCCGCGCGCGCGGCGCTCGTCGGCGCAGGCGCGGCAACGACGACGGTTCGCGGCGGCTACGCGGCGGAGGGCGCCGGCGCGCTCGTCCGCTGCGTGGTGCTGGGCGCGGGCGCGCAGCTGAGGGGCGTCACCGTTTCGGGCGGGCTCTGCCAGACGGCGGAGGACGAGACGGACGACGGGACCGCGGCGGGCGTCCTTGCGGACGCGACGGCGGTCGTCGAGGACTGCGTGGTCGAGAATTGCCGCTCGCACCAGTACGGCGCGGCCGTCGGCGGCACGTTCCGGCGCTGCGTCTTCCGCGGCAACTGGACGATGGGAGAGGCGTGTTCCGTCGGGTCGCTGCGCGAGGCGGAGAACTGCCTCTTCGTCGGCAACCGAGGCGACAGCCTCCTGTGGGGCTACGAGCGGATCGACAACTGCACGTTCCTGTACGACAACGTGAAGGTGGACGGCCGGCGCATCTCCACGTTCGGCGCGGCGGCGCCCGGCGCCGTCGTCCGCAATTCGGCGCTCATCCTCTCGCCGACGTCGCCGACGCCGATGCCGGCGCTTGTGAACTGCCTCCTTCCGAAGATCGGCGCCACGACGTGGCGCTGGGCGGCGACGAACGGCGTCAACGCGACGGACTGCCTCCTTGAGAAGGATGTGGAGGTGCCGGAAGCGTGGGCCGCCGGCTGGGACGGCCGCCCCGGCGCGACGTTCGCCGGGATCGACGGCGGCGCCAACGCGGCCGCGCCCCCGGGGACGGATCTCGCGGGCGCGCAGCGCATCCAGAACGGGACGGTCGATGTCGGCTGCTACGAACGCGACTGGCTCGCGGCCTACACGGCGGCCTTCGCCCGGCGCGGCGTGGCGACGGTGACGGCGACGGAGGGGGCGGTGTACGCGCGGGCGGACGGGACGCTCGTCCTCGCGCCGGGCGGCCGGCTCACGGCCGTCGTGGACGTGACGGCGGATGCCGCGTGCGCGGTCTCGGCCGTTGTGACGGGCGGGGCGCTGTCCGTCAGCGTCAACGGCGTCCTGAAGGGGACGCTGACGGCGGCGGAGGCGCGCCTTCTGGTCGGACGGCTCGTGGCGGGCGACGTCCTGACGCTCGCCCTGGACGGCGGCGCGGCGGAGGCGCCGTTCCTGTGGCTCGTCCGCGGCGGCTGCCTCATCATTCGCTGAGATCGGAAACAAAGCAAACGCAAAGGAGCATGCGCATGAAACTGAAGTTGCTTGCGGGGGGAGCCGTCGCGGCGTGTGCCGCGTGGGCGGCCGGGCCGCTTGACCGCGCGGAGGTGGCCGTCGAGCGCCTGGACGGCACCGTCGAGACGAACGAGGTGCGCCTCGCGCGCCAGGCCGACGGCGCGTGGCGCTTCGCCTTCCCGACGATTCGGATGACGCCCGACATCCGCTCGATTCGCGTCCTGAACCTCGCCGGCCGCTGCCGGACGGGCGAGCCGGGCTGGTGGATGCTGAACGACGGGCGCTGGGGCGCGTACACGCGCACGGACGGCGCGCCGCTGCGCATACCGCTGCGCACGACGCTCTTCGGCGGCAAGACGGGCCCGCAGGCGGCCTGGTGCGGCATCGTCAAGGGCATGCGCTACGAGACGACCGAGGCCGTCGGCGTGAAGGACGGCGTCTACGAACACGATGTGCAGCTGCGCCTGACGGCCGTCGGGTTCAATCCCTACGAGGACTTCGTCATCGACTTCTATCCGCTGGCGGGCGAGGACGCGAACTATGCGGCGATGGGGCGGCGCTACCGCGCCTACCAGCTCGGCCGTGGCGAGGTGAAGCCGCTGCGGGAGCGCGTCAAGGGGAATCCCGGTCTCGCGTATGCGGCCGCGTCGATCTTCGTCCGCTGCAAGTTCGGCCGCTGCGACCGCACGAAGTCGGGGCCGGCGGACTGGCTGAAGGCGATGCCGCCCGTCGTGGTCGACCACACGTTCGACGACTTCAAGGACATCATGCGCCGCGCGAAGGAGATGGGCATCGACCAGGCCGAGATGTGCCTCGTCGGCTTCCAGCCGGGCGGGCACGACGGCCCGTTCCCCGACCTCTTCCCGGCGGACGAACGCTTCGGCGGGCAGGCGAAGATGGTCGAGGCGATCCGCTACGGACGGTCGCTCGGCTACCACATGGACATGCACATCAACCAGAACAATTTCTACCGCAACGCGAAGCGCTGGAATCTGGCGGATGTCGCGAAGGGCCGGGACGGCGAGCCGGTCAAGTACACCGTCTACCCCGGCGGCCAGGTCTACCGCAGCTGCTTCGAGGTCATCTGCAACAAGTATTGCGACAAGGACATGGACGACATGGCGTCGTTCGGCATCAACGGGCTCTTCCACGTCGACGTGACGAGCGCCACCCTGCCGATCCCCTGCCACGACCCGCGCCATCCGAACAGCCGCGCGCGCATGGCCGAGTGGCAGAAGCGCATCGGCGAGAAGGCGCGCGCGCGCTTCGGCGGCTTCAGCTCGGAGTGCGGCATCGACCATGTTGCGTCGGTCCTGGACAACGTGCTCTACGTCAGCAGCTACCCGGGGTGGCACAGCAAGAAGTCCGCCCTCGTCGACGGCTATTTCCCCGTCTGGCACGTCGCGTATTCGGGCATCATCCTGTCCAATCCGTTCTACGCGACGATCGACGCGCCCTATCCGCGCGAGGGGAGCGGGCGGACGGACGCGGTCGGCGTACACACGGCGGTCACCGGGTATCTCGGAACGCCCGCGCGGCGGATGCTCAAGGTCTTCGAACTCAACGGCCGGCCGATGTTCTACTATGCGGACTACAAGGACCTCGCGCCGATGAAGCGGATGTACGATCTCTGGCAGCCGCTGAAGCACCTGCAGCTTGAATTCATCGACGACCACCGCGAGATCGCCCCGGACGCCTTTGTGACGACGTGGGCGAACGGCGAGGAACTCGCGGTGAACGGTTCGGACAAGCCGGTTGCCTACCGGGGGCGCATGGTAAAGCCGCTCGAATATGAGTTCTATGCGAAATGAAAGATGGACGAAAGAAGGAGGCGTCTCTGGACGGCTTGAAGGCTGATCGGCGCACGCGGCTTCTGCCGAGGGCGCTCGCCCTGGGCGCGGCGCTCGCGTGCGCGGCGGCGGCGCGGGCCGACGCCGGGCTGGAGAGGGGCTTCGTCCGCATCTGGAAGGAGAACGGCGAGAAGATCCGCATCCCGCAGGCGGCCGAGCGCATGCCGGACGGCGCCTGGCGCTACCGGCTCGCGACGAAGGACATCCCGCGCAAGGCGAAGTGGGTCGACGTCGTGCCGGACGCCGCCGTGACGCCCCGGTGCGACGGCTACTGGGTCGCGGGCGACAACCGCTACGGGCGGCTCGACCGCGAGGCGGGGACGTTCCAGTCGGCGCGCGGCCACCTGCAGATGCCGATCTTCGGGCTCAAGACGCCCGACCGCTGCTGGGTCGGCGTCGTCAAGGGCCTGCGACTGGAGTTCATCCTGAACCTCGCCGTGGCGCGGGGCGTCTACCACTACTACCCGCGCTTCGAGATCGACCGCATCGAGTTCGACCCCTACGAGGACATCGTGGTGGACTACTACGAGCTGGCGGGCGACGACGCGGACTACGCCGGCATGGCCAAGGTCTACCGGAACTGGAACCTGCGGCGCGGCTGGGTGAAACCCTTGAAGGAGCGCGTGAAGGGGAACCCCGCGCTCGCATGGTCGGCGAAGTCGGTCTTCATGCGCTGCAAGCTTTCGCACTGCGACGGGCACTGCCGCGACAACCCGGCGCGCGCGATGCCGCCGATCCTCTGGAAGCGCACGTTCGCGGACTACAAGAAGCTCATGAAGCAGGTGAAGGACCTGGGGATGGACGACGTCGACATGTGCATCGTCGGCTGGAACTACCTCGGCTTCGACGGCCCGTTCCCGAAGCTCTGGCCCGTGCCGGAGGAGCTGGGCGGCGAGGCGGGCATGAAGGACGCGATCGCCTACGGCAAGTCGCTCGGCTACCGCATGAGCGTCCACGTGAACAACCACAACATCTACCGGGCGTGCGGCCGCCCCCGCTGGAACGAGGACGACATCTGCGTCAACGCGAAGGGGCACCTGCGCACCTACGGCTACCTCCAGGGCGGGCTCGCCTACCACACGTGCTTCCAGGTCGTCAACAACCGCTGGCTCGACGAAGACCTCGCGCACCTGAAGGCGATGGGCCTCGACGGCATCCACCACGTGGACGTGACGAGCGCGCGCTACCCGACGCCGTGCCACGCGCCGAACCACCCCGCGAACCGCAAGGAGATGGCGGCCTGGCAGCTCAGGACGTGCGAGAAGGTGCGCGCCGCCTTCGGCGGCTATTCGTCCGAGGCCGGCATGGACCATCTCGCGCCGGGGCTCGACAGCGCGCTCTACGTGGGGACGTTCGCCTCGAAGCAGCAGCCGGCGACGGCGCTCGTCGACGGCGAGGTGCCCCTCTGGCAGATCGCCTACAACGGCATCATCCTGAGCCAGCCGTACTGGGCGACGGTCGACGCCTCCTACGGGCGCGGGGGCGACCCGCTGAAGAAGACGGTCGATCGCGCGAAGCGCAGGGACATCCACGAGATGACGGGCATGAACGAGTATCTCTGGGACGCGGCGCACCGCACGCTGAAGGTCTGGGAATACGGCGGCCGCCCGACGTTCTACTTCCAGAACTACGAGACGCTTGCGCCGATGAAGGAGATGTACGACGCCTGGCAGCCGATGAAGCACCTCGTCTACGCGTTCATCGACCGCCACGACCGGCTCGCCGAGAACGTCTTCCGCACGCGCTGGGAGAACGGCGAGGAGGTCGTCGTCAACTACTCCGACGACACGCCCTACCGCTACCGGGGGCGCGAGGTGAGGCCGCTCGGCTACGCCTTCTACGCCAAGTGAGCGGCGCGCCGGGCCGCACGCGCCGGGCGGCTTGTGGTATACTCTTGCGCATGGAACGTCCAACGCCCCATCGAAAGGATCCAACATGAACCGCCCGCTCAAGACCCCGCTCCTTCTGGACGTCAAGCGCATGGCCGTGTGGGACGGCCCCGGGATGCGCACCACGTTCTTCGTAAAGGGCTGCCCGCTCCGCTGCATCTGGTGCCACAACCCCGAATCCATCGACCCCAGGCCGCAGGAGGCGCGCTTCCAGCACCTCTGCCGCCGCTGCGCGCGCTGCACGCGCGACGAGACGACGTGCCCGACGCGGGCGTTCAAGCTCTACGGCCGGCCGCAGACGATGGACGCGATCGTCGCGAAGGCCCTGGAGGACAAGGCGTTCTACGATGCCTCCGGCGGCGGCGTGACGCTTTCGGGCGGCGAGCCGCTCTTCTTCTGGGAATGGGCCGCCCGGCTCTTCGCGCGCTTCAAGGCGGAGGGCCTCCACACGTGCCTCGACACGTCGCTCTACGCGCCCCCTGCGGCCATCGAGGCGCTGCTGCCGCTGGTGGACATGTGGCTGCCCGACTACAAGGCGGACGACGACGCGCTGCACCTGAAGTACACGGGCGTCTCCAACAAGGCCGTCAGGCGCAATCTCGAACGGCTCGTCGCGGCAAAGGCGAAGCTGGAGGTGCGCTGCCTTGCCGTGCCGGGCTGCACGGCCGGCGCCGACCTCGCCGCGCGCCACCGCTATCTCCGTTCGATCGGCATCGACGAGAAGCAGATCGTCGACCTCGAATACCACGCCTACGCCCGCGCCAAATACCGCGCGCTCGGCATGAAGGACACGATGCCGCCCGAGAAGGGCGAGAAGGAGGGGACATGAAGAGGATGGGCGGCGGGCGCGTGCAGGCTTGCGCGCTTGGGGCGCTTCTGCTGCTGGGCGCGTCCTGTGCGGCCGCGCCGCGGACGACGGTCGTCGCGCCGCTGGCCGGCGAGAAGTGGTGGGGCGGCATCCTGCACCGGGGCTGGGAGATGCCCTACGGCAGCACGCCGCGCCCCATCGACCTCGGCCTCGAGGGCGGCGTGACGGCGCCGTTCCTCGTCTCAAGCGCGGGCCGCTACGTGTGGAGCGACCGGCCGTTCGTCTATGCGTTCACGAACGACGTTCTCACCGTCGCCTCCGACGCGGAGAAGGTCGAGCCGGTCGTGGCGGGGACGACGCTGCGGGACGCCTATCTCGCCGCGAGCGCGAAGCACTTCCCGTTCAACGGCCGCACGCCGGCCGAGCTTCTCTTCGCGAAGCCCCAGTGGAACAACTGGATCGAGATCGCGATCCAGGGCATGCGGCAGACGAGCGTCGACGCCTACACCGAGGCGCTGGCGCGGAGCGGCTTCCCGTGCGGCGTCTACATCATGGACGGCGGCTGGCTCTCGCACAACGGTAGCTACCGGTTCCACGCGCCCGACTTCCCCGACCCCAGGGGCATGTTCCGCCGCATCCGCGAGAAGGGGTGGAAGGCGATGATCTGGACGGCGGCGTTCGTGAGCCCCGACTGCCGCGAGTACAAGCTGCTGCGCCACGGGAAGAGCTACATGATCGACGGCAAGGACGTCCTCGCCTACGACAAGGCGCGGCCGGGGCGGCACGCGGGCGTCGTGTGGTGGTGGAGCGGCATCAGCTGCGTGTGGGACCTCACCTACGCCCCCGGGTGGGACGACTACGCGCAGACGCTGCGGCGCTTCGCGGCGGAATACGGCATCGACGGCTTCAAGTGGGACGCGGGCGACGTGGGGCCGATGGCGCGGACGCTCCGCTTCCACGATCCCGCCAAGCGCGCCGTCGACTGGGCGCACGACTACGTGCGCGTCGGCGCCGAGCTGTTCCCCTACAACGAGTACCGCGTCGGCTTCCGCACGGGCGGGATGCCCGTCATGCAGCGCCTCCCCGACGTCCACCACCGCTGGGAGGCCATCCGGCGCGTGAGCGGCATGGTGCAGGCGGCGGGCCTCCTCGGCTCGCCCTACGTCGTCGCGGACATGGTGGGCGGCGGCGAGGCGACGACCTACCGCCCCGGCGGGTTCTTCTCGGAAAAGCTCTTCGTGCGCTCCTGCGCGCTCGCCGCGCTCCACCCGATGATGCAGTTCTCCGCCGCGCCGTGGCGCTACCTCTCCCCCGGGAACGTCGAGATCTGCCGCGCGTTCGCGAACCTGCACGTCGAATTCGCGCCGTACATCCTGGACCTCGCGCGCCATGCCGCGCGGACGGGCGAGCCGATCGTCCGCACGATGGAGTACGAGTTCCCGCACGCGGGCTTCGCGAAGCCGATGACGCAGTTCATGCTCGGCCCGAAGTGGCTCGTCGCGCCCGTCACGGCGGAGGACGACGCGGTGACCGTGGAACTGCCCGCCGGACGCTGGACGGACGACCTCGGCGCGGAACACGTCGGCCCGAAGATGCTCGCGCTCCGGGACGTCCCGCTCGGGCGCCTGCCGCGCTTCAAGCGCCTCGCGCCCTGAGGCCCGGAAACGCTGCGTGCCGCGCTTGCCCCGCAGCGGCGCGTGTGGTAGAATACGCGCCGTTTGCAAAGCCGAAACAGGCGGCGGAGCGGCGGTACCGGGAGCAGGAGCCCCGGGACCATCCGTCGGCCAAAGGTCTTCTAGGAACGGTGGAGAGGGCGGATGAGGCGGATAAAGTCTCTCAATCAGCAGGACACGCCTGTCGCACGGGCTCTTGACGAGCAGCGCGTGAACCGCCTGGCGCACTTCGACGTGCCCGGCCACAAGGGCGGGCGCATGAACCCCGCGCTGAACGAGTTCTTCGGCGCGAAGCTGATGTCGCTCGACGTCAACTCGATGAAGCCCCTCGACAACCTCGCGCACCCGGTCTCCGTCATCCGCGACGCGCAGGCACTTGCGGCCGCGGCCTTCGGCGCCGACAGCGCCTTCTTCATCGTCAACGGCACGACGGCCGCCGTGCAGACGATGATCTTCGCCTCCGTCCAGGCGGGGCAGAAGATCATCCTGCCCCGGAACGTCCACCGCTCGGCGATCAACGCGCTCGTCGTCAACGGCGCCGTGCCGATCTACGTGAACCCGCAGGTGAACCCCGACCTCGGCATCCCGCTCGGCATGCGCCTTGCGGACGTGGAGGCGGCGATCTCGGCGAACCCCGACGCGAAGGCCGTCCTCGTCAACAACCCGACGTACTACGGCATCTGCTCCGACCTGCGCTCGATCGTCGCGCTCGCGCACGCGCACGACATGCTCGTCCTCGTCGACGAGGCGCACGGCACGCACTTCTACTTCGACGACAAGCTCCCCGTCCCGGCGATGGCGGCCGGGGCGGACATGGCGGCCTGCTCGATCCACAAGACGGGCGGCTCGCTCACGCAGTCGTCGCTCCTCCTGACGCGCCGCCCGGTCGACCCGGACTACATCCGCCAGGTCATCAACCTCACGCAGACGACCTCCGCCTCGTACCTCCTCATCGCCTCGCTCGACCTCGCCCGGCGCAACCTCGTCGAGAACGGGCGGACGATGTTCGAGAAGACGGTCCAGATGGCGGACTACGCGCGCGAGGAGATCAACGACCTCGGCGGCTACCACGCCTTCGGGCCCGAGCTCGTGAACGGCGACTCCGTCTCGGCGTTCGACGCGACGAAGCTCTCGATCCACACGCGCGAGATCGGGCTTGCGGGCATCGAGGTCTACGACCGCCTGCGCGACGACTACGGCATCCAGATCGAGTTCGGCGACGTCGGCAACATCCTCTGCATCCTCTCCTCGGGCGACCGCCCGCTCGACATCGAGCGGCTCATCTCGGCCCTCTCGGAGATCAAGCGCCTGCACGCGAAGTCGCCGGCGGGCCTCTTCGACCACGAGTACGTCGAGCCGAGGGTCGAGATGTCGCCGCAGGCGGCGTTCTACGCCCGCAAGCGGCCCGTGCCGATCGCGAAGTCCGAGGGCTACGTCGCGGCGGAGTTCGTCATGTGCTACCCGCCCGGCATCCCGATCCTCGCGCCGGGCGAGCGCATCACGCGCGAGGTGCTGGACTACGTCCTCTACGCGAAGTCGAAGGGCTGCTTCATGACGGGCCCCGCCGACATGAAGATCAACCGCATCAACGTCGTGAAGTAGGAGGGCGCGATGGAGCTCTGGTACACGGACCAGCACACGAAGGACGTGCGCTTCTCGATGAAGGTGCTGCGGCAGATCGCCTCGCAGAAGAGCGAGAACGAGCGCATCGACATCCTCGACACGGCCGAATACGGGCGTGTCCTCGTCCTCGACGGCGAGCTCTTCCTCACCGAGAAGGACGAGTTCATCTACCACGAGATGCTCGCCCACGTGCCGATGGCCGTCCACCCGAAGGTGCGGAACGTCCTCGTCATCGGCTCGGGCGACGGCGGTACGGTGCGCGAGCTCGTCAAGTACCGCGCGATCGCCCGCATCGACGTCGTGCAGAGCGACAAGGACCTCTACACGCTCGCGATGGCGCACCTCCCGTTCTGCGCGGCGGCGTTCCGCGACCGGCGCGTCCACATCCACGTGGAGGAGGGCCTCCGCTTCGTGCGCGGCAAGGCGGGCGAGTACGACCTCGTCATCGTCGACTGCGCCGACCCCTACGGGCCGGCGGAGGGGCTGTTCACGCGCGAGTTCTACGGCAACTGCTGGAAGGCGCTCCGGGAGGACGGCATCCTCATCAACCAGCACGAGTCGCCGTTCTACTCCAGCCACTCGCAGTCGGTGAAGAACGCCCACCGGCACATCGCGACGGTCTTCGGGCTTTCGATGATCTACCAGGCGCACATCCCGTCGTACCCGTCGGGCCACTGGCTCTTCGGCTTTGCGTCGAAGAGGTACCATCCGCTCAGGCACCTCCGGGCGCGCGAGTGGAACGCGCTCAAGATTCCGACGCGCTACTACAACGCCGACCTACACCGCGGCTCGTTCGCGCTGCCGACCTACGTGCGCGAGCTTCTCGGCCAGAAGGCGGCGAACGCCTGAGCCGGGGCGGGGATGGTCGCGTTGGCGATCATGCCCTCGCGCACGCGCGCTCCTGAAGGCCGCGTCGTTCCTTGACTGGACGCCCTGCCGGGACGCCTTTGACGGGACGCCCTTGACGGAACGACCTTGCCGGGACGCCTTGACGGAACGCCCTTGCCGGGACGCCCTTGCTGGGACGCCCTTGCCGGGACGCCCTTGCCGGGACGCCCTTGCCGGGACGCCTTGACGAATTGCGGCCAGCCTCCCGCTGTGCTGTCTATTTTGGTTAAGACAGATGCTAAGACTTCTTACGCATAAAAATCTCATTGCCCCCCGCCCCGTCTTCTGGTAGACTTCTTGACATGGAACGGGCGGAACAGATGGACCTTGGCGCGGCATATGAAAAGTTCGCCGACGCCGGACCACGGGCGACGGGCGGCAACGCACGGTTGCGTCTGCGGGATGTTCCGCGTGCCGTCGCGGGGACTGTGCGCGCGGACTTCGCTGCATGGGTCGAGCGCAACTTCTTCAACGCGCGCGCCGGGCGGATTGGAAACGTCTCCTATACACGCGCGGGAGAATTGGATGACGCGCTCGCGGTCTCACGTAGCCCCCGAGACCGCCGGGAACGCCGTCGGCTCTGGTATATGGAGTCCTACGACCGTGCCCTTGTCGATCACACAGAACCCCTGAACGACGAGGAGGCGGATTTCCTCCTCCACCATCCGCACATCGCCCTCCAGCTTGCGCTCGGCGTCACCGACCTGCGCGGCCTTCGCTGTCTGCGGCGCGGGCTCGCCCATGAGGTCGACCGCCTCCAGCGCCGGGCCTGCCGATCCCGCTACTACGCGCGCGACAATGCCCGTCGCCGTGCCCTTGCGGCGGAACGCCGTTCCATCACGCGCCGTACGACCGTGAACGCCTGCCCGACGCCGGAGGCCCTGCGCGCCGCCTTCGCCGCGCGCGGGGCGTCGCCGGAGGCGAAGGTCCGCCTCGGCGGGCTTCTCGAAGACCTCGAATGCTATGTGGACAACTGTCTCCGCATCGGTCCGGGAGGTGAGGTCCTTGGCCGGAATGGAGGCATTAAGGCGTGGCTGCGCGAAAACACGCCCGAACTCTTCGAGCGGTATAAGACGCTTATGCGCTACAAGGCCCTTGCGCGACGTCTTCGTCAGGCGGCGGACATCCGAGATCCCGTTCCCGTGGACGCCCTGTTGCCATCGGCCCACGCGGAGGAGCGGGGCGAGGCGGCCGTTTCGCCCGCTCGAAGGCCGCGTCCGGAAAGGCGGACACGCCGCGCAGGCCAGAGGGAAGACGAACGCGAACAGAAGGGGAGAACGCCCTTTGGTGCCGGCGCGTGTGTTCATTGGCCGGTGGTCGTCCCCACGCGGGCGCAACAGATGGTTGAACGGCTTCTCCGAAGTTGCCCCAACACATTCGCCGCGCTTTTCCGCGCCGTCGATGCCGTGTTGGAGTAGCCTCCTTTCGTCGTGTGCGGCCCTGGATGCCTTGCGCCGGTGAGGTGCAAAGGTCGGGGGCGCGCCGATCCGGCGCAATCTCGAACTCGAACGAGGCCGAATGGCCGTGTGCGTGGTGGGGCACCTTATGCTGGCGCGCGTTTGTGTACGGCCTCAGGAAGAACATGCGCCGTTTTCGCCCGTGAAACCGATGTCGGCCTGTATTCTACGCCGCAGAAAGGTTCGAGGGCGGGAGCTTGTCGGAGGGGGCGTGAGATTTTTGTGCGTAAGATATCTTGTGCGGATGCTGGAGCTGGGCGGATCAGAGTGGGAGGGATTTGCCGCCGGCGAGGGCGCGGACGACAAGGGAAGCCCCCGTTGCACAGTCACCGACCGCGAAGATGTTCCGTTCCGGGGCCGAGACGAGGGCCGTGCGGGGCGTGAGCGCGAGGCCCAGTTGGGCGAGGATGGGGTTGTCCTTCGGGACACCCGTGAAACCCATCGCGAGAAGGACCAGATCGGCTTCGATGACTTCCTGCGTGCCGGGGACGGACGCGAACGTGAGCGGCTTGCCGTTCGGCGCGAACGTCCACTTGACCGTTTCGACCTCCACGCCGGTGACCGCGCCGTCCGTACCGAGGAAACGGAGCGAATTGAGGTTCCAGCGCCGCGTACATCCCTCATGGTGGCTGGAACTCGTGCGGAGCTGGTAGGGCCAGAGCGGCCACGGCGTGGAAGGGCTGCGCATGTCCGGGGGACGGGGCATGATCTCGATCTGCGTGACCTTCCGGGCTCCTTGGCGGATTGCCGTGCCGACGCAGTCGGAGCCCGTGTCGCCGCCGCCGATCACGAGCACGCGCTTGCCGTGGGCGTTGAGCGTGGAGGGCGTGGACACAACCTCTCCCGTCACGAGACGGTTCTGGTGGGAGAGGTATTCAAGCGCGAGGTGGATGCCGTCCTGGTCGCGTCCGGGAATGTTCAGGTCGCGCGCCGCAGGGGTGCCGATCGCGAGGACAAGGGCGTCGTGCGCGCGTCGGAGGTAGGTGGCGGAGATGTCCGTACCGACCTCGACGCCCGTCACAAACACGATGCCCTCGGCTTCGAGAAGGGCGCGGCGGCGCGCGATGAGGGCCTTGTCGAGCTTGAAGCAGGGGATGCCGTAGCGGAGGAGTCCGCCGATATTGGCGTTTTTCTCATAAACCGTCACCTTCCAACCCTTGCGACGGAGCGTGACGGCGGCGGAAAGTCCCGCAGGACCCGCGCCGACGACGGCGACGGACTTCCCGTTCTCGTTCGCAGGCGGACGCGGCTTGACCCAGCCGTTCGCGAAAGCGGTCTCGATGATGTGCTTTTCCGACTGGCGGATCATCACGGATTCCTCGTCGAGCTGGTGGACGCAGCTCGCCTCGCAGAGGGCGGGGCAGACGCGGGCGGTGAACTCCGGGAAATCGGAATGCCGGCTCAGAAGTTCGTAGGCGCGATGGTCGTCGCCGTCCGCGACGGCGCGGTTCTGGTCGGGGACGAGATTGCCGAGCGGGCATCCGTAGGCATGGCAGAAGGGCTGCCCGCAGTTCATGCAGCGCGAGACCTGCTGGCGGATGTCGTCCGCCGGAAGGCGGCGTTCGACTTCCCGGAAGTCGTGGCGACGTTCGTCCACGTCGCGGTAGATGTCGTGAATGCGGCTCATGGGAGAGTGGTTAAGTGATTAAGTGATTAAGTGGTTAAGTGATTAAGTGGTTAAGTAGTTAAGTAGTTAAGTTAAGGCGAAGCGACTGAATCCTAACTCGCGCTTCGGACGGGGATGACGGCGACGAACTTCGGGCGGACGTTCTCCCAGTCGGCGCGGAGGCGTTTCGCCTTGGCGGAACCGGTGCGGGCGATATGTTCGTCCATGAGGGCGAGCAGGTCGGCCTCGTCGGGTGAGCCGGCCTCGACGGGCATGAGGTCGATCGAGTCGAGGTTCGCGTTGAGGTCGAGCGTGCCGTCCTCGTCGTAGACGTAGGCGACGCCACCTGTCATGCCTGCGGCGAAGTTGACGCCGGTGGGGCCGAGTACGAGTACCTTGCCGCCGGTCATGTATTCGCAGCCGTGGTCGCCGATGCCCTCCGCGACGAGCGTGACACCCGAGTTGCGGATGCCGAAGCGCTCGCCGGCCTGTCCGTTGACGAAGACCTTGCCGGAGGTGCCGCCGTAGGCGAGGACGTTGCCGGCGACGACGTTCTCCTCGGCGGCGCCCGTGAAGCCGGGCTCGGGGGCAATCGTGATGATGCCGCCGGAGAGGCCCTTGCCGACGTAGTCGTTGGCGGCGCCATGGAGGTTGAAGGTCACGCCGTGGGCGAGGAACGCGCCGAAGGACTGTCCGCCGACGCCTGTGAAATTCACGGTGAGCGTGCCGTCGGGAAGGCCCTTCTCGCCCCACTTCGCGGCGACCTCGCCCGAAAGCTCGGTGCCGACGGTACGGTTCACGTTCGCGACGGTGCGGTCGATCTCCATCAGCCGTCCGGCCGCGAGAGCGTCCTTCAACGCGGGGAGGAGTTCCACGCGGTCGTAGTTTTCAAGCGGCCGCGCGGGAATCTGCGGGTTGAAGCGCACGTCGGCGCCCGCCTCGCGGTGGAAGACCGGGGCAAAGTCGAAGCGGGGATCCGTCCCCGCGAGCAGATCGGCGCGGCCGACGGCCTCGTCGAGCGAACGGAGGCCGAGGGCGGCGAGCTGTTCGCGGACCTCCTGTGCGAGAAAGCGGAAGTAGGTCTGGAGGTGTTCGATCTTTCCGGCGAAGTGCTTGCGCAACGCCTCGTCCTGCGTCGCGATGCCGACGGGGCAGGTGTTGAGGTTGCAGTTGCGGCACTGGACGCAGCCGAGCGCGACGAGCATCGTGGTACCGAAGCCGAACTCCTCTGCGCCGAGAAGGGCGCCGATCACGATGTCGCGGCCGGTGCGGAGCTGTCCGTCGACCTGCAGCTTGACGCGCCCGCGCAGTCCGTTCTTGATGAGCGTCTGCTGCGCCTCGGCGAGGCCGAGTTCCCAGGGGAGGCCGGCGTGCTTCATCGAGGTGAGCGGCGCGGCGCCGGTTCCGCCGTCGAAGCCGGAGATGAGGACGACATCCGCATGCGCCTTCGCGACGCCGGCGGCGATCGTGCCGACGCCCGCCTCGGAGACGAGCTTCACCGAGACGCGCGCCTGCGGGTTCGCGCACTTGAGGTCGTAGATGAGCTGGGCGAGGTCCTCGATGGAGTAGATGTCGTGGTGCGGCGGCGGGGAGATGAGCGTCGTTCCGGGTTTCGCGTGGCGGAGTTTGCCGACGAAGGCGTCCACCTTGTGCGCGGGGAGCTGGCCGCCTTCGCCGGGCTTTGCGCCCTGGGCGAGCTTGATCTGGAGGTCTTTCGCGTGGCGGAGGTAGTTGATCGTCACGCCGAAGCGGCCGGAGGCGACCTGCTTGATGCCGCAGTTCTTGTCCGTGTCGAAGCGCTCGACGTTTTCGCCGCCCTCGCCGCAGTTGGACATGGTGCCGAGTCCGTTCAGCGCCTGGGCGATGGTCTCGTGCGCCTCGGGGGAGAGGGAGCCGAGAGACATCGCGCCGCCCACGAAGTGCTTCACGATGGACGCGACGGGTTCGACCTCGTCGAGCGGAATGGGTTGGGTGGGCTTGAAGGCGAACTGCGAGCGGAGGGTGATGGCGGTCCGCTTCGGGTCGTCGATTTCGTCCGTGTACTTCCGGAAGAGGGCGAAGTCGTTCGCGCGCACGGCGAGGCGGAAGTCCGCGAGGCCCCTGGGCGTCCAGAGGTGTCGTTCTCCCTCGGTGCGCACGCGGTATTCACCGCCGGGGGGAAGGGTGGCCTCCAGGGGCGTGACGGCGGCGCGGCGGTTGGCGGCGGCCGCGATTTCGTCGAGCCCGATGCCGCCCACGGGAGAGGCGACGCCGCCGAAGTAGTCGCGCACGACGTCCGCGCCGAGCCCGACGGCC
The DNA here is from genome assembly GCA_934643865.1 of uncultured Kiritimatiellota bacterium. Lineage (GTDB taxonomy): Bacteria > Verrucomicrobiota > Kiritimatiellia > RFP12 > UBA1067 > RUG572. The sequence continues at coordinate 28,852 of CAKUCX010000016.1, forward strand.
TCGAAGATCTGCGCGCTTCGGTAGGAGCGCAGGGTCGAGATGCCCATCTTCGACATGATCTTCAGGAGGCCCTTGTCGACGGCGGTCACGTAGTTCGAGGCGGCCGTGACGAGATCGCCGTCCTTCGCGCACGCGCTGACGGTGGCGAGCGCGAGGTAGGGGTTGACGGCCGTCGCGCCGAAGCCGAGCAGGAGGGCATAATGCATGACCTCGCGCACTTCGCCGGACTGGACGATGAGGCCGACGGAGGGGCGCCTGCCCGCCTTCACGAGTGCGCGGTTCACGGCGGCGGTCGCGAGGAGGGAGGGAATGGGAACGGTGCCCGCGCCACGGAGGGACGGATGGTCCGAGAGGATGATGATCCGATGTCTGTTCTCCACCGCCTCCAGGGCCGTTGCACAGATCTGGTCGAGCGCGACGCGGAGGGCGCGTCCGTCGCCGCCGCGCGGGAAGACGAGGGGGATGCGGAGGGAGGCGAAGCCGTGGTCCTCGACCGTGGCGAGGCGCGCGAGCTCGTCGTCGGTCAGCACGGGGCGGCGCAGCTTGATGAGGTGCGCGTGCGCGGGCGTTTCGGCGAGGATGTTCCCGACGTTGCCGATGTAGGTCATGAGGGACATCACGAGCTCTTCGCGGATCGGGTCGATTGGCGGGTTCGTGACCTGTGCGAACAGCTGCTTGAAGTAGTCGAAGAGGAGGCGCGGCTTCCGGGAAAGAACCGCGAGCGCGGCGTCGTTGCCCATAGCCCCGACGGGTTCGTGCCCCGTCTCGGCCATCGGCTTCAGGATGAGGTTGAGGTCTTCGAGCGTGTAGCCGAAGAGGGTTTGCTCGTTGACGAGATCCTGGGTGACGCGCGAGGGGACGATCTCGGTGAAGAGCCCCTGGATGGAGATGCGGTTCTGCTCGACCCAGCGGCGGTAGGGGCGGCGGCGCGCGTAGAAGGTCTTGAGTTCGGTGTCTTCGAGAAGGCGGTGCTTCGCGAGATCGAGCCAGAGCATGGCACCCGGCTTGAGACGGCCCTGGCGGGCGATATCCTGGGCGGGGATGTCGAGGACGCCGGCCTCGGAGGCGAGGACGAAGAGGCCCTGCTTGGTGAGCGTCCAGCGCGCGGGGCGGAGGCCGTTGCGGTCGAGTGTCGCGCCCACGCCCGTGCCGTCCGTGAACGCGACGGCGGCGGGACCGTCCCACGGCTCCATGAGCGCGGAGTGGTACTCGTAGAAGGCGCGCACGTCGTGGCCCATGTGGTACTTCGCGCCCCAGGCCTGAGGGAGGAGCATGAGCATCGCGTGGGGGGCGTCGCGCCCGGCGGCGACGAGCAGCTCGAACATGTTGTCGAGCGAGGCGGAGTCGGACTGGCCGGGCTTCACGAGCGGGAGGAGCTTCTTGAGGTCGTCGCCGAAGAGAGGCGAGGCGAGCGACGCCTCGCGCGCGGCAAGCGCGTTGAGGTTGCCCTTGAGCGCGTTGATCTCGCCGTTGTGGGCGATCATGCGGAAGGGATGCGCGAGTTCCCACGAGGGGAAGGTGTTCGTGGAGTAGCGCTGGTGGACGATCGCGAAGGGCGAGGCGAAGTCGGGGTCGGCGAGGTCGGGGTAGAACGTCTCGATCTGCGTCGCGAGCAGCAGCCCCTTGTAGACGACGGTGCGCGACGAGAACGAGCAGATGTAGCCGTCTTTCAGCGCGCGCTCGATCTCGCGGCGGATGACGAAGAGCCGGCGTTCGCGCGCGCCGGCGTCCTCTGTCTCTTTTTGCTGGCCGTTGCCCGCAAACGTGACGAACAGCTGGCGAATGCGCGGCTGGGCGCCGCGCGCGACGGGGCCGACGGCCTCCGGGACGACCGGCACGTCGCGCCAGGCGAGAATCGAAGCCCCGTTTTCCCGCACGATGTTCGCGAAGACGTCTTCTTCGCCCACGGCGCCGAAGACCATGGCAAGGCCGTATGCGCCTTTCGGCGGCAGGTTCGGGACCCGCTGTCGGAAGAAGGCGTCGGGAATCTGCACGAGCAGCCCCGCGCCGTCGCCCGTCTCGGGATCGTTCCCCGTCGCGCCGCGATGCATGAGGCGCTTCAGCACGGTGAGGCCGTGCGCGACGATGGCGTGCGAGGCGACGTCGTCAAGGCGCGCGACGAGACCGACGCCGCATGCGTCGTGTTCGAAGTGACGGTCGTACATTCCCTGCTGTCGGTTGTGATCCATGGCGTTTCCTCTTTTCGTGCTGATTAGCAAATGCCGTGCCAAATGCGGTTGGGCGGTCGTTCTCGGCCGGTCTGGCCAAGACCGGCGATGGGGCGGAACGCCGCGCACGTCTTTGCACGAGGGCCTGCCGGGCGCGCCGGCCGCAGGCTGCTCCTGATACAGGAAATGAAACGAGGCGTCGCGGAGATACAGAAATTGTAATGCTTTGCGGCCGAAGGACGGCCGCTTGGCCCTTGGCACGGGGTTTGCTGATTGCATTTCGTCGGCTGCGGCGGATGGTCCGTCGCGGCAAACGAAAGGGAAGCGAAACATGAGCAACTGTGCCAGACGGACGGCCACGAACAAGGTTGCGGCGCTCAGGGCCGAAGCGCCGTGTGCGCCAGCGGGCGTGAAGGACATCGGCTATGCGGAGGACGTCTTCACGCGCGCGACGATGCGCGCGTACCTTTCAAAGGACACGTGGCAGAAGCTCATGCAGACGATCGACGACGGCCAGCCGCTTGACCCGTCGATTGCGGGCGAGGTCGCGCACGGCATGAAGCAGTGGGCGCTTGAGCGCGGCGCGACGCACTACACCCACTGGTTCCTTCCGCTCACCGGCTCGACGGCCGAGAAGCACGACGCCTTCCTGGAGCTGGAGGACGGCGAGCCGATGATGGCGTTCTCCGGAAAGAACCTGATCGTCGGCGAGCCGGATGCGTCGAGCTTCCCGTCGGGCGGCATCCGCTCCACGTTCGAGGCGCGCGGCTACACGGCGTGGGACCCGACCTCGCCGGCGTTCATCAAGCGCCACGGCAACGGCGCGACGCTCTGCATTCCGACGGCGTTCTGCGCCTACACGGGCGAGGCGCTCGACAAGAAGACGCCGCTCCTCCGCTCGATGCAGGCCCTCTCCGCCGCGACGAGGCGGCTCATGCACTGCTTCGGCAAGGGCGACGAGAAGGTGACGATCACGCTCGGCCCCGAGCAGGAGTACTTCCTCGTCGACAAGGGCTTCTACTTCGCGCGCCCCGACCTCGTGCAGACCGGCCGCACGCTCTTCGGCGCGCCATCCGCCAAGCACCAGCAGCTCGAAGACCACTACTTCGGCACGATCAAGGCGCGCATCCTCAACTTCATGAATGAAGTCGAGAAGGAACTCTGGACGCTCGGCATCCCGGCGAAGACGCGCCACAACGAGGTCGCGCCCGCGCAGTTCGAGCTTGCGCCGATGTTCGAGGAGCTGAACCTCTCCTGCGACCACAACATGCTCGTCATGGAGGTCCTTCGCCAGGTCGCGGACCGCAACGGGCTCGTCTGCCTCCTCCACGAGAAGCCGTTCGCCGGCGTCAACGGCTCGGGCAAGCACAACAACTGGTCGGTCGCCTACGGCGGCGTCAACCTGCTCAACCCCGGCACGGACCCGCACCAGAACGCGATCTTCCTCACGACGCTCTGCGCCGTCATCGAGGCCGTGGACAAGCATGCCGACCTCATCCGCGCGTCCGTCGCCTCGGCCGGCAACGACCACCGCCTCGGCGCGAACGAGGCGCCGCCGGCCGTCATGTCGATCTATCTCGGCGACCAGCTCGCGGACGTCGTCGCGCAGCTGGAGAAGGGCGCGCCCAGAAGCTCGAAGCACGCCGGCACGATGAAGATCGGTGTCGACACGCTGCCCCTTCTGCCGAAGGACACGACCGACCGCAACCGCACCTCGCCGTTCGCCTTCACGGGCAACAAGTTCGAGTTCCGCGCGCCCGGCTCGTCGGCCTCCTGCTCGGCCCCGAACGTCGTCCTCAACACGGTCGTCGCCGAGGCGATGAACCGCATCGCGGAGGCGCTTGAGAAGGCGGGCGTCGTCGGCAAGGCGAAGGCGGGCGAGCACACGGCGGCGTTCCACGACGCCCTCCAGAAGATCCTCCAGGACATCGTGAAGACCCACAAGCGCGTCATCTTCAACGGCGACGGCTACAAGGCCGACTGGCTCGCCGAGGCCGCGCGGCGCGGGCTGCCCAACGCCGCGACGACCCCGGAGGCCCTGAAAGCCTACACGCGCAAGGAGAACGCCGCCGTCTTCGAGAAGGCGGGCGTCTTCAGCGCGCGCGAGCTCGCGTCGCGCTACGAGATCGCGATGGAGGATTACACGGCAAAGGTCCTCATCGAGGCGAACTGCGCGCTCGACATGGCGAAGACCATGATCCTCCCGGTCGTCCGCGCGGAGTACCGCGAGGCGATCGACGCCTACAACCAGACGGACGCGAGCAACGTCAAGAACGCGATCAACGCCCTGCACGACGAGGTCGTCGCGCTCGCGAACGGTCTGACGGCGGCGCGGGCGGCGGTCGCGCGGCTTGAGGCGGCGGTCGCGCGCGCCGACGCCGAGGCGGCCCTCGCCGAGATGGCGGCGCTCCGCAAGGAGGTCGACGCGCTCGAACGCCAGATCGACGACGAGAAGTGGCCGCTCCCGAAGTATCGCGAGATGCTGTTCGTGTACTGAGATGTCCGACGCGGTCAAGCACGAGTGCGCGGTGGCGCTTTTGCGGCTTCGCAAAGGCGCCGCCGCGCGCGCGGCGGCATGCGGTGCCGTCGACTTCGGCGGCACGAAGCTGTCGCTTCTCCTGGAGAAGCAGCACAACCGGGGGCAGGACGGGGCGGGCGCCGTGACGCTGACGCTTTCGCCCAAGCCCGGCCAGGCCGCCTACAACGAGCTCAAGTCCGCGTCGGGCACGCCGCTCGCGGACGTGCTGTCGCTCGTCGCCCGCCGCCGCCGGATGGACGAGTCGCTGTTCCTCGGGCACCTGCGCTACGCGACCTACGGCAAGGGCGACGTCGGGTTCTGCCACCCGTTTGTCCACAAGTCGTCGCGGCTCGAACGGACGCTGTTCCTCGCCGGGAACTTCAACCTGACGAACACGCGCGCGCTCTTCGACGCCTATGTCGGGATGGGCGCGTTCCCCGAATCGACGGCCGACGGCTACCTCGTCTGCGAGTGGCTGGCGTCCGAGATGCTGGGGGAGGAAATGAAGCGGGGGGGGACGGCGGCCGGGGCCGGCAGGGGCGAGATCCTCGTTGCGGCGCTGAAGGCGCTGCTGCCGCGCCTCGACGGCGCGTACACGCTCTGCGGCATGACGGGCGACGGCTGGTGCTTCGCCGTGCGCGACCCGCACGGCATCCGGCCCGGCTACTGCTACGTCGACGACGATGTCGCCGTCGTGGCGTCCGAGCGCCCGGCCATCCAGGCGGCGTTCGACAAGATGCCGGACGAGGTGCGCGAGCTCGTCCCGGGCGAGGCGCTGCTGGTCGCGCCGGACGGATCGGTGGGCCGCGAGCGGATCCTCGCGCCGGCCGCGCGGCGCAGCTGCGCCTTCGAGCGCATCTACTTCTCCCGCGCGAACGACGCGGACGTCCACCGCGCGCGCAAGGCGCTCGGCGCGGCGCTCGCGCGGCCGATACTGGAAGCCGTCGGCGGCGATCTCGAAAACACCTTCTTCAGCTACATCCCCAATTCGGCGCAGGTCGCGTTCCACGGGCTCCTGGAGGCGCTGTGGACGGAGGGCCTGGCCGAGGGGCGCCCGGTCCGCTTCGGCCAGGTCGCCGTCAAGGACGCGAAGTTCCGCACGTTCATCGCCGACGCGGCCGCGCGGCGCGAGTTCTACCAGCACGTCTACGACGTCACCTACGGGCTCGTGCGCCCCGGGGCGGACACGCTCGTCGTCCTGGACGACTCGATCGTGCGCGGCAACACGATGAAGCACGCGATCTTGCCGATGCTCGACCGCCTCGGGCCGAAGCGGATCGTCGTCGCCTCGTCCGCGCCGCCGATCTGCTATCCCGACTGCTACGGCATCGACATGTCGACCTTGGGCGAACTGGTCGCCTTCAAGGCGCTCGCCAACCTGTCGGGCGAGGAGGCGCTGCGCGCGACGCACGACGTCCGCGCGCTCTACCGCCGCCTTCCGCCGGGGGCGCTGTCCGGCGAGATCGCCCGGCTCATCACGCCGCCCGGGATGAAGGCGCGGGTCGATGTCGTCTTCCAGACGGTCGAGGCGCTGCACGCCTGCTGCCCCGACGCGACGGGCGACTGGTACTTCACGGGCGACTACCCGACGCGCGGCGGCGAACGCGTGCTCGGAGAGGCGCTCAGGAACTACCTGGACCGGCGGGACGGCCGGTCGTATTGAGGGCGGCCGCCAGCGGAAGGGTGAAGGAGAACGTCGTCTGCTCCCCCGGCCGGGACAGCACGTCGACGGAGCCGCCGTGGAGCTGGACGATGTGCTTGACGATGGCGAGGCCGAGGCCCGTGCCGCCGAGGGCGCGGCTCCGCGACTTGCTGATGCGGTAGAAGCGCTCGAAGAGGTGCGGAAGGTGTTCGGCGGGAATGCCGATGCCGAAGTCCGTGACCGAGACCGTGACGTGCGCGCCCGCGACGGCGGACGCGACGTGGATCGTGTCCGAGCCCGAATAGCGCAGGGCGTTCTCGACGAGGTTGACGAGGGCCTCTTCGAGGCGCGGCGCGTCGCCGGAGACGACGGCCGCGTCGTTGCGGGCAAGTTCGAGCTTCACGCCGCGCGCATGGGCTTTGGGGGCTTCCTGCGCGACGACGGCGCGGACGAGGTCGTCCAGCGGCAGCGTGACGAACGCATGGGCCTCCTGAGTCTGCTCGCGTTCGATCTGCGCGAGCGCGAGGACGTCCTGCACGAGGTTGCCGAGCCGTCTGCTCTCCGAACGGATGATGCCGAAGAGCTCGCGGCGCTCCGCGTCGGCGAGCGCCGTGCCGTCGCCGAGCATTTCGACGGCGCCGAGGACGGCCGTGATCGGGCTCTTGAGCTCATGCGTGACGTTCGCGGTGAACTCGCGGCGGAACCGCTCGCCTGCGGCGGCGACGGCGAGCTCCCGCGCCTGCACGTCGAGCCGCCGCGTGAGCCGCCGCGTGAAGAGAAAGGCGAGGAGGACGACGGAGGCGCCGAGCAGCAGCGCGGCGAGAAGGCCGGCGGCGGCGAGCCGCTCGGACTTGAGGACGCCGGTGTAGGGGACGGCGAGGCGCACGACGCGGTCGCCGACGCGCCGCGCGCAGTAGAGGAGGTCCCGGCCGACCGTCTCGGAACGGCGCAGCGCGACGCTCCGGCCTGCGGCGAAGGCATGCCGGATCTCGTCGCGCGCGGCGTGGCTGCCCGTCGCGGCCTCCGTGTCGTAGAAGATGGAGCCGTCGGCGTTCACCACCGTCACGCGCGTCTCGGATTCGACCATGTCCGCGATCGCGCGGCGGAAGCTGCGCGCCTCCCAATAGGAGAGCGCGGCGAAGAGGACGACGCCGAGGGCGGCGACGGTGGCGGCGAGCCAGCTTTTCTCGACGGCGCGCATGGCGGTCAGCTCAGGCGGTAGCCGATGCCGCGGACGGTCTCGATGTGGTGCGCCCAGGCGCCGAGCTTGCGCCGGAGGCCGACGAGCTGCACGTCCACCGTCCGGTCGGTGACGAACTTCTCGCCGTCTGAGATGCGGTCGATGATGTGGCCGCGGTCGAAGGCGCGTCCGCGGTTGCGGAGGAGGAGTTCGAGGATGCGGTACTCGGAGAGCGTGAGCCTGAGTTCGTCGTCGCCCAGCGTGACGCGGTGCGTCCGGTCGTCGAGCGCGAGCCCGTCGAGCGCAAGCGCGCCTCCCGGGGCGGTCGGGTCCTTGCGGAGCGCCGCGCGCATGCGCGCGAGGAGGACCTCCTTCGAGAAGGGCTTCGTCACGTAGTCGTTCGCGCCCGCGTCGAGGCCCGAGACGATGTCGTCCTCCTCCCCCTTGGCCGTGAGGAGGACGATTGCCGTCGCCGCGAGCGCCGGATCGGACTTGACGCGGCGGCAGACCTCGATGCCGTCCATGCCGGGCAGCATGATGTCGAGGAGGACGAGCGCAGGCTTTTCGCGGCGGATGGCGGCGAGCGCCTCGTCGCCCGCCTCGCATTCGAGGACGGGCGCGTACCCTGCGCTCTTGACGGCCAGGACGACGACGCGGCGGATCGCCGCATCGTCTTCAACGACGAGGATCTTTGACATGGCGCATAGTATATCTCATTTCCGGCGTCCCCGGCGTCTCCGTCTCGGCGGCGCACCTGCGTGGGACTGTGGTATAATCTCCGCCATGGAAAACGAAGATGCGCTGAAGGGACTCGTCGAAGCGATCAAGGGCGCCCGTTGCGTCGGCTGCCTCACGGGCGCGGGCATCTCGACCCTGTGCGGCATCCCCGACTTCCGTGGCCCCCAGGGGCTTTACCGTCGGCCGGACGCCGCGCGCATCTTCGACATCGACTGGTTCGACCGCGACCCGTCCGTCTACTACCGGGGATGCGCCGACCTCGTCTATGGCCTCGGCCGCTTCAGCCCCGGCCCCGTCCACCGCGCGCTCAAGCACCTGGAGGACCTGGGGCTCCTCGGGGGCATTGCGACGCAGAACATCGACATGCTCCACCAGAAGGCCGGCTCGTCCCGTGTCTACGAAGTCCACGGTTCGCCCCTTCGGCATCACTGCCGGCGCTGCGGCGACGAAAAGGGCTTCGACGAGATCCTGGCGATGCGCGCGGACCTGCAGGCGCGCTTCCCGGACGATGCCGCCGCGCAGGTGCCGCGCTGCGCCTGCGGCGGCGCCTACAAGCCGGACATCACCTTCTTCGGGGAGATGCTGCCGGAGGCGGCGTTCGCGTCCGCGCAGGCGCTCGCGGCTCGGTCGGACGTCTTCCTCGTCCTCGGCACGTCGCTGACGGTCTTCCCGGCCGCAAGCCTCCCGCGCGAGACCCTGCAGGCCGGCGGCCGCGTCTTCATCGTGAACGCCCAGGAGACCGCGCTCGACGCATGCGCCGCCGGCGTCTGCCGCGACCTCCGCGCCTTCGCCGAAGCCGTCTTGGCGATCTGACGTCTCCGGCGCGACCTCGGAGGCCGCGCGGCCTATGGCCTGCGCCGCGCCCCATGAAAAACCCCAAAGAACCCGTGCATGGTTGCGTTTCGTCTCCGACTTTGATACACTGCGTCCCCTGACAACGGAGAAAGTGTAGAATATGGCAATTGTTCTCGGTTTGCCGAAGGGCAGCCTTCAGGAGGCGACCTTCGCGCTTTTCAAGCGCGCGGGCTTCGCCGTTTCGTGTTCGTCCCGCTCCTACTACCCTTCGATCGACGACGAGGAGGTCAAGTGCCGGCTGCTGCGCCCGCAGGAGATGAGCCGCTACGTGGAGCTGGGCCTCCTCGACGCGGGCATCTGCGGCTACGACTGGGTCTACGAGAACGGGTCGGACGTCGTGGACGTCTGCGAGCTCAACTACTCGAAGGCGACCTCGAACCCGGTGCGCTGGGTCCTCGCCGTGCCGAACGACTCGAAGGTCAAGACGGTGAAGGACCTCAAGGGCAAGCGCATCTCCACCGAGGCGCTGGGCATCGTCAAGCGCTACCTCAAGGCGAACGGCGTGAAGGCCGACGTCGAGTTCAGCTGGGGCGCCACCGAGGTGAAGGCCCCCGAGCTCGTGGACGCGATCGTCGACCTCACCGAGACGGGCAGCTCGCTGCGCGCGAACAACCTGCGCATCGTCGACACGATCCTCACCTCCACGACGCGCCTCATCGCGAACAAGAAGGCGTGGCGCGACAAGGCGAAGCGCGCGAAGATCGAGCAGTTCAAGATGCTCCTCACGGCGGCGCTCGACGCGCAGAAGCGTGTGCTCATCAAGCTCAACGCCCCTGCGAAGACGCTTGAGAAGATCACGGCGGCCCTCCCCGCGCTGCACGCCCCCACGGTCAACAAGCTCAACGACGCCGGCTGGTTCGCCGTCGAGAGCGTCGTCGAGGAGCGCCTGGTGCGCGACCTCGTGCCGATTCTCAAGGCGGCGGGCGCGACGGGCATCATCGAGCTGCCGCTCAACAAGATCATTTTCTAAGTTCACAGTTCGAGGTTCAAAGTTCGCGGGTGGAACCGAGAACGGCGAACTCAAGTCTCAAAGGAGGTCCGCGATGGGATCCATCAAGAAGAAGCGCCGGAAGAAAATGTCGAAGCATAAGTACGACAAGCGCATGAAGGCGCAGCGCCACAAGAACAAGTAAGCCCGCATGGCTGACGGTGGAAGGCCCCGGACCGACCGGTTCGGGGTCTTCTGCCTGCCGCAGGGGGCGACGTCGCCCCCTACCGCACGCCGAAGTTTTGTGCTAAACTGGGAGGCGTTATGAAACTGGAGGCGCTATGAAACTTAAGAGAACGCAAGAGCCGGAGACAATCGCCCCGATGCCCGCCGTCGGCGGCGGCGCGGTGATCGCCGACCGCTTCAGGCTGGATATCGACGCGGATGCGGCGTCGCGCACTTCGGGCGCGTCGACAATCGGCGCGGTGGCCGCGCTCGTCTGCTCGCTGCTGGCGATTGCCCTCGTGGGGGCGACGGCCTGGCTGATCTACCAGAATCTGGAACTCATCCGAGACGTCTAGCGCCCGGAGGCGATACGATGGCCGACGTGATGAAGTCGCCGCGCGCGCGCGCGGCCGTTCTGCTTGCATTGGACGAGGACCTTGGCTCCGTCTCCAAGACGGCGTTCGCCCGGCGCTGCGACGCGACGAGCGAGGCGCTCGTCGACCCGAAGGCGAAGGCCGTCGGCGAGATCTACGCGCGCGTGCCGTGCGTCGTCGCGGGCGCGACGGTCGCGGCGGCCGTCCTGAAGGCCGTCGACAAGGCGATCAAGGTGACGATCCTCAGGCCCGACGGGACGCAGGTGAAGCCGAACGAGCCGATCCTGCAGTTCAGCGGCAAGGCGCGCAGCATCCTCGCGGCGGAGCGCACGGCGCTCAACTTCATGCAGCGGATGTGCGCGACGGCGACGCTCACGCGGAAGTTCGTCGACGCGACGAAGAAGTGGGGCACGCTCATCCTCGACACGCGCAAGACGACGCCCGGCCTGCGCGTCTTCGAGAAGTACGCCGTCACGTGCGGCGGCGGAACGAACCACCGCATGGGCCTGTACGACCGCGTGCTGATGAAGGACAACCACCGCCGCCTCTGGAAGGGCGGCGACCCGGACGAACTCGACCAGGCCGTCCGCGCGGCGCGCAAGGCGTTCCCGAAGCTCGACGTGGAGGTCGAGGTGGAGTCCATCCGCGCGTGCGAGAGCGCGCTCAAGGCGAAGCCCGCGTGGATCATGCTCGACAACATGTCGATCGCGGACATGAAGAAATGCGTGACGCTCTGCAAGGGCATCTCGAAGACCGAGGCTTCCGGCGGCATCACGCTCGACCGCGCGAAGGCCGTCGCCGCGACGGGCGTGACGGCCATTTCGCTCGGCTGCCTCACGCACAGCCAGGGCTCCGTCGACCTGACGCTTGAGTGGAAGACCTGTTGAGGCGTTAAGTCGCCGCTGCGCGGCTTTAAGTGGTTAAGTCGCCGCTGCGCGGCTTTAAGTGGTTAAGTCGCCGCTTCGCGGCTTTAAGTGGTTAAATCGCCGCTTCGCGGCTTTAAGTAGTTAAGTCGCCGCTTCGCGGCTTTAAATGCCCTTAGACCTTCATGTCCACGAATCGTTTACGTGTCTTGTGCAGCGCACAAACTTAAAGCCGCGAAGCGGCGATTTAACCACTTAACTACTTAACCACTGAACTACTGAACTACTTAACTACTTAACCACTTAATGTCTTTTACGCGCATCGGGCTCTTCGGCGGCAGCTTCAACCCCATCCACCGGGGGCATCTCCGCATTGCCGAACAGGCGTTGGCTGATTGGCGGCTGGACCGCCTGCTCGTCATCCCCGCGAAGGTGAATCCGTTTCGGGTCGGGGCGAGCGGCACGGACCTCGCGGGCGGCCTCCCCGACGCCGTGCGGTGGGAACTGGTGGCGGGCGCGTGCGCGGCGCATCCGAAGCTGGAGCCCTGGGATATCGAACTGCGTCGCGCGGACGGGCCTTCGTATGCGATCGACACCGTGCGCGCGGCCGAGGCGCGATTCCCCGGGGCCGCGCTCTTCTACGTCATCGGCGAGGACAACGTCGCGGGGCTTCCGCGCTGGAAGGACTGGGAGACGCTGAAGACGCGCGCGCGCTTCGTCTCCTACCCGCGCACGCGCGAATCCTCGACGGAAGTCCGCCGCCGCCTCGCCGCCGGCGAGCCGATCGACGACCTCGTGCCGCCTTGCGTGGCGGCGTATTTTGCCAAGGAGGCGCGATGACGCCGAACTGCCATTTCGTCGTGACGGCGGGGCCGACGCGCGAATACCTCGATCCCGTGCGGTTCCTCTCCAACCCCTCGACGGGGCGGATGGGCTTCGCCGTCGCGCGCGCCGCGCGCCGGGCCGGGCACGACGTCACGCTCATCGCGGGGCCCGTCGCGCTCCGCACGCCGCAGGGCGTGGCGCGCGTGGACGTCGTTTCGGCCCGCGACCTGCTCGCCGCCGTCCAGCGCGTCCTCGCGTCCGCCCCGGCCGGCCGGCCCGTCTGCCTCGTCATGACGGCGGCGGTGGCGGACTGGCGTCCGGCGGCCTGCGCGGCGTGGAAGCTCAAGAAGGGCGAGATGGCGGGGACGCTGAAGCTCGTCCGCAACCCCGACATCCTCAAGACGCTCAATGCCGCTCTCGCCCGGACGCCCTTCCCCGCCCCGCTCGTCCGCATCGGCTTCGCCGCCGAGACGGGCGCGCCGACGGCGGAGGCGGCGCGGAAGTGCCGCGAGAAGGGACTGGATCTCGTCGTCGGGAACGACGTGACGGCGGCGGGCTGCGGGTTCGGGACGACGACGAACCGCGTGACGTTCGTGCATCCCGACGGTTTCGCCGAGCCGCTGCCGCTTCTCTCGAAGGACGCGGTCGCGCGCCGCATCGTCGCCTTCGCCGCGTCGCGCGCATATGCGCGGTGACGGCCTCGCCGGAGTCCGGGCGTCCCGGCCGGGCGCCGACTATGGTATACTGCAGTCGCCGCAAGGCTCATCATGAACGCGATTTCCCCTGAAGAAAAGTCTTCGGCGTGTACGCTCTCGGACATGGAGATCTTCATCTTCCCCGAGCTTATGTACGCCCTCGTCCTCGCCAACATCCTCTCGCCGCGCCTCTGGGCGTGGCGAGATCTCGATTGGTTCGCCGGCATCCGCGCGATGCGCCCGAAGAAGCGCCTCCAGCGCCTTCGCCAGCACATCATGGACAACTACACGTTCAACCTCGACCTGGAGACCTGGGGCCTCACGACGCAGCAGGCCGAACTCGCCCGCTTCGCGCCGTTCCTCGCGCCGGACGAGATCGCCCGCTCCAACGCGCTCTTCGGCTACCAGGGCGACGTCTACTACTACGACATCGACATCCGCCGCCACTTCGGTCTCGACACGTATTCCACCGACACGATCCCCTACTGGAAGACGGAGACGATCGAGGCGATGGACGCCTTCCGCCACAAGCCCGGCCACGCCGTCGGCGCGGGCGAGTGCGTCTCCCTCGCCGGACTCTACGCCGCCGCCGCCTTCGTCGTCTGCGGCCTCCCGCTCGACACGATCTACCTGATGGCGACGCCCCTCCACTCCCAGAACTTCCTCGACGTCGACACCGGCATCCTCACGAACAACCGCCGCCTCGTCACGAAGGCCATGTGGGCGAACGGAACCGTCATCTCCCGGCAGGCCCGCCGTGCGTTGGAACACGAGCGCGTGACGATCGTCTCCCACGCGACCGGCTACATCCATCTGCTCTATCCCGAGGCGACCATCTCGCAGGCCGTGTACGCGGACTTCTCCCGCAAGCTCGCCGCCTTCCTCGTGCCACCGGCGGACGCCGCCGACCAACGGCTCGTCACGCCCCGCCTCCCCGACCCCGCGCGCGTTGCGTTCCGCACGGACGAGGCGCCCCTCGACCTGACCCCCGAGATGGACTACGACGCCGTTGCGCGGCGTCTTGCCGAGCTGCGCGCCGTCAACCGGCCCGCCGCCCTCGCCCCCTACGCCGCGCACGACCTTTCGGCGACGGAGGCCGCCCCCTTCGTCCAGGCCGCCCTCCGGCGCGCGCCCGTCTCGAAGGCCGCGCTCGCCGGGCTCGCCCCCGCCGCCGTCCTCGAACGGATTGCCGCGCTGGACGCCGCGTCCATCTACGACGGCCCCGGGCGCGTCGCCCAGCCGGACGAGGTGTGGAACTTCGGGCGCGGCGACGGGCTCGAAAAATGCTTCCTCGCGGCGAACCTCCTCGGCGGCGACGAGGTCCGCGTCGAGGACGGCGTCGCGACGCTCCTTGCGCGGGGCCGTGCGCGCTGCGCCTTCCCGACCGTCAAGCGCCCCCGTGAAACGCGCATCCCCCTGCCGCCCCCCGGCGTCCGGGAGCCGGAGGGGGCGGCGCGATGACTCGGGACGGGCGCATCCGCGAGTTGACATTCCGGGCGGATTCCTGTACCATCGCGTTCAGGTCTTTGGGGCGCGCGGGGCTTCAACGTGCGCGCCGGGGCCCGAGCCCGGATGACGACGGGGCTCTCGTTGGATTCGCGTGGAGGTACGGCATGGCATGGCTGGAAGAAAAATCCTGCGGGGCGGGCGGCGCGTGAGCCCGGCGCCCCATCTCCTCGACGACCCGTATCTCGCGCCCTACGCGGACGCGATTCGCGGGCGTGCGGCGCATGCCGAGGCCCGTGCCGCCGAATTGACGGGGGGCGCGGGGCGGCTTGCGGACTGGGCGAGCGCGCACGAGTATTTCGGCCTCCACCGCACGGCGACGGGCTGGGTCTTCCGCGAATGGGCGCCGCACGCGACGGAGATATGGCTCGTCGGCGACTTCTCGAAGTGGCAGCTCCTGCCGCGCTTCAAGCTCAAACGGCTGCCCGGAACGGACGTGTGGGAGCGCACCTTTCCCGCGCGCCTCATCCGCCACCGCCAGTTCTACCGGCTGGAGATGTGCTGGAACGGCGGGCGCGGCGAGCGGATTCCCGCCTACGCGCGCCGCGTGGTGCAGGACGCCGCGACGAACCTCTTCTGCGCGCAGGTCTGGCAGCCGAAGGAGCCGTACGTCTGGCGGAACCGCGCGCCCGTCGGGCGGACGAAGCCGCCCCGCATCTACGAGGCCCACGTCGGCATGGCGGGCGAGGAGCGGAAGGTGGCGACCTACGCGGAGTTCCGCGACCGCGTGCTGCCGCGCATCAAGGCGGCCGGATACAACGTCGTGCAGCTGATGGCCGTGATGGAGCATCCCTACTACGGCAGCTTCGGGTACCACGTCTCCAGCTTCTTCGCGGCGAGTTCGCGCTTCGGGACGCCCGAGGACCTGAAGAGCCTCGTCGACACGGCGCACGGGATGGGGCTGCGGGTCATCATGGACCTCGTCCACTCGCACGCCGTGAAGAACGAGCGGGACGGCCTCTCGCTCTTCGACGGCACGCCCTACCAGTATTTCCACGACGGCCCCAAGGGCTGGCACCGCGCGTGGGACTCGCGCTGCTTCGACTACGGCAAGACGGAGGTGCTGCACTTCCTCCTCTCGAACTGCCGCTACTGGCTCGACGAGTTCCGCTTCGACGGCTACCGCTTCGACGGCGTGACCTCGATGCTCTACTGGGACCACGGCCTCGGCGCGGCCTTCACGAATTATGCCCAGTATTTCAACGGCTCGGTGGACGACGACGCCTGGTGCTACCTCGCGCTCGCGAACCGCGTCATCCACGAGGTGAAGCCCGCCGCGATCACGATCGCCGAGGACGTGAGCGGCATGCCCGGGTGCGCCGCGCCGCGCGCGGACGGCGGGATGGGCTTCGACTACCGCATGGCGATGGGCGTGCCGGACATGTGGTTCCACCTCGCGGAGAAGGTGCGCGACGAGGACTGGAACATGCACGGCCTCTACCACGCGCTCACGGACAAGCGCGCCGAGGAGAAGGTCGTCTCCTACGTGGAGAGCCACGACCAGGCGCTCGTGGGCGGCAAGACGTTCTTCTTCCAGCTCGTCGACGCGGCCATCTACGACGGGATGGGCGTGGACCAGCACGGGCTCGTCATCGAGCGCGGCGTCGCGCTCCACAAGATGGCGCGGCTCGCGACGTGCGCGCTCGCGCAGGACGGCTACCTCAACTTCATGGGCAACGAGTTCGGGCACCCCGAGTGGATCGACTTCCCGCGCGCGGAGAACGGTTGGAGCTACGACCACGCGCGGCGGCAGTGGAGCCTGCGCGACGATCCGAACCTGCGCTTCAAGGCGTTGGGGGACTTCGACGCGGCAATGCTCCGCACGGTCCGTCCGGGCGGCGTGCCCGTGCCGCTCTGCGCGCACGACGGGGACAAGGTGCTCGCGTTCTGGCGGGACGGGCGCGTCTACGTGTTCAACTTCAACGCGACGCGCTCCTTCACGGACTACGGCGTCCTCGTGCCGCCGGGGCGGCGCTTCCGGCTCGTCCTCGACACGGACGAGGTGCGCTTCGGCGGGCAGGGGCGCCTCGCGCCGCGCCAGATCCTCACGCCAGAACCCGTCGTGAAGGACCGCGAACGGGTCGATGTCGTCAAACTGTACCTACCGGCGCGCACAGCGCTTGTCCTGGAGAGAATGAAATGAGCATGAACATGAAGAGAAGATCGTTTCTGAAGTCCACCCTGCTGGCGGCGCCGTTCATCGGCGGCTGCGGCACGTTCGGCGGCGGGTACGCGGCGCTGCGCCGTCCGCCGGCGAACGGACGCCTCAACCTCGCGGTGATCGGCTGCGGCACGATGGGCGCGGGCAACATGCAGGGGTTTCTCGCCGATCCGCGCGTGCGCGTGGCGGTGGTGTGCGACCCCGTGTTCGCCTGCCCCACCTACGGCTACAACGCGAAGACGCCCGGCGGGCGCAAGCCGTTCAAGGAGACCGTCGACAAACGCTACGGGAACACGGACTGCCGCATGGTCGCCGACTGGCGCGAGGTCGTCGCCGACCCGACCGTCGATGCCGTCCTCGTCTCGACGACCGACCACTGGCATGCGCTCATCTCCGTCGCCGCGATGAAGGCCGGCAAGCACGTCTACTGCCAGAAGCCGATGACGCTCGGCGTCTCGGAGGGCAAGGTCATGGTGGAGGTGGCGAAGCGGAGCGGTGTCGTCTTCCAGGTCGGTTCCCAGCAGCGCAGCGCAAGCGAGTTCCGCGTGGCGTGCGAGCTCTTCATGAACGGCTACCTCGGCGACTGCACGACCTGCACGATCGGCCTCACCTACCCGCACAACGACTCGCGCGGCAACCACCACGCGCGCAACGCCGCGCGCACGGCGGCGCCGGCGTACTTCGACCCGAAGGGAATGTGGGACATGTGGCAGGGCCCGGCCGCGCACTGGGAGGACAATGCGTTCATCCCCGGCATCCACGAGCCGCTCGCCTGGCGCTGGAACTGGCGCACGGGCTCGGGCACGATCGCGGACTGGGGCGCGCACCACCTCGACATCCTCCAGTGGGCACTCGGCAAGGACCGTTCGGGACCGGTCGCGATCGAGAACTTCAGCTGCGACTTCCAGCCGCCGGACGCGCTCGTCGCGCCGGACGTCTTCTCCACGCCCTATCACTTCTCGTTCGACGTCGTCTACGCCAACGGCTTCCGCGCCCGCGTCGCCGACACCTCGAAGGCGAAGCAGGGCCTCACGTTCCACGCCGCGAAGGGCGACCTCTTCGTGACGCGCGGCAAGCTGGAGCGCCCGAAGCACCTGCGCAAGTGGAACGAGAAGCGCGACCTGAAGGACGGCGACGTGCGCCTCTACCGGAACGCGAAGGCGCATTCGCACGAGATGGACTTCGTCGACGGCATCTTCGACGGCACGCCCACGGCGACGGACTGCGAGATCGGCCACCGCTCCATCACGATCGCGCACCTCGCGAACGCCTGCGCGCGCCTCGGCCTCAAGGGGCTCAAGTGGGATCCTGCGGCCGAGCGCGTCGTCGGACCGAACGCGGCGGCGGTCGAGAAGGACCTCGTCGTCCGGCACCACAACGGCTGGAAGCTCGAAGCGTAAATCCCGCTTCCCTTTTCGCCGCGAGAAGGTTATACTTCTCGCGCGCAAGACCATAAGGAGACGAACATGAAGAAACTGTTGACTGCACTGATGATTCTCGCCGCGTCCGCGACGCTCAAGGCCGGCACGGACGGATATGTGATGCTTTCGGTGTTCTCGCCCGGCCAGATCCCGATTGCGGCCACGTCCCTCAACGGTGTGCGCCTCAACCTCATCTACGGCGAATGCCAGAACCTCAACGGCCTCGACGTGGGCCTCGTGGGGCGCGTGCGCGAGAACGTGAACGGCCTCCAGGCCGCCGCCGTCAGCGTGGTGGGCACGGACGTCGCCGGCGTCCAGCTGGGCCTCGTGAACGTCGTGGAGGCCGACTTCGCCGGCTTCCAGCTCGCGCTCTGGAACGACGTCGGCGCGACCGCAAAGGGCCTCCAGATCGGCCTCGTCAACTGGGCGAACGCGCTTGAGGGCCTCCAGATCGGCCTTCTGAACATCATCGACGAGCCGCAGCAGACGAGCCGCTGCCTGCCGGTCGTGAACTTCGGGTGGTAGATTCCGGGCGGTGGTGGACCCCAACATGGACAGCGACAAAGGGCCGGACACGAGCCGGCATTTCCTGCGGCAGTGGATCGAGGAGGACGTCGCCGCCGGCCGCACGGGCGGCACGGTGGTGACGCGCTTCCCGCCCGAGCCGAACGGCTACCTCCACATCGGCCACGCGAAGGCCGTGTGCGTCGACTTCGGCATGGCGCAGCTCTTCGGCGGCGAATGCCATCTGCGCCTCGACGACACGAATCCGGCGAAGGAGTCGGACGAATACGCCGAGAACATCAAGAACGACATCCGCTGGCTCGGCTTCCAGTGGTCGGGCCCGGGCGACGCCGGCGAGGCGGGCTTCTACAACGCCTCGAACATGTTCGAGAAGATGTACCGGATTGCCGAGGAGCTGATCCGGCGCGGACAGGCCTACTGTTGCAACCTCACGCAGGAGGCGTGGAAGGACTACCGGGGCGTGCCGGAGAAGCCGGGCCGCCCCTCGCCCTCCCGCGACACCGATCCCGAACGCAACCTGCGCATCTTCCACGAGATGCGCGATGGCAAGTACGCCGACGGCGAGTGGTGTCTGCGGGCGAAGATCGACATGGCCTCGCCCAACATCCATTTCCGCGACCCCGTCCTCTACCGCATCCGCCACGTCGCGCACTACCACCTGGGCAATGCGTGGTGCGTGTACCCGATGTACGACTTCGCGCATCCGATTGAGGACGCGCTGGAGGGCGTCACGCACTCGATGTGTACGCTGGAGTTCGAGGTCCACCGTCCGCTCTACGACTGGGTGGTGGACCGCATGGACGAGCAGGGGCTGCTCACGGTGCGCAACGGCGTGAAGATCCGTCCGCACCAGCGCGAGTTCGCGCGCCTCAACATCACGTACACCGTGATGTCGAAGCGCCTCCTGCTGCAGCTCGTCACCGAGAAGCACGTCTCCGGCTGGGACGACCCCCGCATGCCGACCGTGTGCGCCATGCGCCGCCGGGGCTTCCCGCCCGCCGCGATCCGCGCGTTCTGCGAGCGCGTGGGCGTGACGAAAATCGAGAGCGAGAGCGACCCCGCGCTGCTTGAATGGTGTGTGCGCGAAGAACTCAACAAGACGGCCGCGCGCCGCATGGCCGTCCTCGACCCAGTGAAGCTCGTCATCGAGAACTTCACGGGCACGCGCACCGTCACGAAGCCGAACAATCCGCTCGACGCGGCGGCGGGGACGCGCGAGATCCCGTTCTCGCGCGAACTCTGGATCGACCGCGCCGACTTCCAGGAGAACCCGGAGAAGAAGTTCTTCCGCCTGGCGCCCGGCCGCGAAGTGCGCCTCGCCGGGGCGTGCATCGTCACCTGCACGGGCTTCGAGAAGGACGCCGAGGGGAAGATCACGCTCATCCGCTGCACCTGGGACGAGGGCAGCTGGGGCGGCAACCCGTCCGACGGGCGCAAGGTGAAGGGCACGATCCACTGGGTCGACGCCGCGACCGCCGTCCCGGCCGAGGTGCGACTCTACGACCGCCTCTTCACGGTGCCCGATCCGCTGAAGGACGGCCCCGAGCATTTCCTCGACTACATGAACCGCGATTCGCTGAAGACGGGCACGGCCTACGTCGAGCCCGCGCTCGCCGCCGCCGCGCCCGGCGACCGCTTCCAGTTCGAGCGGACCGGCTACTTCGTGGCCGATACGCGGGACTCGAAGCCCGGCGCCCCGGTCTTCAACCGCACGGTCACGCTGAAGGACTCCTACCGCCCCGCATAGAGGCGGGCGGGGGCGCGATCCGCCGTGGCCGCGCCGTTGTGGTAAACTATCCGGCGTGAAGAAGCTGTTCATCATCGACCTCATGCCGTTCCTCTATCGGGGGCATTTCGTGTTCCTGCGCAGTCCGCGCATGACGAGCACGGGGCTCAACGTCTCCGCCCTCATCGGTTTCGCGAACGGCGTCACCTCCATCCTCGGCGAATACGGGCCCACGCACGCGGTGCTCGCGATGGACCCCGGCGGGCCCACGTTCCGCCACGAGGCGTATCCGCCGTACAAGGCGCAGCGCGAGCAGATGCCCGAAGACCTCGCGGCGAACATCCCCTACGCCTTCGAGCTCGCCGAGGCGCTGGGCCTCCCCGTCGTCCGCAAGGAGGGCTTCGAGGCCGATGACGTGATGGGCACGCTCGCGACGCGGGCGGCGCAGGAGGGCTTCGAGGTCTACTGCGCGACGCCGGACAAGGACGCCGCGCAGCTCGTGGGGCCGCACATCCGCCTCTTCCGCCCCGGCCACGGCAAGGAGGGGCCGACCATCTACGACGAGGCGCGCGTGAAGGAGCACTGGTCGCTCGCCGCCCCCGCGCAGATGATCGACTACCTCGCCCTCGCGGGCGACACGTCCGACAACATCCCCGGCATCAGGGGCGTCGGCGAGAAGACGGCCAGTACTCTGCTCGCCCAGTATGGCAGCGTGGAGGAGATCATCGCCCACGCGGGCGAGATCAAGGGCCGGCTCGGCGAGCGGATCGCCGCCGGGGCCGAGGACGCGAAGATGTCGAAGTTCCTCACGACGATCCGCCGGGACGTGCCGTTGGGGGACATCGACTGGAATGCCTTCGCCCGCCCGCCGCTCGACGGGGAGCGGGTCGCCGCCGTCTGCGCGAAGTACGAGCTGAACCGCCTCGCGAAGCGCCTCCTGGGGCGCGCGCTCCCCGTGGCGCCCGCGCCCCTCGCCCCGGCCGCGTCCGACGCGGCGGCGGCGCCGGTCGTCCTCTCGTCCCTCGCCGACTGGCCGCACGACTACCGGCTCGTGACGACCGAGGCGGCGGCGCGCGAACTCGCGGCAACGCTGGAGGCCGCGCCGACGTTCGCGTTCGACACCGAGACGACGGGCATGGACGCCCGCACGGTCGACCTGGTGGGGATGAGCTTCGCGACGGAACCGGGCCGGGCGTGGTACGTGGCCGTGCCGCCGCACGGGGGCGGGCCGGCGGAGGCGTCCTCCAACGACCTCTTCGTCCACGCCGCGCGGACGGCGGCGCGGCCCGCCGCGCGCGAGGCCGCCCGGCGTTTCGTCCAGATCTTCGCCCGCGCCTTCGCCGACCCCTCGAAGACGCTCGTCGCGCAGAACGGGAAGTACGACCGGACCGTGCTGGAGCGCTACGGCATCGTCTTCGGCTCGACGGTGCGCGACACGATGCTCGAACACTACGTGACGGACGCGGCGGCGCGGCACGGGCTGGACGCGCTCGCCCGCGAGTTCCTGCGCTACGACCCCGTCCCGATCACGCGCCTCATCGGCGAGAAGGAGCGGGGCCGCGAGCAGAAGAACATGGCCGATCTGCCGCCGGAGGCGATCTGCGACTATGCGGCGGAGGATGCGGACGTGGCGCTGCGCCTCGACGCCGTGCTGCGCCCGCGCGCGGCGGCGATGGGCGCGCTGCCCGCCCTTGAGCAAAGCGAGGAGCCGCTTGTGCCCGTCCTCGTGGAAATGGAGCGCGAGGGCGTGAAGATCGACGTCTCCGCGCTCGGGAAGTACGGCCTCGCGCTCGACCGCGAGATCACGGCGCGCGCGGCCGAGATCCTCTCGTATGGCGACCCGGGGCTCAACATCGACTCGCCGAAGCAGCTGGCGGACCTGCTCTACGTGAAGCTGGGGCTCAGGCCGAAGGGGGCGAAGAAGATGCAGGGTGGCCTCTTCTCGACGGACGAGAAGGCCCTGCAGACCGTCCTCGACGACCACCCCGTCGTCCGCAAGATCCTCGACTACCGCGCCTGCGCGAAGCTGAAGTCCACCTACGTGGACAAGCTGCCGCAGTGCATCGACCCCGCCGACGGGCGCGTCCACACGACCTTCTCGCAGTCCTTCGCCGAGACGGGCCGCCTCTCCTCCTCGGACCCCAACCTGCAGAACATCCCCGTCCGCACGGAGCGCGGCAAGCTCATCCGCGCCGCCGTCGTGCCGCGCGACGCCGGCCATCTGCTCGTCTCCGCCGACTACTCGCAGATCGAGCTGCGCATCATGGCCGCGATGAGTGGCGACGAATCCATGCTCGACGCCTTCGCGCACGGCGCCGACATCCACCGCGAGACGGCCGCGCGCGTCTACGACGTGATGCCCGCGCTCGTGACGGACGACATGCGCCGCACGTGCAAGATGGTCAACTTCGGCATCATCTACGGCATCTCCGCCTTCGGCCTCTCCCAGCGCCTCCACATCCCGCGCAAGGAGGCCGCAGGCCTCATCGACACCTACTTCAGGCTCTATCCGAAGATCCGCGCGTTCATGGATACGTCCATCGCCAAGGCGCGCGAGGCCGGCTACGCCGTCACCGCGCTCGGCCGCCGCCGCACGCTGCGCGACATCGCCTCGCGCAACGCGACGGCGCGCCAGAGCGCCGAGCGCGACGCGATCAACACGCCCATCCAGGGAACCGCCGCCGACCTCATCAAGCTCGCGATGGTGCGGGTGGACCGCGCGCTCAAGGCGGCGGGCCTGCGGGCGAAGATGATCCTGCAGATCCACGACGAACTTCTCTTCGACGTGCCGAAGGACGAGGTGGAGCAGGTCAAGGCGCTCGCGAAGCGCGAGATGGAGGGCGCGATGTCCCTCGGCGTGCCGCTCGACGTCTCCGTGGGCGTGGGCGCCAACTGGCTGGAGGCGCACTGATGGCGACGCGCCCCGAACTGCTCGCCCCCGCCGGGGACATGACGTGCCTGCAGGCGGCGCTCGACGCCGGCGCGGACGCAGTGTACCTCGGTCTTGCAGACTTCAACATGCGCGCGCGCTCGGGCGTCAACTTCACGCGCGAGACGCTGCCCGAGGCGTCCCGGCGCTGCCGCGCGCGCGGCGTGAAGCTCTACCTTGCGCTCAACTCGATTGTCTTCGAGGGCGAACTTGCCGCCGTGGAGGACCTGATCGTCTTCGCGAAGCCCCTCGTCGACGCCTTCATCGTCGCGGACTGGGGCGTGATCGCCCTCTGCCGGAAGTACGGCGCGGCGTTCCACGTCTCCACGCAGATGAGCTGTTCCAATTCCCTTGCCGCGCGCTTCCTGAAGGAGCAGGGCGCCGCGCGCGTCGTCCTCGCCCGCGAGTGTACGCTCGGGGAGGTGCGCGAGATCGCGCGCACGGCGGGCGTCGAGGTCGAGGCGTTCGTCCACGGCGCGCAGTGCGTGGCCGAGTCGGGGCGCTGCCTCCTCTCGCACGAGGCGTACGGGTGCAGCGCGAACCGCGGCGCCTGCCACCAGCCCTGCCGCCGGCGCTTCCTCATCAAGGCCGTGGACCGCTATGTGGACAAGGACGGCAAGGCGATCCACGACGCGGACGCGGAATTCGAGGTGACGCCGCACACCGTCCTCTCCGCCAAGGACCTCTGCTCCCTGCCGTTCCTCGACCAGCTCGTCGCCTCGGGCGTCGCCTCGTTCAAGATCGAGGGCCGCGCCCGCAAGCCCGAGTACGTGTACACCGTCGTGCGCGCCTACCGCGCCGCGCTTGACGCGATCCAGGCGGGCACGTTCACGCCCGCCCTCGCCGCGCGCCTCGTCGAGGAGACGAAGGCGGTCTTCCACCGGGAGTACGGCACGGGGCTCTTCTACGGGCGTCCGGGTGCGGACCAGTACACGGACCAGGAGGATTCCCTTGCGACGACCGTGAAGCGCCACGCGGGAATCGTCCTCGACTACTTCCTCAAGGCCGGCATTGCGCAGGTGCAGATCCAGGACCACCCCCTCGCGGTTGGCGACACCGTGCAGGTCCACGGCCCCACGACGGGCGTCGTGGAGGTGGCGATCGCCTCCCTCCGCCGCGACGACGCGGTGCTGGCGTCTGCGGCGCGCGGCACGTGGGCGACCTTCCCCTGTCCGCGCGTCCGCGTGGGCGACAAGGTGTTCTTCATGGAGACGAGATAAGATGGACCTCTACTATTTCGGCATGTTCGGCATGTTCGCCTGTGCGATGGGGGCGTGCGTCGCGAGTTTCCTGAACGTCTGCATCTGGCGCCTCCCGCGCGGGGAGAGCGTGGTGAGCCCGCCGTCGCACTGCCCGAACTGCAACGCGCGGATCAAGTGGTACCAGAACATCCCGATCCTGAGCTGGTGCTGCCTACGCGGCCGCTGCGCGAACTGCCACAAGCCGATCTCCATCCGCTACACGGTCGTGGAACTGCTGGGTGCGGCCCTGTTCCTGCTCGCGTACCTCCAGTGGGGAATGCCGTTCTTCCTCGGGCTGGAACCGGCGCTGGGGCTGCAGAAGCTGACGTGCCTGTGGGCCGTGCCGGTCTTCTGGCTTGTCTTCACGGGACTGATCCTCGGCTCGTTCATCGACCTCGCGCATTTCTACCTGCCGGACCGCGTGACGATCGGCGGGATGATCCTCGGCGTACCGCTCAGCTACCTCGTCCCCGAACTGCAGGGCGAGACGGCGCGCCTGCCCGCGCTCTGCTGGTCGCTGGGCGGGCTGGCCTTCGGCTTCGTGTTCCTCTGGCTCATCGGGTTCGTCTTCTCGAAGATCGTGAAGAAGGAGGCGCTGGGGTTTGGGGACGTGAAGCTCATCGGCGCCATCGGCGCGTTCTTCGGCCCCGCCGCCGTCCTCTTCGCGATCATCGTCTCGTCCTTCGTGGGGGCGGTCGTCGGGCTTGCGCTGATTCTGCGTGGGAAGGCGAAGCTGGGGGGCTTCACGGCGGTGCCGTATGGCCCGTTCCTCGCCCTCGGCGCGGTCACGTGGATGTTCTGGGGCCCGCGCATCCTCGACTGGTACCTGCGGCTCAACGCGGCGCGCTGAGGGGCGATGGGACCGCAGACGGATGAGATCCGCCGTCTCTTCACGCGGATTGCGGGGCGCTACGACCTCCTCAACCGGGCACTCACGTTCGGCCTCGACCTTTCGTGGCGGCGGCGGGCCCTTGCGCTGCTTGAGGCGCCCACGCGCGTCCTCGACCTCGCGACGGGGACGGGCGACCTCGCCCTCGGCCTCGCGCGCCGGTTTCCGCGCGCCCAGGTGACGGGCCTCGACCTCACGCCCGCGATGCTGGCGATCGCCCGCCGCCGGATTGCCCGCGCGGGCTATGCGGCGCGCGTTGCTTTCATGGAAGGGGACGCCACCCGTCTGCCGTTCCCCGACGGAGCGTTCGACACGGTGACGTGCGCGTTCGGTTTCCGAAATTTTCCCGATCCGGCGGCCGCGCTTGCGGAGGCGGCCCGCGTCCTCGTGCCGGGCGGGACGCTCCTTGTCCTCGAATTCTTCCGGCCCGCCTCGCGCGTCTGCGCCGCCGCGACGTCCGCCTGGCTGCGCCTCGTCGCGCCGCTTGCCGCCGCGCCGGGCACGCGCGCGGACTACGCCTATCTGCGCACGTCCATCGCGCGGATGTGCCCCGCATCGGCTTTTG
Source organism: uncultured Kiritimatiellota bacterium (assembly GCA_934643865.1). Lineage (GTDB taxonomy): Bacteria > Verrucomicrobiota > Kiritimatiellia > RFP12 > UBA1067 > RUG572. Next base: position 54,826 of record CAKUCX010000016.1, read on the forward strand.
CGGGCTGGGCGCGCGCCGTCGGCTTGTCCCTTTCACGCGCGGCGTTCTACCTCCCCGCCTGCCACTGCCTCGTCTTCCGCAAGGACGGGGCCGTGGCAAGACCTCCTGCGGCTGCCCGCGTCGCATTGAACTTGCCGTGATACGCCCTTATCCCGATTTCCGGGGGAATCAGGGGCTTGTCAAAACCGGGCGAAGGACGCTCCCGATGTTTTTTTGACGGGCGCGGGCCGTGTCGCCCGCGCTTCGCACGGGGATGTACATCCTGACAGGCAAGGGATGTGAAATCCTGACAGGCAAGTTTCGGGTCAATCTTGACAGGAAAATGATGGGAATGTAAACCTTGATAGGCAAGCGATGGGCAAGAACCGGGAACGTGTCTGCTTCTCGCCGTGCCTGAGGCTGCCAAAACAAACCTGGGGAGCGCCGCAATTCATTGCGGCCGAACGTATCACGGCCGAACCCGCCACGCCGCGCGCCGCGTGGAGGGCCACAATCTCCAAACCCCTCACGCCGCGCGCCGCGACGGATTTCAAGAGATACGGCTTCAAGCAAGAATACGGCTTTCAAGAAAGATTATTACGCGCTAAAATCTCATTGCCTCCCGACCATTACATCCCGCCTTGCCCTGCCGAATCCGCACTCTTGGCGTCTTCGAGATTATTACGCGGTGAAATCTCATTATGTTCCGACTTGCGCGGCCGAACCCGCCACGCCGCGCGCCGCGACGGCTTCCAGGCACGATACGGCTTTCGGGCGAGATTATTACGCGCTGAAATCTCATGGTGTCCCGACCATTACATCCCGCCTTGCCCTGCCGAATCCGCACTCTTGGCGCCTTCGAGATTATTACGCGGTGAAATCTCATTATGTTCCGACTTGCGCGGCCGAACCCGCCACGCCGCGCGCCGCGAC
>CAKUCX010000017.1 GCA_934643865.1 uncultured Kiritimatiellota bacterium
GGCCTCCTCGTAGGCGGGCGGCGTCGTGAGGAACGTCACGTTCGTGAGGTTCACGGCGTTGAAGGCGTTCGAGGAGATCGTCCAGCCCGCCGCCGCGCCGCCGAGGACGACGGAGCCGAGGGCGGGGCAGTTCGTCACGGCGGAATACCCGACGTATTCGAGCGTCCCGTTGCGCCCGGCCTCCAGCGCGGCCATGTTCGGGCAGTTGATGAAGGCGTGCGCGTTGAGGATCTGCAGCGCCGGGAGGCGCATCGTGCCCCGGAACTTCGAGAAGCGGAAGAGCCAGCTGTTCGCCTTCCTGTCTTCGACGTTGCCGTCGTGGTGGTAGAGCTTCTGGACGGCGGCGAGGTCCCAGTCCGAAACGTCCGTCTCGGCCATGAAGTTGTCGTAGCCCGTACGCTTCCAGTAGCCGCCGAGGCGCGTCACCTTGGGGATCTGGAGCATGACCTTCGTCAGATGGGTGTTGACGAGGAAGGTGTTGTTCGGCAGGTCGCCCGTCATCTCGGGCGCGACGAGGCGGAACGTCGTGAAGCCCGAAGAGCTGCCGCAGCCCTGGAAAGTCGCGGTGTCCATGCTCCGCAGCGTGGTCGGGAGGATGCAGACGTCGAACGGCGCATCATTCACGTTGAGAAACGCCTTCTGGCCGATGTGGGTGATCGTCCACGCACTCGGCGCCCCGTCCACCGTCACGGCGCCACGTAGGTCGAGGTCGCCCGAACCGACGAATTTTCCGTCCGCGTCCGTCGTAAGCGCCCAGCCTTCGGCCTGACTCGCGGTGGCGGCGCGTCCGCCGATGGCGAGGTGTTTCTTCGCGGCGTCCCAGATCCAGCCCCGGAGCGTGTAGTTGCCGTCCGAGAGCGTGACGGGCGCCCTGTTCGTGAGCCCTTCGTCCAGCGTGACCGTCCACGTCTTCGTGGCGGGTTCGTCCGCCCGGGCGGCGGCGGCCAGCAGCAGAACGCATCCAACGAGGCGCATGAAAAGTGGAGACATGGCGTTTCCTTTTTCGTTTCGTTTGCAGATCGACGCACGGCAAGGGGACGCATCCGCGCGACACGTCCCACGCATGACGTGATTCTACCATTTACCCCCCCCCCCCCGTCAAATGCAAAATTACGAGAAATGCAACGCGCAACGCGAAATGCAATCGGTCAGCGAGCGGGGCGCCGGGGACGACATCGGGGACGACATCGGGGACGCGGGCCGCCGGGGACGCGCCATCCGGCCGGTCAACACGGAGCGCGCGGAGGCACGAAGGCACGGAGATTGTTTTTCAAAGTTGACGCGCCTAGGGGAGGGCGCGACGTCCCCGGCGCGCCGCGCCCACGGGAACGACATCGGGGACGCGGGCCGCCGAGGACGTCGGCCCCTACCATCACGCACAATACACACCATGCGGGCGTTAGCGCAGGATGAGCGCGAGGCCCTTGCCGTCGGAGAGGACGTTCAGGACACCCGTCCCCGCAAAGCGTTCGTCGTTCTTGCGCCGGGCGCCGCTCGCCGAACTGCCCCAGGTGCCGATGGGCTGGCGCACGCCGTCGAAGAAGAGGTCGCGGCACGTCTGCACGACGCCGGCCGCCAGCTTCAGCACGCCGCCGCCCTCGATGAAGACGTCCGTCTGGCGGCCGATCGCGCCGCCGTGTTCGAAGACGAGCGTGCCGCCCTTCACGACGGCCGCCGCCGCGTTCGTCCACGCGCCGTCCGGCGCGGCGAGCGTGAGGCGCCCGCGCGTGACCTGCACCGTGCCCGAGGAGCAGCTGGCGGCCGTGAGGACGTGCGGGAACGTGTCCGCATAACGCGCGTCGGCGTCGAGCGAGATTCCGGCCTGGCCCGTGAACGCCACCTTGTTCGTGATGCCGACGTAGGGGACCGTGAGATTCCCGTTGTCGTAGTTAGGCGGAATGTGGTTCTGCGCGAGGTGGAGGAGGGCGGGCGCGTCGCTCGTCACCGTGCCGGCGACGCCGTGGAGGACGCCGAGGGCCTGGTCGTTCCCGCAGAGGTCGAGGGTGAACGCACCGCCCTCCATCTTGACGCGCGTCGCGTTTCCGTTGTAGGCTGTCGCGTCGAGCGCGTAGGGGACGCGCGTGCGGACGCGCCCGGACTGCCAGAAGCTCGAGTTCCCGCTCACCTTGTTCCGCGCGGTCCACAGATCGACCATCAGCGCCTCGGAGTAGAAGTTGAGGCGGTCGTTCACCGTCAGCGGCATGTTCGTGACGACGAGATGCGCGGGCGCGTTGCCCGCCGTGCGGAAGTTGACGTAGTTGAGGGACGTCTCGCCCGCAAAGACGAGTTCGGCGTCCTTCCCAAGAGTGACGTCCAGCGTGGCGTAATTGCCGTTGACGGCCTTGTGGACAACGCGCCCCTCGAAGCGGTTCGTCGTCCCCGCCTCGACGGCGACGGTATACGGTACCACCTCCACGCCATCTCCCCGGAAGTAGACGAGGGAACGCGTGTTGACGCCGCCGCCGAAGCGCAACTTGACACGCCGGAGGTCCACGTCCGTCGTTCCCGCCGCCTCGCCCATCGCACCGTCGCCCGCGAAGCGGACGGTGCCGTTCGTGAGCGTCATGTCGTTCGGGAAGGTGTTCGCCGCACCGAATTCCTGCGTGCCGGGGCCGTCCACGAGGATGCGGTCGAGCGCGGAAAACCCGGAAAGGGGCGCCGTCCAGCGGAGGGTCGCGTTCGTGGCGGCATACCAGGTCTGCGGCGCGGCGGCGGCAAGCGGCCAGGCGATCTCATACGTCCGCGCGTCGTCGGCGTCCGGCGTCTGCACGCCGCCCGCGCCGAGGAGGACGCGGCCCGTCGCGTCCGCCGCCCGGTCGAGCGTGAAGGCCCGCGTGAAGACGAGCCCCGCAAAGCGGACAAAGCCGTCCGCCGCGAAGGTCGCCCGCTCGCCGCCCGCGAACGTGGCCGTGAGGCCGCACGTCTCGAAGTCGGGCGCCGCGCCGCCCTCCCAGTTCGCGGCGGTGGCAAGGAGGGTGTCCGCGCCGCCGCCCGTCCATGTCGCCGCAGAGGGCGTCTCGGGGGCTCCCGTGTTCGAGACGACGTAGACAAGGCCGTCGCCGGAAAGCCAGGCCGAGGCCGTCGCCGCCGTGTGGAGGCCCGGCGCGAGCGCCACGCCGTCGAAGGTCGCGCGGTTGAAGGTCAGGGAGACGTCCTTGCCGACGACGACCCGGCTGCCCGCCGCGAGCGCGGCCTCCTGGGCCATGAAGCCGCTGCCCGCGCCCGCCTCGACGACGAACTGCGCGCCCGCCGCCACGTCCAACCGCGAAAGGCGCGAGAACGTCGCGCCCTCCACGAGGCGCACGACGCCGTTCGAGACGAGCAGTTCGCCCGTCGTATGCGAAACCGCCTTCGCGAAGACGAATGCCGCGTCCGCCGCGTCGGGGTTCCAGACGAGGCCCGCGCGGCGGTAGAACGTGCCCGTGAAGCGCATCGGGTTCACCGTGGGCGTGCCGCAGAGGGTGAGGGCCTGCGCCTCGACGCCGTCTTCGGACGTGAAGCCGTGCGCCGTGTTCGAGACGGCGGGCGATTCCTCGATCGCGCCATCGCGGATGCCCCAGTTCCAGGAGCGCTTCTCGGCCTTGCCGATCTTGACGCGCAGATTCGGGTCGTCCGAATCGAAGACGAGGCGCACGCCCTGGAGGATGTTCGTCGTGTGGTTGACGAACGTGCCGCCGCGCAGGCGCACCGTCAGGTTCTTCAGGTCGGCATAGGACCCGCTGATGCCCTGGGAGAGGTTCACGAGCGTGCCGCCGCCCGCCTTGATGACGTCCGTGCCCGTACAGGTGATGCCCTTCTGGAGGTTGAACGTCACGCCGTCGGGCACGGTGACGACGACGCCCTCGGCGGCTGGATCGTCCGGGTTCGCCCGGCAGGCGAGGCCGGCCCACCAGTGACCGCTCGTACCGACGAAGACGCCCGCGCCGCCCGCGCGCATGACGAGCGTCCCCTGGTGGAGCGTGAAGGGCCCCGGCGCGGTGAACGCCGAAAGAGGATTGACCGTGCCGTCGCTCGCGGTGATCGTGATGTTGCCGCCCGTCTCCGGGTCCTTCTCGGGGAGGACGACCGCATCGCCGACGGCGGGCACGCCGGCGGCGCCGACGGCGTTCGTCCAGTTGCAGCCCTCGCCCGTCGCGGACCAGAAGTAGCCCAAGCGGTTTGATTTCTTGCCGCCGCCCTTGAGAAACCATGTCTCCGCAACGGCCCTTTCCGCCCGGGCGGCGGCGGCCAGCAGCAGAACGCATCCAACGAGGCGCATGAAAAGTGGAGACATGGCGTTTCCTTTTTCGTTTCGTTTGCAGATCGACGCACGGCAAGGGGACGCATCCGCGCGACACGTCCCACGCATGACGTGATTCTACCATTTACCCCCCCCCCCCCGTCAAATGCAAAATTACGAGAAATGCAACGCGCAACGCGAAATGCAATCGGTCAGCGAGCGGGGCGCCGGGGACGACATCGGGGACGACATCGGGGACGCGGGCCGCCGGGGACGCGCCATCCGGCCGGTCAACACGGAGCGCGCGGAGGCACGAAGGCACGGAGATTGTTTTTCAAAGTTGACGCGCCTAGGGGAGGGCGCGACGTCCTCGGCGCGCCGCGCCCACGGGGACGACATCGGGGACGACATCGGGGACGCGGGCCGCCGGGGACGTCGGCCCCTACCATCATGCACAATACACACCATGCCCACGCCATGCCCGCACCCATGCACACGCACCATGGCATCCATGGTAGGGCGCGACGTCCCCGGCGCGCCGCGCCCACGGGGACAACATCGGGGACGCCACGTGTACGCGGGCCGCCGGGGACGTCGGCCCCTACCAACATGCACAATGTACGCCATGCCCGCACGCCATGCCCGCATGCACCATGGCATCCATGGTAGGGCGCGACGTCCCCGGCGCGCCGCGCCCACGGGGACGACATCGGGGACACCACGTGGACGCGGGCCGCCGGGGAGCAGGACGGAGCGGGCGTCTTCAGCAGACGCCGCGCGTCGAATGGCGGTAGAACTGGACGAGTTCCTTGACCTCGTCGAACGGCTCGACGTCGTTCTCGACGCGCTCAAGCGCCTGGGAACGGTTGAGACCGCTGTGGTAGATGAAGCGGAACGCCTCCTTGAGGGCGGCGATGACGTCCTTCGGGAAGCCCCGGCGGTTGAGTCCGACGACGTTCGGGCCGATCACCTTGAGCGAACCCTCCACCATGTCGCCGAGCATGAACGGCGGGAAGTCCTGGCGGATCTTCGACATGCCGCCCACCATCGCGTGGCGCCCGATGCTGCAGAACTGGTGGGACGCGGCGCAGCCGCCGATGATCGCCCAGTCCTGGATGTGGACGTCGCCCGCGAGCTGCACGGAGTTGGAGCAGATCACGTGGTCGCCGAGGACGACGCCGTGCGCGGCGTGGCAGTAGGCCATGAAGAGGACGTCGTTGCCGAGAACCGTCTTCTCGCCGTCCGCCGTACCGAGGTGGACCGTGGCGAACTCGCGGATGACGGTGCGGTCGCCGATTTCGACGTAGGAGACGCTGCCCTCCTTGTACTTGAGGTCCTGCGTCTTCATGCCGATGCAGGCGTAGGGGAAGACCTGGCAGTCCTCGCCGAGCGTCGAATGGCCCCGGATGATCGCGCCCTGCTGCACGACCGTGCGCGCGCCGAGCTTCACGTCCGGCCCGATGCTCGCGTAGGGGCCGATCTCGACGCCGTCGCCGAGCTGCGCGTTTTTGTCGACAAGTGCGGTGGGGTGGATGGAAACGGACATGGTGCTTGCTCCTTAGAGGTTCTTGGGGATGAGGTAGCTGGCAAGGGCCGCACAGAGGACGACCGGCAGCCAGATGAGAAGGTCTGGGCGCACCGCGTAGTTCTTCTCCAGGCTCGTCATGAGGATGACGACGAGGTAGTAGCCGAGCGCCGTGACGAGCGCGATCGCGATGCCGATGGAGGACTCCCGCCGCTGCGCGCGGATGCCGAGCGGCACGCCCACGAGGACGAAGCAGATCGAGGCGAACGCGAAGACAAGGCGCTTCTGGAACTCGGTGCGCAGGTTGCTGAGCTGGCTCTTCAGGGACTTCTTCACGAGCTTCAGCTCCTTGGCGACGGCCCCCTTCGCGCGCCCTTCGCGCGCGCGCCGCTCGGCCGCCGCCTGGGGATCCTTCACGTCCGCCTTCGCGAGGCGGATCTCGGAGAGGATCTCGAAGAAGCGGAAGTCCTTCTCGCGGCGCTTGTAGGTGCGGTCCTTGAGGGCGTCCTTCACGCGGTACTGGAAGCGGGTGGCGCGCGCCATGCCGGGGTTGTTCTCGTCCAGCGGATCGACGGTCATGCCGTGCAGGTCGAGGACGACATCGCGCCCCTCGCTCGTGACGAGCGCCTTGGAGGCCGTGATCATGCGGTCGACGCGCGGGTTCGAGAAGTCGAGGACGATGAGGTCTCTCAACCAGTTCCCCTCTTTCTCCTCGAAGTAGATCTTCACCTTCGGGAAGTCGTCGATGACGCGGCCCGGCTCCAGAAGCTCCAGCCCCGCCCCGACGGAGATGCGGCGCGCCAGGTTGCGACGGACCTCGTGGCCGCGCGGCACGATCTCGTTGTTGACGAAGAGCCCCAGAAGCGTGCAGGCGAAGGCGAAGAGGAGCGGCGCGCGCACGACGGTGAGCAGGTTGACGCCACACGCGCGCATGGCGGCGATCTCGCTGTCCGCCGAGAGGCGCGAGAAGACGAGCACGGAGGCGACGAGCAGCGCGAGGGGAATCGTCCACTGCAGCGTCTCGGGGAAGCTCACGAACGCGAAGCGCCCCACGAGGTCGGCCGGAATGCCCTGGAGCATGTAGCGGACGATCTGCACCATCAGCCCCACCGTAAGCACGAAGGACAGCACGAGGAACGCGAGGAAGAACGAGGAGAGGAACGCGCCGAAGACGTAGCGCTCAAGGGTTTTCATTCGCCGCCTCCCCCGAAGGCCCACTGCAGGCCGACGCCGACCGAATAGAGCATCCCGCACGGCGCGTCGCAGGCCAGGAGGGCCTGCGCGTCGACGCGCAGGGCCAGCGACTCCGTCAGGTGGTAGAACGCGCCGAGCCCCGCGACGGGCCCCGTCGCCGTGCGGCGCGCGCCGTCCGCAAACGCATGGCGCGCGCCGAAGCGCGTCCCCGCGCCGAACGTCGCGAACGGGTCGAAGCGCTCGCAGCCAAAGAGCCGGTCGAACGCCTCGAAGCCGGAAAAGTGCCAGAGACCACGCACGGCGACGCCCGCGAGGGCCTCCCGCCCGCCCGCGCCGGAAACATTCGGCGCGCAGGCACCCTCCACCTCCCACGCCAGGAAGTCGCTTGCGTAGAAGCCCGCGCGCACGCTCGCCTCCGCCGCGCGGGAGAGCGCGTTCCCATTGCCGGGCAGCAGCAGCCCGCCCGCCACGCCGACATACTCGGCGGCGCCGCAGGCGCCCGCAAGCAGCGCGGCGAGCGCGCCGATGAATCCCCGGCCCCTCATTTCCTCACCATCTCCGTGATGGCGCTCAGGAACTGGTTGACGTCCGTGAAGCGCCGGTAGACGGAGGCGAAGCGGATGTACGCCACCTCGTCGAGTTCGTGGAGGCGCGCCATGACGCACTGGCCGATCCGCTCCGACGCCACCTCCTCGCCCTCCAGGGCCGCCACGACGCCGCCGATGAGGTCCTGCACCTTCGATTCGGGGATGGGCCGCTTCTGGCAGGCGATGCGCACGGACTTCTCCAGCTTCTCGCGCTGGAAGACCTCGCGCCGCCCGTCGCGCTTGACGACGAAGAGGTCGTCGCGGTCGATCTCCTCGTGCGTCGTGAAGCGGAAGCCGCACTTCAGGCACTCGCGGCGGCGGCGGACGACGACGCCCTCCTTGGAGGCGCGCGAGTCGAGGACCTTGTCGTCGTCGTTTCCGCACTTGGGGCACTTCATGGCTGCTTCCCGTTCGGGCAGAGCGCGCAGTGGCGGCAGTCGAGGCCGAGCGGAAGCGGCGGCGGCGCGCCGCGCCGCCGGGCCCAGAGCGCGCCCAGGTGGTTGATCGCCGCCAGGAGAAGGCCCAGCGCGATGAACCCGCCGGCGGGGAGAATCGCCAGCACGACGGGCTTCGCGTGGATCTCGCGGATCGCGAGATCGCCCCAGACGGTCAGGGAGCCCGCGCCGACGACCTCGCGCACGGCGGCGACGAGCGCGAGCGCGAGCGTGAAGCCGACGCCCGTGCCGAGGCCGTCCGCCAGGGAGGCCACGACGCCGTTTTTGCAGGCGAAGGCCTCCGCGCGCCCGAGGATGATGCAGTTGACGACGATGAGCGGGATGAAGATGCCGAGCGATTCGGAGAGCGCGGGCAGGAAGGCCTGCAGGAGGAGGTCGATGGTCGTCACGAACGTCGCGACGATGACGATGTAGCAGGGGATGTGGACCGCGTCGGGGATGACCTTCCGCAGGGCGGAGACGAGGCCGTTCGAGCAGACGAGCACAAACGACGCCGCAAGGCCCATGCCGAGCGCGTTCTCCAGGGAGGTCGTCACGGCCAGCGTCGGACACAGCCCGAGCACGAGGCGAAAGGTCGGGTTGTTCCTGAAGATGCCGTACCAGAAGGGAAGCCAGATTTTCATGACGCGCGACAGTATACCATAAACGGACGAGGTGTCGGCGAGGGAGCCGCCTCGCCCCCCCCCCCCTACTTCTTGAGCCCCATCCACGGGGCGAGGCGCACGCTGCGCGCCTCGCGGGACTGGTTCGTCGTGCCCGGCATGCCCATCTCAAGCGAGGAGAGGCGCGCGAGCAGGGTCTGCTGCGCGGCCGCGTGCTGCTGACGCTCGGCCTCGCTCTTCTGCCGTTCCTCCATCAGTTCCTTCTCGCGCGTCATCAGCTTCTCACGCACGTCCTGCAGCTGGCGGTAGATCACCGTTGCGTCCGCCGCCTGTTCGCGCAGGCGCTTCACCTCGGCGTCGCGTTCGCGCAGCCGGGCGGCCAGTTCGCGCACCTTCCGCTCGGCCTCCTGCGCGGACCGCTCCTGCAGGACGCGCAGGGCGTCCAGCTCCTGGCGCATGTGGACGGTGCGCGGATCCTCCGGGTACATCCGCAACGCGCGCCGCGTCATGTCCTCCGCGTCCGTCCCGATGCGCTTGAGGATCTCCTGGCGGCGCGCCAGCAGGCGCTCGATGCGCTGGCGGCGGTAGGTGCGCAGCGCCTCGGCCTCCCTGTTCTCGGCCTCCAGCGCCGCGGCGAGCTCGTCCGCCTCGTCCTTCATGAGCGCGTAGACGGCCGTCTGCGCGTCCGCCGCGAGGCGCGCCGTGGGCGGCAGGCGCCTGAGCTCGTCGGCCAGTGTCTCCACCTGCAGCTTCAATTCCGCCACCTCGCCGGCTTGCGCCGGCGGCACAGGGCATGGAGGGGCATCCGAGGAGGTCTTTTCCGGCGCGACTTCCGCTTCGGGCGCGGCGGGGGCTTCCCCGGGTGCGGGCGACGGCTCCGCCGGGGGCGGCGCATCGGCGGCGTCGGGCGCCGCCTCCACGAGGCGGCTTCCCGGCGGCAGGCGTCCGCTTGCAAGCAGGGCCTGCGCGGCCTCCTTGTTGAACGGCCCGCGCGGCGTGCCGTCGCCGATGTCGATCGACCAGCGCATGTCGAGGAAGGCGACGTCCGTGGCGGGCGTCCAGGTCGTCCCGTCCTCCGAGACGTCCTGCCCGGGCTGGATGCGCCCCATGCGCGCCCATTCGAGAAGCCCCTCGCGCGTGACGGGGCCGAAGACCTCGTCCTGCGCGCGCAGCCACCACTGCTTCTCCATCGCCGTCTCCTCCCCGCGCCTCAGCGCTTGATCCTGAAGAGCTTCTTCGCCGCCCCCGCGCCCAGGCGCGCGAGTTCCTCCTGCGCCCGCCGTTCGAGGTCGGCGAGCGCGGCGGGCGAGGCGGACGGCGCGCCGAAGCCGAACGCCTGCCGCGCGACGGGCGGCGGCATTTCGCCCGTGACCACTTCGGGCTCGACGACTTCGGTCGTCCAGGCGCGCGCGCGCACGGCGTCGCGCGATGCCTGCTGCCGCCTCAGCTCGGCGATCTCCTCGTCGCGCGCCCCGACCTCGCGGCGGGCCGCCGCCAGTTCGGCGTCCCTGCGCGCGAGGTCGTCGGCGGCGCGCACAAGTTCACCCTCCTTCTGCTTGAGCGCCTTGCCGAGCGCGTCGATCTGCGCGTCGCGCTGCGCAAGCGCCGCGCCCAGCTCGGAGACGCGGTCGTCGCGCTGCGCGACGGCCTTCTGCGCGGCGGCAAGCGCGAGGTCGCGCTTGGCCGTCTGCCGCTGGGCCCCGGCGAGCGCAACCTCGCGGCGGCCGATCTCCGCCTCCTTGGCGGCGACGGCGCTCTCAAGCGCGCGGATGCGCGCGTCCGACGCGCCGCGGTCGTCCACGTAGAAGCGCGCCTCGCGCGAGAGCGAACCGGCCTTGACCAGGTCGTCCAGGACCGCCCGGTGCGTGGGGCCGTAGAACTGGCCTGGGTTGTTCTCGACCACCCAGTTCATCTCAAGCTCCGGCTTCAGGGGCGCCAGCACCCAGCTCTTCAGGTCGGACGACACACCCGCAAGCGGCTCGACGCGGCCGTCCTTGACCCAGGTCTTCAGCGTCTCAAGGTCAATCGGCCCGAACATCCGCCCGGCCGTGTTTCTGACATACCATTTTTCCATGGACGATAGTGTAGCATATTTCGCCGCGCGGGCCGCGCGCGGCGTCCCGCCCGTTCACCGCCAGCCCGCCGGCAGGGCGCCGAGGACGGTCGCGACGACCTCGTCGAGCGTCAGCCGGGTGGAGTCGATCTCCAGCACGCCGTCCGCCTTCCGAAGCGGCGCGCAGGCGCGCGTCGAGTCGATCGCGTCGCGCGCGAGGAGCGACGCCTTCACGGCCTCGGCGCTCTGGTTCGCTACGCCCGTGGCGACCTCCTCCAGCTGACGGCGGCGCGCGCGCACCTCGGCGGAGGCCGTCAGATAGAAGCGTGCGGGCGAGTCGGGGAAGACGACCGTCGTGATGTCGCGCCCCTCGACGACGAGGTCGCCGTAGCGCGCCATGCCGCGCAGGAGCGCGGTGATGCGGTCGCGCACGGCCTTCACCGTCGCGACGGGGGAGGCGTGGGCGTTGATCTCCGGCGTGCGGATGCGCGCGCCGGGGGCCTCGCCGTCCACATAGTAGGCGAGCGCGCCGTTCTCGGGGCGGCATGCGACCTGCACCCGCTCCGCGCAGGCCGCGACGGCGGCGGGGTCGGCCGTGTCGACGCCGTGCGCAAGGCACTGCCAGGTCATGATGCGGTAGAGCGCGCCGGAGTCGACGTGCAGAAACCCGAGCGCCTGGCCCACGCGCCGGGAGGTGGAGCTCTTGCCCGAACCGCTCGGGCCGTCGACTGCTATGACACGTGTCATCTCGAAGACCTCTTCTCGTTGTTGTGGATCGCGAAAAGCGAAAGGAATTCTTCGGCGACCCCGCGGCGAATAAGCCGGATTCTGTTCCCCTTGCGGGTCCGGTCATTCATCTGAGCGATCAACCCGGAACCTCATCGCGATCCGCCGGGCCGCACGGCGAGAGCCATGCGGCGTGTGGCCTTTCGCGAGCCGGACGGGCCGCCCGTCGGCTCCCTATTTGATCTTGCTCCGGGGAGGGCTTGTCGTGCGGGCGCGCTTCCGCGCGGCCCCGGTGGTCTCTTACACCGCCCTTTCACCCTTGCCCGCCCTCGCGCGAGGCGACGACGGGCGGTCTCTTCTCTGTGACGCTTTCCGTCCGCGGCGCTTGCCGCCGCGCCCCCGGCCTTGACGGCCGGGTCCCCTGCCCTGCGGAGTCCGGACTTTCCTCGCCCTTTCGGGCGCGACCGGTCACACGCGGGGCCGCCGAAGAAATTGAAGTCAAAGATCGCCGTACAGGAGGCGTCCGCACATGGTGCAGACCGCCTTCTGCTGCCTCTTGCCCTCGGCCGCAGACCTGCCGTTGTGCTGGACAAGCTGCGCGACGAAGGGCGGCTGCTTCATGTGGCAGCCCTCGCAGACGCCGTCGCCGCTGAGCGGCACCACGACCGGCCAGCGCTTCGTGCTCAGGCGCTCGTAGTAGAGGAGGAAGCCGGGGTCGATCGCCTTCACGGCGTCGGCCTTCACCACGCGCGCCGCGCGCCGCTCGGCAAGGCGCGCCTTCACGTCGGCAAGGCGCGCGTCGAGTTCGCCGACGCTGCCGTCCACGCCGCCCTTTTCCTCGTCCACCCTGGCCTGCGCGTCGGAAACGCGCTTTTCGAGGCTGGGAAGCTCGTCCGCCTCCAGCGTGTCGGCGCGGGTGTCGGCGGTGTCGGCTTCGTGTTCAAGGCCGTCGACCTGGATGTAGGACTGCTGGAGCTCGCGGTTGGAGGAGATGGTCGCCTGGCCGATGCGCAGCTGCTGGGCCTTCTCGCGCAGCTCGGCCGCTTCGGCGCGCTCGTCCGCAATGCGCTTCTTCATCGCGTCCAGCTGGCTTTTCGCGATTTCCAGCGAAGCGTTCACGCCCGCGAGGCGCGCCGTCTCCTGGGCCTTGCGGCGCGGGATGTCCTTCTCCTCCATTTCAAGCTCGCGGATCGTGTCGTCCACGTCCTGCAGCTCGATCAGCGATTCTATCACGTTCACCGGTCCGTTCCCTTTCGTAAACCTCTGTCCTCAAAAAATCGAGGTCTTAGTTTACCGAATCCGCGCGCGCGCGTCAATACGGCGCGCGCGGACGGCAGACGCCGCGCGGGCGCGCCGGGCGGAAGCGGGCCCTACTTGTTGAACATGAACTCGACGACGTCGCCGTCCTGCATTTCGTAGTCCTTGCCCTCGGGACGCAGCGCGCCGGCGGCGCGCGCGCCGGCCTCGCCGTTGTGCTTGACGTAGTCGTCGAAGGCGATGACCTGGGCGCGGATGAAGCCCTTCTCGAAGTCGGTGTGGATGACGCCCGCGCACTGGGGGGCCTTCCAGCCGCGCCGGAACGTCCAGGCGCGCACTTCCTTGGGACCCGCCGTGAGGAAGCTCGCAAGGCCGAGCGTGTGGTAGGCGAGCTTGATCGTGCGGTCGAGGGAGGATGAGGTGAGGCCGTAGCTCGACAGGAACTCCTTCGCCTCCGCGTCCGACAGGCCCGCGAGGTCGGCCTCCATCTGGGCGCAGACCGTCACCATTTCGCAGCCCTGTGCGTCCGCGTAGGCCTTGAGCGCCGCGACGTGCGGGTTGGCCGAAGGATCGGCAAGGTCGTCTTCGGCGACGTTTGCGCAGTAGATCGTCTTCTTGTCGGTGAGGAAGTGGAGGTCGCGCAGGACGGGCAGGATGGGGTCGCCCTCGGCGCGCGGGAACGTGCGCACGGGCTTCCCCTCGCCGAGATGCGCGAGGAGGGCGGTCATCGCATCGAATTCAGGGCGCTTCTTCGGATCGCTCTTCGCCTCGTTGCGCGTCTTGTCGCAACGCTTCTGCAGCTGTTCCATGTCCGCGAGGACGAGTTCCGTCTCGATCACCTCGGCGTCGCCCGCCGGGTCGATGGGGGCGGACGTGTTGCCGCCCTCCTGCACGTGGATGATGTCATCGTTCTCGAAGCAGCGCACCACATGGAGGATCGCGTCGCACTCGCGGATGTTCGCGAGGAACTTGTTGCCCAGGCCCTCGCCCTTCGAGGCGCCCTTCACAAGGCCCGCGATGTCCGTGAACGCCACGGTCGCGCGGACGATCTGCTGGGGATTGGCGATCTTCGCCAGCGCCTCCAGGCGCGGGTCGGCCACCTCCACGATGGCGGAGTTCGGCTCGATCGTGCAGAACGGGTAGTTCTCCGCCGCCGCCTGCTGGCGCTTCGTGAGCGCGTTGAACAACGTGGACTTGCCGACGTTCGGCAGCCCGACGATACCGACTGAAAGCGACATGACGATTCCTTTCGATTGAAGCGCGCCGGACGCCGGCCTTCGGGCCGGCGCGGGCTAGAGGGAAAGCACGTACTCCGCGAGGTCCTTGACCTCCTCCGGGGAGAGCTTCGAGGTCTCGCCGTGCCGGTCGCCCGGGTTGGCCGTCGTCAGCACCTCCTCCATCGTCAGCGCGCGGCCGTCGTAGAGGTAGGGCGCCGTGCGCCAGCATTCGGCGAGCGTGGGCGTGTCGAACTTCCGCCCCGTCTCGGTGGCCGTGCCCGTGCCGACGTCGTAGAGCTTCTGGTCGGTCCAGAGGCGTTCGCCGTTCGGCCCCTTCGACCCCGGCGTGTGGCAGTCGCCGCACTTCGCCTTCTGGAAGATCTTCTCGCCGCGCTGCGCGCGCGCGGAGAGCCGGCCGTCGACAAGGTAGGGGCTCGGCACCGGCTTCATCGCCGTGCAGTAGGCGTCGAAGCAGAAGACGTCCTCCTCGGGGCGCGTCACGAACTGGATGTGGACGAGCCCGGCCATGTTGCAGGCGTGCATGTCCTTGCGGATGCCCGTGACCATCGTGGGCGGCGTCCACTGCACGAAGAGTTCGCTCTTCGTCTGCTTCGGGTTGCCCATGCCGTCGTTCAGGAGGTCCCAGTTGAGGCCGTCCACGCGCCCGTCCGGGTGGCAGCTCGCGCAGCTCTGCCACTGCTGGAAGCACATCGAGCCGTCATTGAAGAGCATTTCGCCGCGCCGCACGCGGTCCTGCGCGAGGTCCTTCCTCGGCGCGACGGGCAGCACCTTCGCCGGGGCGGCGGGCGCGTCGAGCGCGAGCGCGGAAAGGGCATCCGCAAAGTAGAGCGCCGTCACGGCCGTGCGGCCGAGGGTCACGACGCCGCGCGGGCCGTCGCCGCCCACGTGGACGCGGCGGCGGATCGAGACGAGGAACGCGAGGTCGTTCGGCACGTCCTCCGCGCTCTTCACGATGCCGCTCACGCTCTCCCCCTTCGCCGCCTTCGCGAGGCGGTCGTGGAGCGCGGGGCGGTCGATGAGGGAAAGCTCGCACGTGCCGGCGTGCGCGACGACGAGCGTCTTGCCGTCCGCCGTCACCGCGACGCCCCACGGGTTCGCCGCCCCGCGGTCCACGTCGTCGAGCAGGACCGTGTTCACGTAGGCCCCCGTCGCGCCGTCGAAGACGGAGAGGGCCGCCGTGTTCATCCACCCGCGCTCCAGCTGCGTCGTCGGCAGCTGGTAGCGCCCCATCGAGTGCGTGACGTAGACGAACGCGCCGTCGGGAGAGACGCCGAGGCCGCGCACGCCCGTCGAGCCGTTCGGCAGCAGGACGTGGCGCACCGCGCGCGTCGCCGTGTCGATCACGCTCACGGCCGCCGCCACGACGTCGTTCGTCGCCGCGCAGTACGGCAGCAGGTTCGCGACGAAGAGGAGGCGGCCCCCGGCGCCGAGGCCCGCCGCGAACGGCTCGCGCAGCACGTCCACCGTCCCCGTCACCTTCATCGCGGCGAGGTCGACGACGCTCACGGCGTTCTTGAAGCGGTTCATCACGTAGGCGCGCCGGCCGTCCCGCGAGACGACCGGCGCGCAGGGGGAGTGGCCGACAGCGGCGGCGGCGACGAACGTGCCGTCCTCCCGGAACTTCTGCAGCTCGCCCGCCTGGACGCCGCACGTCACGTAGACGAAGCCCCCCGCCGCGGCCAGCCCCGTCGGGTTCACCGGAACGCCCTTCGCCTGGCGGCTTTCGAGCGTCCACGCGCGCCGCACCGCGCCGTCCAACGCCACCTCCAGGACCTTGCGCCCCGTCGCACAGGTCACGAAGACGCCCGCGCCGTCTCCCGACGGCGCCAGGAACTCGGGCGAGGCGTACGCGCTCGCCGGCGCCGGGGCCTCGACGGCGCCCCATACGCGCGCGCCAAGACCGCATGCAAGCGCCGCAAGCGCCCATCCCCTCATCGTTCTTTTCATCATTCAGCGCTCCAAATTAACAGGACTCCGCACGGCGGCTAGACGCCAACCGTGTCCAAGACGTCTTTTTATCATACCATAAACGGCGGACACCTGTCTAATGGCTTGGGAGGCCGCCGGCCGATGCGGCGAACAGAAGCGGGTAGACGAGCGCGGGGAGGAAGAGGAAGGAGTCGAACATGTCGAGGAGCCCGCCCATGCCCGCCGGCAGGAACGTGGAGGAGTCCTTCACGCCGCACTCGCGCTTGAAACGGCTTTCGATCAGATCACCCGCCGTCGCGACGAGCGCGAAGGCGATCCCCACGGGCACGACGCGCGCGGCGTCCAGCCAGCCCCAGAGCGCGCAGTGCTCCGCCCAGCCGAAGCGGCGCGCGAGGCAGCAGAAGACGGCGGTCGTCGCCGAGGCGAAGACCATCGAGCCGACCAGACCCTCCCACGACTTGTTCGGGGAGATGGACGGGCAGAGCTTGTGCCGCCCCATCGCCACGCCGAAGGCGAAGCCGCCCGTGTCGGAGAACTTCGCGACGGCGATCAGGAAGAAGAGCGTGTAGAGCCCCACGCGCGTCGCGGGCATCGCGAAGAGCGTGTGCGCCGCCGGCTCCAGCTGCACGAAGCGCAGGAAGAACGAGAGGAGGAACGGCACGTAGACGAATCCGAGGAGCGTCGAGGCGATTGTCCCGACAGGGTTCCGGTAGCGCGCGCGGAAGAGGACGATGCATGCGAGCAGGAAGACGAGCGGCGCGAGCGCAAGCCCGCCCGCGAAGAGGCAGGCCGAAAGCCCCAGGAGGCCCGGATAGGCCGCACTTCCGATGAGCCACGCCGTGCCCATCAGAAGCCCGAACCAGGAGACGGGCTCGTACTTCCGCGCCATCTGGTAGAATTCGAGCTGCACGACCGTCGAGACGGCGAGCAGCGCGACCGGCAGGGCCTTCAGCGGGCAGTAGAGGAAGAACGCGACGACGCCGAGGCCGACCGTGATGCCGCAGAGGGTTCTTTTCGCCGTGTGGTTCATGGCCGGTCAGAGCGCGAGGCGCAGGGTCGATTCGCGGGCGGGGCCGATGGAGAGGATGCCGAGCTTCGCGCCCGAAAGCGCCACGAGGCGGTCCACGTAGGCCTTCGCCTTGGGCGGCAGGTCCTCGATGCGCGTGATATGGGACGTCTCGCACATCCAACCGTCCATCTCCTCGTAGATCGGCTTCACGCGGGCGAGTTCGTCGGCCGAGGTCGGCATGTCCTCGATGCGCCGGCCGTCCAGCTCGTAGGCGACGCAGATCTTGATCTTCTCGAAGACGTCCATCACGTCGAGCTTCGTGAGCGCCCAGTAGTCGATGCCGTTGATCCGCTGCGCGTAGCGCGCGACGACGGCGTCATACCAGCCCGTGCGGCGGGGACGCTTCGTGACCGCGCCGAACTCGTGCCCGCGCTCGGCGAGTGTCCGTCCGTCCGCGTCCTGCTTGTCCTCCGCGTTGTAGAGCTCCGTCGGGAACGGCCCCGCGCCGACGCGCGTCGTATAGGCCTTGACGACGCCCACCACGCAGTCGATGTCGCGCGGGGAGAGGCCGCTACCGATGCACGCGCCGCCCGAGGTCGGGTTGGACGAGGTGACGAAGGGATAGGTGCCGAAGTCGATGTCGAGCATCGTGCCCTGGGCGCCTTCGAGGAGGATGGACTTGCCGGCGGCCTTCGCCTGGTGGAGCATCGGCACGGTGTCGCGGATGTAGGGCGAGAGCTTCTCCTGCGCGGTCTTGTAGATGGCGACGATCTCGTCCGCGTCCATCTGGTAGTCGCGGACCGTGCAGCCGGGCACGTCGATCTGGTCGCCCGCGTCCACGCGCTCGGCCTTCAGCATCCGCAGACGGCGGTTCGTCTCCTCCACCTGCTCGCGCACGGCGTCGAGGAAGTTCGCCGCGAGCATGTCGCCGCAGCGGAGGCCCGTGCGGGAGACCTTGGCGGCGTAGGCGGGGCCGATCCCGCGTCCCGTCGTGCCGATCTTCTTCTCCACCGCGCGGGCAGCCTCCTCCGCCTTGTCGAGCGCGCGGTGGTAGAGCATCACCATCTGGGTGCGCGTCGAGATGAAGAGGCGTCCCCTCGGTTCGACGCCCGTCGCGCGCATGGCCTCGATCTCCTCGATGAGGTCGAGCGGGTTCATCACGACGCCGTTGCCGATGATGCAGATCTTGCCTTCGTGGAGGATGCCGCTCGGAATGAGACGCAGGACGCGCTTCGTGCCCTCGGCGATGACGGTGTGGCCGGCGTTGGAGCCGCCCTGGTAGCGCACCACGTAGTCCGCCTTGTCCGTCAGGACGTCGATGATCTTGCCTTTGCCCTCGTCGCCCCACTGGGACCCGACCAAAACCGTATTCATTGCGTGTTCTCTTCCTCGTTGCAAAACGACCCCGACAGTATACCACAAAAGCCGGGCGGCCCGGCGCGGCGGCGGCTCCTACTTGTTCTTGTGGCCGGCGAGCGTCTCGGCGATATTGAGGTAGTAGGCGCGCATGCGCTCGTAGGCGTTGATGACGTCCAGCTCCACCAGAACGCGGATCGAGGAACCCGGATCCTCCGGCCCCACGCGCCCAAGCTGCACGAGCCGGCAGTCGCGGATGAACTCGTGGATGGCCCGCGCCTCGTTCTGCACGTCGTCGATGTCGATCGGCGGGCGCGGCGAGCGGATCCATGGCGAAACCTTCTCCGCAAAGGCGTTCACGCGGTCGTGGACGGACAGAAGCACCTGGACCGAGTTCTCGGACATCTTCTGCCCCTGCCGGCGCAGGCGCTTGACGGCCTTCAGGACGGCCGCCGTCTCGTCCGAGACGCTTTCAAGCTCGTCCGTCAGGCGCAGAAGGCGCCGCGCGCGCTCCGCGACGTCCCACCCCAGGCGCTTCGACATCATGCTGCCGAGGAAATCCGTGACCTCCTTCTGCACGGTGTCGAGGATCGCCTCGCGGTGCGTGATGTGGTTTTCGAGCGCCTCGTCCGACTCGTCCGCCAGCACCTTCCGCGCGCAGTCGAGCAGTTCGAGGTTGCTCTCGCGCATGAACGTCACCTCCTGCAGGGCCTGGTCGCAGGCGAGGACGGGCGAGACGAGCATGCCGACCTTCAGGCACGAAAGGTGGGGCTTCTCGTTCTCGGGCTGCTTGATCATCTTCTCGATGAGGCGGGCAAAGGGCTTGACGAACGGGAAGAGCAGCACGCCGCGCGCGCACGCGAAGAGCGTGTCCGTCACCGCGATGGGCGCCATCATGTGGGTGTAGGCCTGCACGGACTGGCCGCTCACGACGATCGTCTCGGGGGTGGCGTAGTCCGGGAAGAGCCAAGGGCCGACCTTCACGAAGAAGACGTAGAAGAACGGAACCAGCACCACCGAACCGGCCACGTTCGAGAGCGTGTGGGCGAGCGCCGTGCGCTTCGCGTCCGCCGTCCCGCCGATGGCCGCGATCCAGCCCGTCGCCGTCGTGCCGACGTTCGCGCCGAAGAGGACGGCAATCGCGACATCGTAGGTGATGAGCCCCTGCTGCGCGAGCGCCATCGCAATCGCGATCGTCGCCGCCGAACTTTGGATGACCGCCGTCAGGAGCGTCGCGGCGACGGCGATCTTCACCACGCCGCCGATGTGCCGCGCGCTCATGGCGGTGAAGACGTGCGCGAAGTCCGGGTTCTGCTTGATGGGCGCGACGCCCTTCGACATGAAGTAGAGGCCGAGGAAGACGAGCCCCAGGCCGATGACCGTGAGGCCGAGGTTGTGGACGCGCTCGCCCCGGAGGAAAAAATAAAGGGCACCGCCCACGGCGATGCCCACGAATCCCAATACCTGCGGATTCGGCGCGTAGGCGATGATCCACACCGTCGCCGTCGTGCCGATGTTCGCGCCGATGAGGACGTTGATGGCCTGCGGCAGGGTCATGAGGGCCGTCGAGACGAACCCCACGAGCATGACCGTGATGATCGAGCTCGACTGCACGAGGACCGTCGAGAAGATGCCCGTGCCCACGCCGACGAGGCGGTGGCTCGTCGCGTGCGTCATGAACTTCCGCAGCCCGCCGCCCGCCGTCGCCTGAAGCCCCTCCGAAAGGTGCTTCATGCCCAGGAGGAACAAGCCGAGCCCGCCCGCGACGGTCACGAGGACGGAGAAGATCAACGACAGATTCTCTTTCATGCGGCGGACAGTATATCAAAAACGGACGGAGGCCGCGCGGCGTCACGCCCACGGCCCGCAGTCGCCGCCCCCCCCCCCGTCAGCGGTCGGCGCGGCCGGCGTCCATGGCCGGGAGAGGCCTGTGCGCGTCATTCGGGCCTCCCCGTCTGCGTCCAACGGCCCGTGAAGTCGATGTTCTCGACGGTCGCCTTCCCGACATTCCCCCTTACCACCATGAACGGGATCGGCGCGACCTCCATGAACGGGACCGGCGTTTCCAGCGCGTTCGTCATCTTGCAGTCGCGCACGGTCAGCGTGCGCACCGTCGCCGGCTCGTCAATCCGGAGCGTCGCGACGGGGACGGTCTTCTCGTCGCGGCTGAGGCCCTCGACCGTGAGCCGCCCGACGTCCACCGCGCCCTCGACCCAGACGAGCGGGAGATGCGCGCGCGAGTGAACGCCGACGTTCTCCGGCGAAAGCACCTTCGCCGCGAAGGCGTCGCGGATCACGATGTCGTCAAAGACGCCGCGCGTCTTTCGGTTCCCGAAGAAGTGCGTCAGGCCCACCATGTACGTGTAGAAGTTCCCGTGGACGTTGCGGATCGTCACGCGCTTCAGGTTTGCGCCCGTCGAGAGGAGCCGCACCGCGCTGTGGCAGTAGTCGGCGTAGATCCCGTCGATGTCGATGTCGGTGATGTCGCCCTCCTCCTGCGCGCACTGCCCGTCGTTCGCGTTCAGGGCCACCATGTCGTCGAAGCACGTGCCGCGCAGGTTCGAGATCTTCCCGTGGTGGCACCAGCCGTCGAGATGCACGCCGTCCATGTTGAGGAAGATCGGGTTGCACGTCGTGTAGTCGAACGTGAGGTCGTCCACGAGGAAATAGGACGTGCGGCAGAAGGCGAGGCCGTAGGACGTCGGGTTTCGGATCGTCAGGCCCCTCACGGTCATCCCCTCCACGTGCGAGAAGCGCATCGCCATGCCGAAGAAGAAGCCGTTCTCGTGCTTCGGCGGCAGGCCGCCCGCGCGCGGCGGCGTGCAGTGCCGGAGCTGCTGGGGGTTCGGCGACTGGTCGAGGTTCGCCGTGTCCCAGATGCCGCCCGTGAGCGCGATGCGGCGGTCGCTTCCGCCGACGTAGCCCCTGTTCTCGACCATCGGGCAGTCCGATCCCGGCGCGAGGCGGACGACCGAGAAGCGGTCGAGCCGAAGTTCGGTGTCCGAGCCGATGCGGAGCGTCTTCGAGATGCGGTAGTGCCGCTTCGGCGGCGGCAGATAGACACAGGGCGCGCCGGAATCGAGCCGCGCCTGGATCGCCGCCGTGTCGTCCGCCACCCCGTCGCCGACGAGCGGCGGCAGGCGTCCACCCGCCGCCAGCGCCTCCAGCACCGCCGCGCAAGCCGCGACGAGAACACATCCTGCCTTGGAGAACAAAGACCCGCGCCTCGGCGCTGCCGCCGGTGCGACGTTCCCCTCGCCAATCCGGACGTGCGGATTCCCCGCATCCGGCCTTTCCCGTAGAGTTGCGTCCGTCATCGCTTGTCTTTTCCTTTCATTAGCGTTCCGTTCGGCCATCGAAGAAGACGCTTAAAACGCGCTGCATTGGGGAACGGTTTGGGGCGACCTGCGCCCCTGTTGTGAAAAAGCCACGCCCAAAAGCAACGCGGGTAATGTACACCATCCTGCGTCAGATTGCAACTCGAAGGGACAAAACGCGCGCCGCCCCCCTTACCCTCGACCTCGTTGTAGACGAACCCCTTGAGAGGTCTTCGACCGTCAAGTCCGTGCGGAGTGTCAATTTCATGTGTTTCGTTCCTTTTTGTCAAACTTGCTCCCATCAAGTCCTCGCATGCTGATCAATGAATATCCGCTTCTGCGTCTCGATTTCCTTACGCAGTTCCTCGTCGCTCGGAAGGCAAAGCCGATATTTCGTCGCAAAGAGCTGTTCGTTTCCGTGGAGAACCGAATACTTGGCGATGTCGGAATCCGTATCGGAACAGAGCAAAATACCCAGTGTCGGATTGTCGTCCTCACCACGCCTGAGCTGGTCGTACATTCTCACATACATGTCCATCTGCCCGACATCCTGATGTGTGATCTTTGTGGCCTTGAGGTCGATCAGCACAAAACATTTAAGTATGTAATTGTAGAACACAAGGTCAATGTAATAGTCGTCCTTCTCCGTATGGATATGCTGTTGACGGGCAACGAACGCATACCCCTTCCCAAGTTCCATCAGAAACTCGCGGACATTGTCCAGAATTGCCGTTTCTAGATCGCTCTCGGTAAAGGACGTGTCCTGCCTGACCCCCAGGAATTCGGCAATGACAGGATTCTTGACGAACACCAGTTTCTGCTGAAGCGGCTTCGTGATCTTGATCATCTCCGCATGGACGGCATCCTTCGACTGGGAAAGAAGCGTCCGTTCGTAATACTGTGACGAGATGTTGCGCTGCAGCGTCCTCACGCTCCATGCTTCCGCAGCGGCTTCATCCAAATACCACCGCATCGCAGCGTTGTCTTCAATTTGCAGAAGTTTGCGGTAATGCGTCCAACTGAGAAGCCTCCCTGATTTTGGACTCAGTGAATCCAAAATCTCAAATCTCTTGAAAAACGCGAGATATTTGTACAGACTGCCAAAATCAAACCCCGCACCGTATTTGGCAGTCAATTCCTCGGCAAGGGCTCTCATGGTCTCCTTGCCATACTCCGCCCGCACTGCGCCTTTGAGTTCCTCCTCGGCGATGCGTTTGCCAATAAGCCAATTTCGATAGACAAGTACGACATCGACGGCACGGAAGGCGACATCTTTCGCCTGTTCGATGATCGAACCGAGATCCGTCGCCAAAACACCATCGCCGCGATAGACAATGTCTATGTCAAATTTTCCGACCATTTGAACCCTCTCAATAATTACACGCATTAAACGCCGTCAGTACGGCTCCACACCGTCGAGTCTCCTCTTCTCCGTCATCTCCGCGCTCCCGTCCCTGTTCTATGCCGCAGAGAGCGCAAAGGCCGACAAGCCGCGTCCCCAAGTCTTTGCGACCTTTGCGTCCTTTGCGGCCATTCCATCCCCGTTTTTAGCCGCAAAGAACGCAGAGAGCGCAAAGGCCGACAAGCCGCGTCCCCAAGTCTTTGCGACCTTTGCGTCCTTTGCGGCCATTCCATCCCCGTTTTTAGCCGCAAAGAACGCAGAGAGCGCAAAGAAAATTAAAGGCTTCTCGCAAGTTTCCTGCATTGGAATCTCTCCGATCCGAAGTTTATCAGCATTCCGTGTTCGAGGTTCATGGCCTTTAGGTAGTTGATCGTCTGGGCAACGTGAATTGGAAGCAGCATCCCGACGGCCTTCAATTCCACGACGATTCCGTCGACTACCATGTCTGCGAAATATTCTCCGATGACGAAACCGTCCTCGTCCGCCACCTGAATCGGGACTTGGCAAGAGACCTCCATGCCGGACTTCGCCAGACGATGTGCAAGACCGTTTTCATAGACCTTTTCAAGGTACCCCGTCCCAAGGTACACATGAAGGTCGTATGCGACTTGCCTTATGCGGTCACAAATGGACTTCGCCTCTTCGTCAGTCATATTCACCCCCGGTCTTTGCGACCTTTGCGTCCTTTGCGGCAAAAATCACTTCCCCATGCCCGTCTCCGTTTTTAGCCCCAGAGAACGCAGAGAGCGCAAAGGCCGACCAGCCGCGTCCCCCAATCTTTTCGACCTTTGCGTTCTTTGCGGCTAAAATCACTTCCCCATGCCCGTCTCCGTCTTTAGCCGCAGAGAACGCAGAGAGCGCAAAGGCCGACAAGCCGCGTCCCCCAATCTTTGCGACCTTTGCGTTCTTTGCGGCCAATATCCAGGCCAGGAACTCGCGGAAGAGCGAGAACGGCGGATTCGTCACGATGACGTCGGCCTCGTCGCGCAGGGTCTTCACCTCGTCGGAGCGGAAGTCGCCGTCGCCGTCCAGGCAGTCCCACTTCAGGTCGGCGAGGTCGATGCGCCCGAAGCTCTCGGCGAAGTAGCGCGTGAAGTTGCTCCACTCCGGGTCGTCGCAGGGGAGGAGGACGGTCTTGCCTCGGAAGGCGTTGGCGTCATCGTCGAGATACGCCTCCATCTCCCGCGCGATGTCGGCGTACTGCGTGTAGAACTCGTCCTTCTTCGCCTTCTTCGCGGCACTCAGGTTTGCATTGGCCATCATGATCTCCTTGGCATGGGATTATACCAAAATCACGGACGGCCTGTTTCTCATGATGTAAGGCCGAACGCGCGAATCGCTTTCCTCGTTGTCATGGGTTCTTCCCTCTTTTGCCTTTGAGTCAGTAGACCAGTGAACGGAAGTCCGTCACGCGGTGAAACGTGATCATGTCGCCGTTATGGGGCGACATGGCGTCTTTGTCCCCCGACCGGGAGACGATGACGAGGTCTTCGCCGTCGATTGCCATGGACGCATAGTGCCGTGACTCGACGACCGTCTTGCCCGACGCGACGATGCCGGCAAAGCACCAGTCCATCATGTTTTTCGAGAAGCTGAGCTGGAGGCGCTGGCGCTCGTCGTAAGGAAGGTTGTAGCGGCCTTTCGGCATCTTGTCGTACCGGCACATTGTGTCCGTCGCCTGCGTCGAGAGGAGCCAATAGAGCCTTGTCTTCTCGTCCCACAGGAGATGAAAGCGCATCTGGCCGCCCGGAAACGGGACGAACAGCGTCCTGACGCCCGACGGCGCGCACTCCAGCGACGTCTTCATCGTGCCGTCCGGGCATTCCGTCACCTTCGCCAGGGCCGCATAGCCGGCGCCGCTCGTGTTCGCCCGCATGAACAGGTGGAAGGTCTGTCCGGTCGGGTCAAACCACACATGGTTCGGATCCATCATCTGAACGACGTTCGCCTCAAGCCAGCCGACCGGCATGGCGACGGCGGGGCTGTCCTTCGGACGTGGATTCGCGGCATTCCACTTCGTGAAGGCCGTATACCAGGGGATGCCGACGCCGTCGATCTCGGGGTCGGGATTGCCCCCGAAGATGGAGTCAAAGTGGAACGACTCCGCAAATGTCCAGCTTCCCCGCTGCGTGAGGTCGTCCGTCTCCTTGGCCCGCATGAGGACGGGTGCCAGGCGATTCACGCCCCAGCCGAACTTCCGTCCGTCGGGAGAGGGCACCATCCGCTCCATCACGAGATAGACGTTCCCCCTTGCGTACCAGACGTTGCAGGCGGACTGATGCCAGCTCTGCCCCTTCGTCAGCCAGCCGACTTCGCTCCACGTCTCGCCCTTGTCCGTCGAGACGCAGACGCCGAGGTTTCCGCGATGCCCAAGTATGTAGAGTCGTCCGCCGGCCGTGAACGGGCGCGCATGACACATCGGGAAGCGCCCCGTCTGACGCCAGGTCCGGCCCCTGTCGTCGGAAACGGCGACACGCCCGCCCCACATGCCTTTCGGGAGATCTCTGCCGCCAAAGTCGCAGGTTACGACCAAGCGTCCCGTGTCGAGCCGCGCGATGCCGGGCGTATAGCAGTAGACCGTCTTGGGATCGGGCGAACGGAACACCTCCACATAGCTGTCCGCCAGAGGCTTGATCCGATTGGGATTCGCCGCCGGACAGGCGCAGACCATGCCGACCGCCGCCAACAGTGCCGCATACTTATTTTGCCTGAACTTCATCATCTTGTTTTGCCGTTCTTTCGTCCGTGGCTTTAACCGTCTCAAGGGAAGCGCATTTCGCACGCCGTTCAAACGGGCCCTCCGCCACACATCCTCGCCTTGCTCACATCATCACGTGAGATAGGATAGCATAATTCGGGATGCCCCGAAGCCCTGAAAATCGTCCGGCGGACGATTTTTCAGCCTCCTGATGTGGTATAATCCCGCCCATGGCAGAACGGTTCGGCAAAGACCTCGCGTTTTCGCGAACCGTGCGACGTGCCGTACACACGGCTGCACCCATTGCGCCTTGCCGACACGGCGACGGCCGGCAATCACCGTGAACCGCGCATAGACGTGCGATTTTCACGAACATCCCGAAAATACGCGACGTCTTCCTCCCGGTTGTAGAACTTCATAACTAAACCTCCATGAATGATACGGCCGTTAAATTCATGACGGTTTTAGAGAAGCACCTATCCTTGCCCGTCAAACGGCACGACGCCTTTTCCGGCAAGACGATCCATCCGCATCCAGGAAAGAGGCGGCAACGCGGCGTTTCACCTACGGATCGTCTCGGTCCCGATCAAGCGGCCTTGCCCGTCGCGATAGGTCGTCCGGCCGTTCCGGTCCGTCGTCGATGTCCGCTGGACGCGCCCGGCGGCATCGCGGTACGTCGTCTTGCCGGAACGATCCGTCGATTGCGTCCCCTGTATCCGCCCGCCCCCGTCGCGAAAGACGATTCGTCCGTCCGGGTACCGCTGCGCAGACTCCTGAAGACGTCCGAGCGAATCGCGGTACGTCGTCCGTCCGTGGGCATCCGTCTGCCCCGTTCCCGTCAGGCGTCCCGAACCGTCCCGGTACGAGACCTTGCCGGAGCGGTCAACGGTCACGCTGCCCTGCAGCCCTCCAGTGGCGTCGCGATAGACGGTGCGACCGCCCGGCTCGACCTGAACGGTTCCCTGGGTTCGTCCCAAACCATCGCGGTACGTCGTCTTGCCCTTCCCGTCGCACACGACCGTGCCCTGCAACCGCCCCTGCCCGTCGCGAAACGAGGTCCGTCCGTCCCGGTCCGTCGTCACCGTGCGGACAATGCGCCCCTGCGCATCCCGGTACGTAACGACCTCCGCCGCGCACAGGCCCGCGCAGAGACCGATCACGGCGAACAGTGCCAATCTCTTTTTCATGTACATGCCAAATCTCTTTGTTTAACTTAAGTCAGACTCCATAAGATTCTCTACCAGGCGAAACCAACCGTCTCCCATTGTCTTGAAGCCCTCATCGCACCACCTTTCCCATCAGCGCCAAGGGTCACGGCTTTCCGATTGGCATCAGAAGGATCCTTGCTCGACGCGCGTGCCCGTCATCATACAGCGCACCGACCGAAAACTCCTGAAAGCACGAGTCACGACACCGCCAACTTTCCAATTTCAAGAATAAGGTTCTTTATCTTATCAAGATCAACATTCGCGGATCCAGCGACAAAACTGCTCCCCTGCGAAAAGACAAGCCGCCCACGTTCTGGGATACAGATCATGTCTTTGAGGGAATCAATCTTGCCCCAAGGGATATGACACTTACCAATACTATCCTTATTATGCCAGTAGACCCCCTTTTCGCAAAGAAGTAACGCAGTTGCTGCACTCCCGAAGAGCGTGGAATCGATAAGCGCAAGAACGGTATCGTCCGCATCGACCTGACAGGTTCCCCGCGCCTTGTTCAACTTCTTCTCCGGGATCCGCCCGCCAAACAGGAAATCCCTGTCGGTGATTGGTTGCATCAAACGTTCCATCTTCTGGCGGAACGACATGCCAGCCTCTTCTGAGGCAAGTTCCTCTACCGTTTTCTTCACGAAGAATGTAGCGGCCCGGCAATACCCATGAATCGTTACAATGACGCTGAGCATCTTTTCATCATCGACGTTCGAACCACCATTGGCATACCGCATCCCGCCCGAGAAGGTGATCACGCCCTTCACAACCGTTGGAGCCACTGGCATGTTGGCAAAATCCCCCCATGCTAGAGACGATACATTAGTCGGCGTCGATCCGTCGTTCTTCCAACGAAATCCCCACTTCGTAATTGCAAGTCCCGTCTTGCCTGAACCGAACAATGTCGTATCTGTAAGACCAAGAACATACTCGTCAACGGGAATCGGGAATGCCGCACGCGCATTTCCGAGTTTCTTGTCCGGAATCGCCATCCCCGTATAGAAAGACGACTGCCGCACATCTGCAATCGCCTTTTCGACGCCTTTGTAAAACAGTTCGCGATCCCCAAGTGCCGACTTCGCCTCTTCCCGCGTATCGAACATAATGCCGAATGTCGTACGGGCGATTTTGTCAAACCGTTTCAGTGCCGCATTGACGCGTTTCAGTTTCCAATCTCCGTCGCCAATCCCGAGCCTGGCAATCTTATCCTCGATAGCCTTCTTCGAGGCAATGGCATTTTCTTCCGTATCCAGATTGACCCTCTTTTCGAACTCGGACAGTTCACGCTGTTTGGCCGCTTCCTCACGTGTGTCGAAAAGCCTGTCGTCAACAGTGCGGGCAATCTCGTCGAACCTTTTAAGCGCGGCATCGACACGCTCCAGCTTCCACGCTCCGTCAATACCGAGTTCTAGAATGAACCGCTGCAGATCCTTCTTGGAGGCGATCGCCGCTTCCTCAGTGTCAAGATTGATCTTTGATTCGAACTCAGACAATTCACGCTGCTTGGCCGCCTCCTCACGTGTATCAAACATACGGTCGTCGACTGTCCTGGCCTTCTCATCAAAGGCACGCAGCTTTCCGTCAATTTCGTCCAGCTTAGCCTTAGGGTCAAAATGAAGTTCTTCACCCAACGCCACGGCTTTGTTCCGGAACTCAATGGTTTCTTCCTCCGTCTCGTAGGGACAGTCGCCCAACCGTTTCTTGAACGCTTTTTCCTTGAGGTCGTCAAGGGAAATCCCAAAGAATTCCGCCGTCGCGCACAATTCGCCCGACGGGTCGCCTTCATTCACGTAAATATGTTCATAGAAATCACGGCGGTATGGATCAAGGGAAAGAATCTCCATACGGGCTGTATGATCCGCATCTCCCGGCAGTTTACCCGTCTTCAGATTATTGAACAGGCGTTCAGCCTTTTCGCCGGAAGCCCTATCAACCTTTGCGCCAGGTAACACATGGCCATTGTCCGCAAGACAATCCACCAATTCATCAACCGCCGTCTTGATTGTGAAATGGATGCCATGCAACATCGCTTTTCTATTCTTTTTGTAGAGATCGTTTTTCGCACTTGAGTTAACGGCGGCATAGAACAAGCGGCCTACAACGTTCTTAGCCCCCTGGGCAATCTGCTCATCGTCATAGTAGGCATATTCCGAACGCTCCCGCCGACCCTGTTCTCGTTCCTCTTCTTCGGCGTCAATCTGGGCAACACCGTCGCGCAGAACTTCAAACGCATGTTCCCATGGTGACGCATCTAGGTACTTCTCGGCATACGTGTCATGATCAATGTCAACACACCGATTTTCCATCAAGATCTCAACCGCAAGGTCAACCGCCTTGCCAATGTAACGATGAGCCCATGAGTTGCCTTTGGAACAAAATACATCCACATCCTCGGCGGCCTTATCGATACTCGACGAGGCCTTCCCGACTTCAACATCGGCAAGTTCCTCAAACCGCTTGCGCAAGCGACTGTACTCGGCACGTCCTGCTGAGACTTTGAGCACGCCTCCAAAAACAGGTAGTTCAACCGAGCAGGATTCACCTGCCCTTCTTTGACCAACAACAACGCCCCCCGAAGTCTTCGCATTATTTCTATTCGCCATTTCATGCCTCCTTGAAGATTACTGGTTTGTTTGGAAATACCTCATTGAGCCGCAAGGCGGAAAGAGTGGCCGCATCAAGCAATCACTTGATAGGCAATATACACAATGACGGTATCGAGAATCGGTAACATGTCAGTCTACAAACTTGTCGCGAATCTCGCTTCTTGCGTCCACAGCCTTGAGGGCAAAGACACAAACGCAGACAGGCTTTCCTGTTATCGGGGATTTGAAATCGAAGCTTGAGTAGATTTGGCGTGCCCCAGAAGGGAGAATGCCATGTGCGTTACGATTGATTTCATACGTGAACGACTGCCGAGGCGCAAGGACCGTCCCATCCTCCGAAGTCTTATGGCATACCCCCTTGGTCACGACCTCTTCACCCGTCAGATTTTCCAGGAAGCAATACGCGAGATGCTTCTTTGCGTGTACCGCAGCACGCCGCAAGGCCGTTCGTTTCGCCACGGCGTTTTCGCCCCAGACCTCGGACACACCGATGCCAAGGAAACATGTACCGCCCTTGCCATCCGTCCAGAGCCAGGGACCGAGCATGGAAACAAGATCTTGCTTCCTCGCCCACAACGCCAAAACTTCATCATCAATCTCCAATGGCTCAAGAAACGACTTCACCATCGCCTCTTCAAGTGCCAGACTCCATTTGAGCGCAATCGCAATTTGGTTCCGGCCTTGGAAAACCTTCCGGACTCGCGCCACTTCAACGCATCCAAGAGGACGCCCCTCCGTCCTCATTCTGACAACCCGCGACAACGCCCTGTAGCGCGAATCAGGACGGCTGACAGACTCAAGTGATCGCCCAGCGCTTACGATTGGATTGACGGCCTTTGACACCTCCATCAATGCCTTTGAACGAGCAATCGTCGTTAGCTCAATGTACTTGTCGAAATCACCATTGACCGACCGGATTTGACTCTCGTCCGCTGAAGCGTACCCGACACCAATGACTTCACCGGTCGCTGCGCTAAACCCTTCCACATGGCCACGCTCATCAAGCTCCCTGCGAACTTCCTGAACGGCAGACTCCCCATCCCCAGCGAGCCCCCCCTTGACGGACAATACCCCCAATAACAGCGAGAGAACAAACTTCATGCTTACTTCCCCTACTTCCCGAACACATCTTTGCAATTCTCATTAACAATTCCCAGGGCCTTGTCAACGCATTTTCCATCTTGCGAAGTGACGATTTCATACCATGCATTTCCACTGGCAAGTTCTGTCAATCCGAGCTTTTGATAGACGGTACAGACATCCATCGCCGCAACCGAATCCTTCGGATTGAACGTCAACGCCTCATTGTAGGCAATGACGGCATCATAGTACTTACCCGCGACGCGGAGCGCCGCGCCATAGTATCGCCATGCGACGGCGTCGGCAGGATTCGCTGACACGGCCCTTCCGAGAAGCTGAATGATCTTCGGCAAATCCTTCCCCTGCCCAAACAAGGTCTGCGCCTCTCTGAATGCACCTCCGTCATCCTGCGGCGACAGCCTCGCCGTCATCCGACCAAATGTCCGAAGAGCATATTTGTGAATCGCATCTCCATTCTTGAAGATCTCTGATTTCTCCTGCGTGTCCGCAAACAAACGGGCGAGTTCGCTCCACGCCAAACAACCAGTCCTTGACACGATTACATTGAATCTTGATGCAATATAAGCGACCTGATCCCCTTTTTCGGCATTGGCCTTGAACGCCTTTACCAGTGCTCGGACAAAATCACCGTCGGCCGCGTCCCGGTCGGCCAGCCATCTCAGGGCAGGAGAGAACGTTGGGTACACGGACAGGATTACCGTACACATGGTTTCATCCGCCTTCGTCGTACTCCAGGTCGCAGAGACTGTTGCGATTGCCGCATAATCGACACGGTCTCCCATACAGTCTACACCACCCTTACCGGCGGTCAACATGGTCGTGGCCCCTAGCAGGGAACAGAAACGCTCCCTCTCTTCCGATGACGACAACGTCTCCATCTTGGAACACAGCAAATCTCGCCAGTCGGAGAACGTTCGTTTAATCGGCTTCCCAGACGACACCCTCTCCCTCTCGGCCTTTATTGGAGCTAAATCAAAGGCCGTAACATCACGAAACTTTCCACCCGTACGCCTGCGCTCAACCGGATAACGCCGCACGTCCGGGAGCTGGAACTCTGCAAGTGGCATCAATTGTTCCGTGACCTTGGCGCTAAAGGGGGATATTTCATTCCCGTTTGTCCCACCGATGTATTTTTCCAACAATTCAAGCTGGCCGGCCAGTACAATGTCGTTGATACTGCCGTCCCTTGACTTCTCTTCATCATCCTCAACGATGACAAACAGATATGCCCCTCCCTCATAGACTGCGGGCGGCGAACTCCTGAAGCTCCTACGATAAATGCTGGAAGCCTCAGTGAGCGAACCCGCTGTCGATGCACACGGAAAAGCCGTGGCACCGACAGCAAGAACCAGTAAGCGGAGAGCCCTATTCATCGTCCTCATCCGCAATGAAGCGGGTTCCAGACTGGAGCCGCCCCTTCGTCTGGGTCGCTTCCGAAGGGGTGGGCGCCACGTTGGTACCGGCAGCCCTCTTCGTGGCGGCACGTTTCTTCGCTACGGCCTCATGGGTCTCCTTGTCAGCCTGGCGTGCACCGGCGGCACGGGCGGTCGCATCATTACGGGACTGTCTCATCTGCTGCTGCATGCGTTGCTGGCGACCACGCTCGAATTCCTGTTGGGCGTTGATTTCCAGACCGGCCTGGTGCATCTTCCGATGGATGTCCTTCATCGCCTTCGCGTTCGTGGCATTCATGCCAAAGACCACCGCGTAGATATCCTGTCCGGTGGCATCCTTGACCTTGTACTCGCCCAACTTGCCGCATCCAAAGAGCTGAAGGTTTTCGAAACGTTCCATCGTCTGTTCACTATACGCCTTGAACACCTTGTACTCGTCGGCAACACCAAGTCCCTTCGTGTCCTTGCCCTGCATCAGCTTTTCTACATCCTGCTTGGTACTCGCATCCGCATAAATGGCATAACCGATCTCGGCACGGGCCTCAAGCCGCGCAATTTTGAGGTTTTCCTCCTCCTGGTCGGCGTTGTCACTGCACGGAGCTACGGCGATACCGATGAACCAGATATTGCCGTCTTTGTCAATGTAGGAACGTGGGCCAATCCAGTCTCCGAGCGCACCTGAACGCTTCTTGTTCCCTAGCCACTTCTGTACCGTATTCTTGCCGGCCTTGAACTTCACGGGCTTGGCGGCAAGAATGGCCTGAGAGGCGGCCATGCGCTCACCGCTCCAGGAGTAAAGGATGCAGATCTCGTACTGATACCTGCCGTTCTTTTCCGTGACGGAGTCCGCCTGCTGAAGGACGGTGCAGCCGTGAATCTGCATCGAGGACAGAAGCCCGATCCTGCTCTTCAAGGTCTTCGCGATGCGCCCCTTGATCTTGTCTGCCTTCTCCAGCATCGAGTCATACTCGTCCTTGGCCCGCTCAAAGTCAGCCTTGGCATTGGCATACAACTCCTTCTTGTCGGCATCGTACTTTGCGGCAAGGTTCTCCTTGTCGGCAGACGTGAACCAGGCCGAAATCGAAGCCATCCACTCGGATGTGGTCATACCGTTCTTAGCTGCGGTTGCCTCGTCAAGGTGTGCGCCGAGCCGCTCCAGTTGCCTACGGGAAGCCTTGAGTTGCCTTTCCACCTTCTCGTTTTCAACGGCGACCTGCTTGGCTATCGGATTGCCAGGAATGTCGAGGGATCTCTCCGCCGACATGGACGAGAAGATCGTGCTGATGATCTGCGCCTTCGCGTTTAGGAGGAGCTCAGACATCTTCTCTGCACGGAGCTTGATGTATTCGGACGACACCTCCGGATTGGCGATGTCAAATTTGACGGTCTCCTGGACAACAATACGATCCTTCGTTTCGTCCCACGTACCGAGCATATAGCCTTTTTCCTCGACATAGAGGGAAAGCTGCTCAGTAGCCGACTTGGGCACCTCCTTCACATCTTCTTCGACGACCTTCTGATCGGCGGCAATACCACCGTCCGAAACCTGTTCAAAGGATTCCGGCGTTGTGGTAGCTGCGACTTCAGCCGTCTCGGCGGTTTCTGCGGCGGGAACAGATGTTCCTTCTTCGCCAAACTCTTGTGCCATCACGGTACGAACACCAATGGCAGTCGATACCGCAAAGACAACCCTAATCACTGTACTTCTCATTTTTACTTCTCCTTTGTCACGAAAGAACAAATCCAAGATTCCGTTTAATCAACGGCCTCCGCCAATGAGACGGACACCGACTTGACCTGCCGCGCGTCTTCTTTTGAAAGGCGGATGTCAATCGGGATAACCGTTGTCATGTGAATCACGGGCGCATTATTCGACGAAGGCCTACGCGACGAACCGGAACCGCTGTTCAACCACGGTCCCCAGACAAGGCACGGCGGAAATCTATTGATTCCTCCACGCTGTTCCCACTCATATTCATTCTGACGATCTTCGCAAAACAGGACGCCACCTTCCGAAAGGCGCACCTTCCGGGACGCGACTTCCTCGCCATCCGCATCCATGAGACGAAGCAGGTAATCGACAGACGCACGTGCCCTCTTCCCGTCCAAATACCTTTCAACGAAATGCTCCTTGAACCAGGCCAAATACACGGCATAGACCTGTGGTGCCAAGAAGTACGCCTTGCCGCGAACTGCCGTCAGAGACGCATTGCATTTCGTAATCACCTCGACACGCCCCAGTGTGGGTTCATCTCGATTTGAAGACGACGGCCTATTCTTTGTGCCACCATTCAGCTTCTTCGTCAAATCGACCAAAGACGGACGATAATCCATCAAGGCAAAACAGCTGCCCAAATACGGAACGACACGACCGTCACGCCCCAACAGTGTATCGTATCCATTTGCGAACAAGAAAGACCGACATCTATGTGGTTGAAACTCTCAGGAACGTTCCCCAACCCCTTGACCCAGTCGCTGTTGTCTCTTTCCCAATAATCCCCGAGGCGCTTGGCAACGGGGCGGAATGTGACGGGCTTGTGGACGGAAATCTGCTCCAGGATCTGCGTGAACCTCGGCATGAACCGCTTGAAATAGACATCCTGCATCAAGTAGAACTGGCAGTAATAACGAAGAATGACCTCGTTTGCCGCGCAGCCTTCCGCCTCTTTGCCCTCAAGAACGGTCGGTTTGGACGAGGCAAGCTTGATGTTGACGAGCTGGCGGACAAGATCGAGGCCGTCTAGCTCCTTCTTGAGGAGCGCGGCGGCCGACTTGTCGCGCCGCTCCTTCGATTCGTTCGCGAACGTGATGCCGTCGATGCCGTCCACTTTCTGGGCATCGCCCGGCACAAGGTCACGCACCTTCTTCCGCGCCTCCTGCATCTTGACCCAGGCCTTGACGTCCACTTCAATGCCGAGCCCGCGCTTGCTGCGCGAAGCGCCCGTCACCTCGTACTTCTCGATGTAGCCGTTGCTATGCGACAGGATCTCGTCCTTGATCAGCTGCTCGTTCTTGAGCTGGGTCTCGCTGTCGATGAATGTTCCGACCGCGAATTCAACCGCATTTCGGCAGGCGTCCTTCTCGGCCTCTTCCTTCGTTTCGCCCGTGCCGCGTCCGTAGACGACCTTGACATTCGCCGGTTTCTCCGGCGCATCGACCGTCGCCTCCGCCGGAGGCCCAGAGAGCAAGAACGAGTCCTCTGCCAACACCGCCGAAAACACCATACCAACCGCAAGGGTCGCCAGAACCAACGGTCTGCCACGCCACTTCCCGAACTGAGCCATTTTGTGTCCTTTCTTTTTAATGAAATATCCCCGCACCGCGTTTCCGCCGAGGCGACTGGTATGCCCGAAGGGAGAACCCAGTGCGGGGACGAAAGGGCACGAGGGCACAATGCGCCCCCGGCTCACGTCTCCACGACTTGTGCCGACTCCAATCAGATGATTACCAGTCTTCCGGCGGATCAGCGACAAACGTTTTCAACTGCGCGAAATTATATCAGAAATGACCGCCCGGCGGCAAGTGCGCCGCCCGGACGAATCGTCCGACACAACCTCGGCCATCCCCCTTCGGGATACCAGCCACATAGAGAGACACGCACGCGCCGCCGCAGAATGACAGTCCGTTTTGAAAATTGTTTAGGCTCCATCACGCACCAATGCGAACCGGACGGCTTTCTGACAAACCCTCCCAACGACCGGGGATGCCACCCTATTCTGCAGTTCCGAAACAAAATATGTCGAGTTTCACCGCTTCGCGGCACACAGAAGACACTGATCCCAAGCTCCCTGCCCCTCCATCCACCCTTCTCCCGATTTCTTCAGGGGAATCAGGGTCTCGTCAAAAAACCGGGACAAGGACGCCTCGATGCTTTTATAATGGGCGTGGGCCGTGTCGCCCGCCGCCCGCGCTTCGCACGGGAATGCAGATCTTGACAGGCAAGTTACAGGAATGTAGATCTTGACGGGCACGTGATGGGCAAGAACCGGGAACGTGTCCGCTTCTGCTTCACTGTCTTCTGCTTCATCACCGCGCCTGATGCTGCCGAGACTGATCTGAGGCGAATCCGGGGAGGAGACCCAGGGGAGGGCCGCAATTCATTGCGGCCGAACGTATCACGTCGCGTGCCGCGACGCCTTTCAAGCACGATACGGCTTTCAAGAAAGATTATTACGCGGTGAAATCTCATTACGTCCCGACCATTGCGCCCCGCGTTTCCCTGCCGAACCCGTCACACCGTGCGTCGCGACGGCTTTCAAGCAAGATACGACTTTCAAGAGAGATACGGCTTTCAAGAGAGAAGATTATTACGCGCTGAAATCTCATTGCGTCCCGATCATTGCGCCCCGCCTTGCCCTGCCGAAACCGTCACGCCGCGCGCCGCGACGCCTTTCAAGATTATTACGCAGTGAAATCTCATCTCGCGGCGGCGCGGTGCCTCGTAGCGGGGTGTGGGAACACGTGTGCGGCGCTCTTTCGGGCCGTCGACGCCGCGCTCGAAGGGGAGATTGCGCTCAAAGGGAAAGCCGCGCGCGCAAGGGAAGCCGCATGCGTTAGGGAGGCCGCGCGCGCAAGGGAGGCCGCGCAGGCAGGGGAGAACGTGCGCGTTGGGGATGAAGGCGAGGGGACGGCATCCGATGGCGGGGGCGGAACATGTAAAGCCCGGATGCGCGGGCGCGCGTGCCTCCCCTAGGCTCGCCAACTTTGAAAACAATCTCCGTGTCTCCGCGTCTCCGCGCGCTCCGTGTTGACCGGCCGGATGGCGTGGGTCCTCCGCGCGCTCCGTGTTGACCGGCCGGAACTCCCTCCGCGTCAACCTCGTTCAACACAATGGAACGGCGGCGTGCATCGCCGACCCTTACTGCGCAAGGGCCTTAAGACGGTCATGGAACTTGGCAAGGTAGAGACTTTTCGCTTCCAGTGAAAGACGCGAAGTCTTCACAGACTCTTCGACCTGTACACGCTTCCGTGCGAAGACAGACAGCATTTCGTCTACGTCCAAGGACGAGACGCCATAGAAACCAGCAAGTTCGTGAAAATCGGCCGATGAATAGAAGCCTAAAACCTCATAACGTGCCGAATAATGTCCATCCATGAAGAAATCAAGCCCTGTCGCCGTCGGCTCGTTCGGGAAATGAAGCGACGTATTCAAAAGATCATAGGCGGGCGTCAAGATGTAATCGCCTTGTCGCGATTCGTAGAGGGAGAAGTTCTTGAGGTGCGCGTCTCCATTTGCAAAAACATAGTTGAAGAGAATCTGAAAGAAAACCTTCGGGTTCTCAATTGCGTGGGACGGGCAGAAGCGGCGAACCAACCCCGCCAACTCCTCATAGCTGGCATCGTATTTGTAATTGTCCCCGTGTGTCTCTTCGCTACGGTTCGAGAGCTGACAGAAATCCTCCTGCCGAATCTTCATTCCGTCGCGAAAGTCGAACCGTTTCGTCAAATAAGCGGGCATGCCGTCCTTGAATTCGACAAGCGCGTGTTCTGCCGTGTGAATGCCGAAGATTTCAGAGGCGATATCCATCGTCAACGTCTCGTTGGCGGGAATGTCGTAGACGAATCGTGCGGACGAGTGACTTGGGACAGGTTTGAGGATATAGTCGCCACCCGACGCAACGGGGACAAATCGCATTCCCTGGCGATGCAGTTGCACCTTGTCTTGGACGCCGGAAATCGAGACCCGGCGCGTCGTCTCCCGCTGTTGCGGGAGGCTGAGATCCGCAAGTGTGAAGTCAAGGCGTAACATAGACGGCTCCTATGGCCCCATAGGCACTGGTTTCCAGCAAGCGCGTGAAGAGGTCGCGCTCGTCAATGTGAAGCTCGCGACACTGTCGCTCCTTCTGCGCACCTTCCGCCAAAAGCCCTGCGAAGAACGGGAACAGGTACGTTGAACGATATTCGCAAGCCGATTTCGGCAATGTCGCCGAAATGTCCGGGAGCGTTGCATCGCGTAAATAGGCGGCATCATAGCGGAACACATAACCCGATGCGTCCTTCTCCAGCGTTCCAGCCGGAATGTCGCGATAGTAGACCATACCACGCTTCATACGCCCACCTTGATCTTGTAGCCAATCGTCGTCGCGACCTTGATGAGGGTATCAAGCGTGACATTACCGTCACCTGTCTCAAGATTTGAGAGCGTATGCACGGAAACACCGCTCACACGCGCCAACCGCGCCTGCGTAATGCGAAGTTCATCGCGACGTTCGACGATTGCCGTACCAATCTCCTTCTTGTTCATTGCGATGAATATCATACCATCTTTCTGCGGAACGAAGTACCCGACATCGCAGGAATATTCATTCTATTGAATCAGCGGCCATCGGACGCAACACGCGCGTCCCTTCCGTTTCGCACACCCCTCGGCATATGCGTCCGGGGTTCGTTCTCACCGTGCGGACGCGCGACCGACCGTCTTGAGCGGACCGTCCTCCTCTGTGCGCGGGTAGACGTTGAGGGACGAGAGTTTCGGCGCGAAGACGAAACGGAACGGGCAGGGTTGGGATGCCATGCCCCGCGACGAAAGCTTGGGGGCGCCGCCCGCATAGAACACATGATAGGCAAAGTCCTTTTCGCGGTGAATGCGGACGGGGTTGACCTCCGTCTCCGCATAGCAGAACACGTCCTCGCGCGCGAAACAGAGATCCCGTCTGCCGTCAAGTCCCTCCGCCGGGAACGTGTCGGCGTAGATCGTCTTCGGGCCAAGGTAGTAGAGACCCCAGGGATTGCGCACCGCCTTCATCGCCGCAAGCGGCGCAAACGGGCAGTAGGCCCCGTCCGGCAGCTTCCCCCACCAGTACCCGCCCCATTCCTTCGTCCAGTCGGTGTACGCGCCCCAGTCCTTCTCGTCCGTGCCCCCGCGCATCGCGTACCGCCATTCGGCTTCCGTCGGCAGGCGAAACTCGTAGTCGTCGAACCCCCGCAGCCTGAACGGCAACCGCGCCTTCTCGTTCAGCCGCGCGGCCAGCGTCTGGATGTCGTCCCATGAAAGCTCCATGACGGGCAGATCGGGCATGATGTGTTCCGTTCCCGGCGTAAACCGGGCCTGCCCTTTTTTCGCCACAGCCGGATCAAGCGCCCGCGCCAACGCATACGGAAGCGGCCCCCGCAT
The DNA here is from genome assembly GCA_934643865.1 of uncultured Kiritimatiellota bacterium. Classification (GTDB taxonomy): domain Bacteria; phylum Verrucomicrobiota; class Kiritimatiellia; order RFP12; family UBA1067; genus RUG572. The sequence continues at coordinate 38,994 of CAKUCX010000017.1, forward strand.
GATGAAGAACGGATAGGTCAGCCGGACCGTGTGCGCCGTGTGCCACCACGCCCGGGGCTTGAGATCCTTCATCATCGGCGGCGTGTCCTTCACCAGAACGAACGTGCCGGGCGGACAGGCGGACAAGTGGAAGGTGGCCTCCGCCTCCCCCTTCAGGGCAACGGGCACCCACTCCCCGCCCTTCCACGCCGGCGGCGTCTCCGGCCCGAGGCGGAAGCTGACCGTCGCGCAGATTTCGTCGACCACGTCGGCAGGGAGGTCGGGGAACGCCTCCGAAAGGGCCTCCAGCGTCGCCCGCGCCGCGTCCGCATCGCCCGCCTTCACGAAAAGCTTGAATGCACCCTGGAGGAGGAGGAACCGTTCGGCCTCCGCCGTCGCCCCGGCGGCGCGCAGGCGGTGCGCGGCGGCGACGGCGGCGGGCCCCGTCCTCCCTTCCTTGAGCGCGCGGACATCCGCCGCCGTTGCGTCCAGAACCGCCTTCTGCGCCGCGACAAGCTCCTGCCGCGTCGGCATCGCAACCGCCGCAACCGCGCCCAGCAGGCACACGGCCAGCACCCCTTTCTTCACGCTTCTCATTCTCCGTATTCGGCTTCGATGGCGGCGATCATCCGCTCGACGCGCGTCTTGATCTGCGAGACGGCGTTGCGGGAGAGCCCGAACGCCGCCGCGACGTCGCCAATCGGGCGTTCCTCCAGCACATACGCGCGGTAGACGGCCTTCGACTGCGCCGAAAGCGCGGTCTTCGTGAGGGCATGCTCGACGGCGGCGGCATGGCGGGCAAGGCGCCACTTCGCATCGATGACCGCCGCCGTCTCGGAATCGACCGGCAGGTCAAGGCAGGCGCCCGGACTGTCGAGCGAGACGAGTCCATCACCGCCACGCGCCCGCGTCCGCCGCCAGCGGCTCACGAGTTCATGGCGGATGAGCGTCGCCAGATACGAGCGGAACTTTCCGGCCCCGTCCCCGACCTTGAAATCGCCGCCGCGCAGGACGCCGACGAGCTTCAGGAAGATCTCCTGCGCAACGTCTTCGGCATCCGCCCCGGCGCCATGCGACTCGGAGAAAAGGCGGATGGCCGGTTCGTAGAGTTCGAAGAGCCGCATCCAGGACGATTCGTCTGCCTGCCCCGTGACATGCGCGGCGAGGCGGGCGAGAAGCGTGGCAGGGGTCTCGGGGAACACATTCATGAAAGCCTCGTGGGAATGTCGTAGAGATGGTCGTAGAGGGCGGCGTCCGACAGCGCGCCGCGCAGCCACCGAAACGCCCCCCAGGCGGACAGGCCGACCAGGAGGAGGCCCGCCACGACGACGGGCAGCCACCGAGGGGAACACAACTTCGCCCGGCCGGACGCGGGCGTCTCAAGGCCCTCCGCCGCCTTCAGCCGTGCGGCAAGCGGCATCAGGCGCACCGGACGGCGGGCGGGATCCGCCGCCAGCATCCGCGTGAGCGCCTCCGTCCAGACCGCGCCGAACGGTTCCAGCAGACGGAACGCATCCGTTCCGGGCTCATACCAGAGGCCCGTCAGCAGACGGAAGAACGTCACGCCAAGCGCATACGTATCGGAGGCGGCGGTCGCCGCGCCGCCCCGCAGCATCTCCGGCGCCATGTAGCCCCCGGTCCCCATGATGACGCGGCACGTTCCCGCCGCGTCGCCGCGTACGATCTGCGTGCGGACGGCCCCCACCTCGCGCAGGATCCGTTCGCCCTCGAACTTCGCAATGCCGAAATCGCCCAGCGTGACGCCGCCCGTTTCGTTGAGGAAGATGTTGTTGAGCTTGATGTCACGGTGGACGATGCCGACGTCATGGACGTAGTCGAGCGCCGACGCAAGCTGGGCGAACCAGGAGGCCAGGCGCTTCTCGTCCGCCTCCCCCGGTTCGAGGTCCGCCAGCGTGCGCGCCCGCCCGTCCTTGTCCAGCACGAGGTCCATGACGAAATACGCGCACCGCCCGTCTTCGAGGAGATCGAGGTCGAAGACGCGCGCGAGGTTCGGATGGCGAAGGCGGGCAAGGGCCTTCCCCTCGGCAAGAAAACGCTGCCGGAAGAGCTCGACGCGCCCGTGGTCGAGCGCGAAGACCTTCAGCGCACAATGCGTGCCGAGCGTTCGGTGCTCGGCCTCGTACACGGTCCCCATGCCGCCCTGTCCGAGCGGACGGACAATGCGGTACGACCCAATCACGTCCTGTGCGGCGAAGGTCATCAGCGGTCGACGAGGCCGGCGTAGCCGGGACCGCCGCCGGCGAGGTAACCGTTCGACGCGCCCTCTGGGGAGCGGCTCACCCAGAACGAATAGAGCGTGCCCTTCTCCAACACGAAGCGGAAACGCACGTCCTTCCCGCACAGCTCGGCAAGGTCAGCCTTCCCCTTCCAGGAAATGCGCGCTTTCGTCGTGTCGCCCGAGACCGCGACGCAGTCTTCCGCCGAGAAGCCCGGCACGACGGCGCCCGCCGCGTCCAGCGCCTCCGCGCGGAGCGCGCCCTGCGGCGCGTCGACGTTCACGAAGAGATGGCGGCCGCTGAAGCGCACGGGGCGCGTCAGCACCTCGCCCGCCGCCTCCGCCTTCAGGCCGACGAACCCGTCGCGCCGCAGGACGGCGCAGCCCATCGCACCGTTGTCGTACATGCCGTTCATGCTCCCGTTGCCCGTTCCCGGGCCCGTCCCGCTCCGGCGCAGGCGCGTGGGATCGCCGCCGAACGCGCCGTAGTAGAACCACAGCTTCTCGTCGCGGATGACGCAGAGGTTCGAGAGCGGCTGCACGTAGCCGCGGTCCCACTTGTCGGACGCCCACCGCTCCGCGCGGATCGCCGCACGGCGGTCGGGACGCGACCAGTGGAAGCCGTCGCGGGAGTAGGCGAACTGGATCTCGGTGATCTTCGGCATGCCGTGCCGTTCGCAGACGTCGTTCTCGGGCCCCCAGTGGATCTCGAAGCCGCCGAGCATGATGGACTCGTAGGCCACGGCGTCGAAGCTGTAGAGCTGCGCGGCGCGGTTCTCGACCGGACGGTCCGTCTGCACGTCGTGGAGGTCGGCGCGCAGCCAGCGGACGGCCCAGCGGGGCGATTTCTCGTCGTACCAGTCCCACGTGCAGTCCGCGAGGAAGTCGTCGCCCTCCCAGTAGCGCCGCGCGCGGCCGCTGTCCTTCCAGCCGCCGCGCAGGGAGAACACCCACTTGCGCCGGAACGGATTGTAGAACATCGTCGTGCGGTCGCCGATGTCGCCCGTCTTCGTCCTGTTCGTCCAGTGGATGCCGTCCGCGCTCGTGTAGCAGAAGCCTGGGCAGTTGTTGCCGCCCGGCATGACGAAGAGCTTCCAGCGCTCCAGCGGGTCGGCGGCGTCGGGGTCGGGGACGACGCTCCAGGAATCGACGCCCTGGTCCGGCAGGAGGCGGTTCGTTCCGGGAACGACGTCGAGCGCGGGACGCTCCCACCGGAGACCGTCCTTCGACTCGGCGTAGCAGATGCGGTGGCACCAGCCCGCCTCGTACCAGAGGCGGAAGACCGCGCGCGCGGCGTCCCACCAGAGGCCGCCGCCCTTCGGGAGGGCGATGGCGTTCTGGGGACGGTTCCGCTCGAAGTCGTTCTCGGGCTTGAGGACGGGGTTGCCCGCGTACTTGACGGGGTGGTTGTAGACGCGCGCGAGGTCGGTCCGCTCGACGAGGAAATCGTCGACGAACAGCTGGCGGCCGACGTCGATGAACGCGACGGCGGGGCGCCCCGCGCCGAGATACAGCACGGGCAGCTCGCTCCGCCCCGCAGGCGGCACGTCGCGCGGCGGCCACGCTTTCGGGAGGACAATGCCGTTATAGAGGCGCTCGCCGGCCGGGACGGCGCCGTGCGCCGCCGCGCAGCAGCACGCAAGAGCAAGGAGCAGTTTCTTCATCGTCACCTCATCGTACTCTGTCGTTACCGTAAAAAGAGACGCCGACCGTCATCCGCCCGCCGCAACTTCGTCCGGCCGGTCTGAGAGGTTGCGCGTCACGACGCCGACCGCCTCCACGGCCGCGTCGACGATCGTGCGCCTCTCCTTCGAGAACGCAAGGCCGACGAGCGTGAGCGTCTTGCCGTTGCCGGCGAAGCGGTCGGCGTAATGGTTCGCCTTGATCTGCGCGATCGCCGCGGCGGCCGACGCGCCGAGCTTGAACTCGATCACGTAGCCATGCTCCGGCGTCTCCGCCGTCATGTCGATCCGCCCCTCGTTCGTCTTCACCTCGCCGCCGACGTCCACGCCGACCATCTTGAGGACCACATAGACGATCGCCTGCCACATCTGCTCGTTCTGCCGGTCCGTGAGGTCGTAGGGGATGTTCGCGAAGAGCCGCTTCAGCGCCGCGACGAACCGCTCCGGCTCGCCGGCGTAGAGCGCATCCACCGCGTCGGCCTGGATGTCGTTCGCGCGGTTCTGCTCCTGCCCCGTGTAGGCCGGCACGACCTGCCGGAGGAACGAGTTCTCCACCTCCAGATTCGGGAAGTCGAGCGCGTAGCGCCGCGTCGTCCCGCGCTGCTGGAAGCCCGTGATCGTGAGGTAGCCCGTCTGGAAGAGGAGCGTCGTGAAGTCCGCCCGGTCCGGCTCGTAGGTGCCGAGCACCGACTCGTCCACGTCCACCTTCGCGAAGTTGAGCGGCCGGCGCTTCAGCGCGTCCATCAGGAACGTCGTCATCGCCGTCGTCGACCAGTAGTTGCGCAGCTTGCAGGACGCGAGGCAGAGCCCGAGCGAGACCGGGTTGATCACGCGCTCGGACTCCTCCTCGAACAGGTAGCCGTCGTACCAGCGCTCGATCTCGGCGAGGCCCTGCGCGCGCGTGAGACCGTTCGCCTCCGCGAAGCGGCCGAGGAGACCCGGCAGGTTCCGCTCGACCTCCCCGCGCGTGTAGCCGAAGAGCGTCGCGCAGCTCCGCTCCATCGTCATGTCCTTGAGGTTGTTGAGGTCGGAGAAGATCGAGACCTTCGAGAACTTGCTGATGCCGGTGAGGAACGTGAAGCGCTGCCGCCCCTCCAGCGTCTTGACGACGGAGTAGAACGCCTTGAGCGCGTTGCGGAACGGGATCACCTCCGGCGTGTTGAGGTTCTTCAGGAGCGGCTTGTCGTACTCGTCCACGAGGAGGACCATCTGCCCGTCGGGCGACTGGTCCGCGAGGTCGTTGACGAGGTTGCGGAAGGTGTCCGGCGCCGTCTCGCCCCGCCGCAGCGCGACGCCGTTGCGCTTCGCCTCGTCGGCGAGGATGTTCGTGAAGAGCCCCTCCAGTCCCTCGGCGCGGTCGGGCTGGACGCTCCCGAGGTCGAGCCGCAGGACGGGCCACGTCTTCGACCAGTCCCAGAGCGGCTCGATGAAGAGCCCCTTGAAGAGGTCGCGCCGCCCCTCGAAGAGCGCCTGGAGGACGGACACCGTGAGCGACTTCCCGAACCGGCGCGGCCGCGCGATGAAGAACTGCTTGCCGACCGACAGATTGACGAGCGGCCACAGGCGGTCGGTCTTGTCGATGTAGGTGAACCCATATCGGACAAGGTTGTCGAACGTGTAGATGTCGGTCGCGAGCTTTTCCATGCCGCCGATTATACCATACGCCGCCTTGGCCCGTCACGCGCGCGGCGCGATCCGCACGGGGAAGATCTCCTTGTTGCGGCGCGCGTCCATCGCGATGACCATCACGTCGCCCGCCTTCTTCGCGGCGAGCGTGCCGTCGGACGAAATGGTCGCGCAGTCGTTGAAGTAGCTGACGAAGGGGTTGTACCTGTTCTTCGGGTTCGGCGTGTAGGCGATGCGGTCCCCGTCGTGGCAGCCCCAGGTGAGCGGCCCCTCCAGGAGCGGCGCCGCGAAGCGGCACGTCTCGCCCGCCGTGACGACGCGCGCCCGCGTGTGGATCGTCCGATCCTGTCCGCCGCCCACACGCGTGAAGTGGACGAGGTCGTGCGCGGGGTCGAGCTGCACGGCGTCGAACGTCTGCTCGGCCACCGTGCCGCCCTGCTTGCGCGGCAGGTCGCCGCACCAGGGCTTCGAGCCGAGGATGTAGTCGCCGTAGGCGGCGTCGCAGGGCTCCGTCACATGGAGGATGCCCTTCTGGAACGTCTGGCGCTCCGCGTGGTGGTGGCCCGTGAGGTCGAGGAGGATGCGCCCCTTGGCGTCGGCGAAGTCGTGCGTCTTCCCGGCGACCGTCGCGCGCCCCCGGTTCTGGTACGCCTCCAGGAGACTGCGGAACGGCGCGAAACGGCGGCGGTCGCCGTCGTCGCCCACGCAGCCCGTGAGCGGAATGTGGTGGATGACGACGGCGCTCCAGCCGGCGGGGATCGTGGCAAGCGCCTGTTCCGCCAGCCAGGCGAGCTGCGTCGGGCCCATCCCGTAGGTGACGGCCCAGTAGGTCCGCGTCGGGTCGATGGCGTCCGTCGTGTCCGCCACGATGTAGCGGATCCGCGCCGCCGCGTTGTCAACGTAGTAGTAGCACGCCGTCGGATCGGCCGTGTTCGTGACGGCCGCCGCGCAGCCCTTCGAGCCCATCACGACGGCCCGTGCCGCCTCGGCGGAGTAGGTGAAGCCCGCAGGCGTGTCCGCGTCGTGCTTGATCGTGAAGTCGTGGTTGCCCTTCGCGGTGTAGAGGCGCTGGCCGGCGCGCTCGATCGGGTCGCGCCAGAAGAGGCGGTAGGCATCGACCGCAACGTCGACCCCGGCCTTGTCCGACGCGAACTTCGCCGCGAACGCCTCCGGGAGGTCGCCGCCGCAGAACGTCTTCCTTAGCGGCGTCATCGGCGTGAGCGCGGCGAGCGCCTTGCCGCTCTGCCGGCGGTTCGCCGAGATGTGGAGGTCCGTGATGAACCAGAAGCCGTCCGCCGCCGTGCGCGCATGTGCGCGCACCTTCCGCGCGACGTCCGCGAGGTGCGGCGCCCAATAGGCGCCGAGCGGCCGCGCCGCGTCATCCGCTGCGGCGGCGAGCGCGCGCATCGTCGGCCCCATCGCCCCGGCTGCGGCGAACACGCCCAGCCCCGAAAGGAATTCCCGTCTCTTCATCGTCCCCTCTCTTTCTCCTGCTGTGGTTTCTGCTGTCGTTTCATACGGGCGCGGCAACGCCGTCGAAGTCGTAGCCGCGCACGGCGGTGAGCTTCACCTCGGCGAACGTGCCGACGGCGGGCAGGGGGCGGCGCGGCGTCTTCTTCAGGAAGACGACGCCGTCCACGTCCGGCGCCTGGCTCTCCAGGCGCGCGACGCCGGGCGCGACGACGAGCGCGCGGAAGGTCTTGCCCACAAGGGCCGCCGCGCGCTTCGCCCACACCTTCTTCTGGGCGGCCATGACCGCGCGGGCGCGCCGTTCGGCCACCTTCTGCGGCGGGCGCGCCGCCATCTTCGCGGCCGCCGTCCCCTCCTCGGGCGAAAAGGCGAAGGCGCCGAGGTGGTCGAACTGCATCCGCGCGATGTCCGCCTTGAGGCGCGCGAACGCCTCCGGCGTCTCGCCGGGGAAGCCCGTCATCACGGTCGTGCGCAGCGTGACGCCCGGCACCGCCGCGCGGATGCGGTCCGCCGCCGCGAGGGAGGCCTTCACCGCGCTGCCGCGCGCCATCGCCTTCAGGACGCCGGGGTCCGTGTGCTGGAGCGGCACGTCGACGTACCTCGCCGCGTGCGGGGAGGTGTTGAGCCAGTCGAGGAAGGCGTCCGTGATCTCGCTTGGATAGGAGTAGAGCACGCGGATCCAGAAGTCGCCCGGCAGCCTGTCCAGCCGCCGCAGGAGGGCGACGAGGTCGGGACGGCGCCCCGTCGCCCGCGACGCGGGCAGGTCGACGCCGTAGAGCATGGGGTCCTGCGCGACGATGTTCAGCTCCTTCACGCCCGTCGCGAGCAGTTCCTTCGCCTCCCGGAGGATCGCCGCCGCCTTCCGCGAGCGGTAGCGTCCGCGGATCGCGGGAATCGCGCAGTAGGCGCAGCGGTGGGCGCAGCCCTCGGCGATCTTGAGGTAGGCGAAGGCGGGGCCCGTGAAGCGCAGGGCGGGCATGGGCGGGTCGAAGACGCGCGTGGGCATGCCGGGCGGCACGCCGGGGGGGGCGGCGCGGCGGCGGGACTTCAGCCCCAGCGCGCCCTGTACCGTCTCCACGATGCGGTCGAGCGCGTCGATGCCGAGGATCGCGTCCAGGTCCGGGAAGACTTCGCGGATGCGGTCCCGGTAGCGCTGGGCGAAGCAGCCCGAGACGACGACCGCGCGGCAGCGGCCCGCCCGCTTCAGCTCGCAGGCGCGCAGGATCTCGGCGGCGGCCTCCTCGCGGGCGGAGGCGATGAACGCGCAGGTGTTGACGAGGATCGCGTCCGCATCGTCCGGCGTCGGGGCGAGCGTGAAGCCCGCCTTGACGAGATGCCCCGCCATCACCTGCAGATCGACCGCGTTCTTCGCGCAGCCGAGGGAGACAAGGCCAATCGTCATTTCGCGTTTCCTCCCACGGGCTCAAGCGTCACGCGCCAGGCCTCGGGCTGGATCGGGAAGATGTACGCCGCCTCCGGCTTCGGCCCGCACGACGCCCCGCCCAGCCCCAGCTGGCGGAGGTCGAGGTTCAGGCACACCTCCCGGCGCGGCGGCTTCACGTTCCAGATCCGCTCCTGCCGGTCGCGGTGGCGGGCGAACTCCAGGTCCTCGCAGCTGTAGTGGAGGGCCTGGACGAAGAGCGGCGCGGAGGCGGTCACCTTCACGCCCACGCCGTCGCCGTCCGTGAACGTCACCCACCGCACGTCGCCCTTGTAGCCGTTGTCCTGCGGGCGGACGTAGGCGACGTACTGGTCCGTCACCGTCGAGGCGTAGCGCCCGAGGAACGAGCCCGTGCAACGGTCCACGTAGTTCTCGAACGGACCGCGCCCGTAGTACGCCATGTTTTCGAGGCGCGCGTCGAGCATGAGCGAGAGGCCGAGGCGCGGCAGCGCGGGCGGCATCCTGCCGAACGGCGTCGTCCGGCTTTCAATCGTCAGCGCGCCACCGCGCCCGAACACGTAGTCGGCCGCGTGCGTGAAGCCCGCGCTCTTCGCGCCGTTCACCTCCACGACGGCCCGGACCCGCTCGACGGCGCCGTCGGGGGCCTTCACGACCTGGAACGTGCGCACATGGAAGCGCAACTGGGTGAGGCCGGAGGCGTAGAACGCCCCGCGCAGCCACTTGTCGTTGTCCGTGAACGCGCGCATGCAGGTGAGGCGCGGGCCGCGCACGATGCCGTCCACGCTGTCCGCAAGCACCGTCCGCCCGTTCATCGTCAGCTTCGCGAGCGTCCCCGTCTTCTTCGAGAAGACCGCGACGGTCGCCCCCGCCGCCACCGTCACCCAGTCTCCCTCCTCGACCGCGCGGGCCGCCGCATCGCGCGCCGGCGCCGCCGGGGCCGCCGCCCGCGCGACGGCGATCTGGTCCCGCGCGATCACGTGCCCCTTCTTCGCCCACGGCGCATCGTCCCGGAGCGCGAAGGAGACGTTGAGGAGGTATTCGCAACCGGGCTCCCGCGCGTAGGCGCGCACGCCGGCGGGGAACGGCACGCGCACCTTCGCGGCGGGGGGCACGTCCGGCACGTCCCACGCGCCGCCCGCGACCTTCACGCCGTCCTCCAGCAGCTCCCAGTTCGCGGCGAAGCGGTTCAGCGGCGTGAACGCGAAGCGGTTCCAGATCTGCAGGATCCCGTCCGCCGCCTTCCCCTTCCCGGACTCTTCGACCCGCTCCACCTTCACGTTCCGGTGGACGTGGCCGACCTCGACGAGCTTGGGGGTGACGTTGCGTTCGGCGTCGAGGATGCCGTTCGCGCAGAAGTTCCCGTCGTTCGGCTGTTCGTCGTGGTCGCCGCCGTAGGCGAGGTAGCGCTGGCGGCGGCCGTCGGGCCCCGTGCGGTCCGTCTCGACCCACACGGCCTGGTCCACCCAGTCCCAGATGCAGCCGCCCGTCAGCGAGGGCGAGGCGTAGAAGGCGTCCCAGTATTCCGCGAAGTTGCCGAGCGCGTTGCCCATGCTGTGGGCGTATTCGAAGAGGAAGCTGCACTTGGCGCGGCGGCCGCGCGCCACCACGTCCGCAATCGACGGATAGCCGGGGCCGTCGATGGGGAAGCGCTCGCAGTCCTGGCGGTAGCAGGTCGGGCGCGTCGCGTCCACCGCGCGGCACGCCGCGTCGACGAGGTCGAAGGTGGGGCCCTGCCCGGCCTCGTTGCCCCAGCTCCAGGAGAAGACGCAGGGCAGGTTGCGCCAGTTGACCACCATGTCGCGGCAGCGGTCGATGTGCGCCTGGGTCCAGCTCGGCGGCGAGGCGAGGCAGGCGACGCCGTAGCCCATGCCGTGGCTCTCCACGTTCGCCTCCGCCTGCACGTAGAGGCCGTAGCGCGCGCAGAGGTGGTAGAAGTAGGGGTCGTTCGGGTAGTGCGCCGTGCGGACCGTATCGATGTTGTACCGCTTCATGAGCAGCACGTCGCGCAGCATCTCCGCGCGCGTCACGGCGCGTCCGTTGACGGGCGAGGCGTCGTGGCGGTTCACGCCCTTGAACTTCACCGGCTTCCCGTTCACGTGGAGTGCCCCGTTCGGCATCAGCTCCGTCTTCATGAACCCGACCTTCGCGGCGCGGATGTCGGGGGCGAGACGGGGCTGGGCGGGCTGGGTCTGGAGGACGAGCGTGTAGAGGCAGGGATCCTCGGCGGACCAGAGGCGGGGCGTGGGCAGGGCGCAGGCGAAGTCGAGGAACGTCCCGTTCTCGCGCTGCCCGGTCCGCTCCAGGTCCGCGACCTTCCTGAACGCGGCGTCGTAGAGGGCGGCCGTGCAGGCGACGGCGCCCGTCGGCGCGCCGGCGAGCCGCCGCAGCTCGACCGTCAGCTTGACCTGGGCGGATTTGAAGTCGGCGGCGAGGTCGTAGCGGAAGAAGAAGTCGCGGATCTCGACGGGCGGCGGCGAGAAGAGCAGCACGCTGCGGTAGATGCCCGAGAAGCGGAAGAAGTCCTGGTCTTCGAGGTAGGCCCCGTCGCTCCAGCGGTAGACCTCCACGGCGAGCGTGTTGGGCGCGTCGGCGCGGGAGGTGTCCAGGTAGGGCGTGACGTTGAACTCGTGGGCCGTGCAGCTGTCCTCGCTGAAGCCGACCTTCTTCCCGTTCACCCACACGTAGTAGGCGCTGTAGACGCCCTCGAAGCGCAGGAAGACGGGGCGGCCCTTCCAGTCCGCCGGCACGGTGAAGGTGGTGCGGTAGGAGGAGACGGGGTTGTACGCCCGGTCCGTGTACGGCGGCTTGGGCGGGTGCGGGTACTTGATGTTCGAGTACTGGGGCACGCCGAAGCCCTTCATCTCCACGCAGCTCGGCACGTCGATCGTGTACCAGGCGCGGTCGTCGAAGTCCGGCTTCCAGAAGTCGCGCGGACGCTGGTCGGGCGCGCCGCACCAGTTGTAGCGCCACGTGCCGTCGAGCGCCTTCACGTAGGGCGTCTCGGGCAGCTCGGGCGTCAGCGCGGCGGCGGTGGACGCGAGCGGAAACGAGTAGGCGCGGGCCGGCTCCACGTTCACGTAGTTGACGAGTTCGTTCTCCCACTCGGGCGCCTTCTCGGCGGCGCGCTTCGCCGCGACGGCCGCGACCGTCCGCGCGCGCACGTCCGCCCACTGCGGCCCCTTCGTCTCGCGCAGGTCGGTCCAGGCGAGGCGCCCGGCGTCCGACGGGACGGGCTTCAGGCGCGTGTCGATGAAGTGGCGCAGGGCCGCCTCGGTCGCCTGCACGTCCGAGCCGTGGATGCCCATGATGCCGTTGCGGTTCCCGAGCGTCCAGGCCCCCTTCGCGTCCCACGGCTGCGTCGAGACGTAGAAGTCGCCCGCGAACGCCGGCGCGTAGCCGAGCACCTGCACGTCGACGCCCGTCACGCGCTTCACCTCGGCGGCCAGCTCGCGGTACATCGCCTTCGTCGCGGGCGTCTCGTCGGAACTCCCGTGGATCCGGAACGGACGCGGGTCGTTCCGCTCGATCGAGAACGTCTCCGCCCCCGCCGCCACCATCAGGCAGCACATGCCAACCGTCCACATGCGCTTCATCGCGTCTCCTCCAATCGTTCGGGTGTATAGGTGCGTAGAATCGAAGAGGGGTTGTTCCGGATGCCGTCGGCGAAGTCGCGCAGGGAGGCGGACGCCTCGCGCAGGTTGCCGACGATCTCGGAGAGGCCGCCCTGCTCGCCCAGCAGGACCGTGTTGGCGCTCCAGAGGAACGTGCGCGCGTGCCGCGTCACGTCCAGCACGTTGCTCCACGCCTCCACGAAGTCCATCCGGTTGAGCTGGTCGAGGATCTGCTGGGCCGAATCGGCGGCGCTCTGCAGGATGGAGGGCGCAGGGGGGATGACGACGTGGACCGGCCGCCAGCCGTACGCCTTCTCGCCCACGTCAAGCTTCGGATAGTTGAGCTCGATGTGGGAGAGCCCCGTCACGCCCGAGGCGGAGACGGTGGCGTGGAGCCCCCGCTTCACCATGCCCTCCAGCACCTGGCGGGGCGTGCGGTCGTCGCCCATGCGGAAGAGGCGTTGGTCGAGGGCCAGCTCCACGTAGATCTTCCGGCGGTCCTCGGGACGCGCGTCCGCATACTCCGCGCCGATGAAGGAGATCCGCTTCACCGTGCCCACGCGCACGCCGCGCAGGTCAACGGTGCTGCCGACGTCGAGCCCGGAAACGGAATCGTCGAAGAACGTTTCGGCCGGGAACTCGTGCTGCGCGGAGCGCATGCCGCCGATGTAGACGACCGTCGCCGCGATCAGGGCGACGCCCGCCACGATGAAGAAGCCGATCTTGGCATAGCTGGTCTGGTTCTCGCCGGACATGCGCCTACTCCGCCTTGAGGGAACGGCCCATCATCGCCGCGCAGGCCGCCGCCGCGTCGAAATCCTCGTAGCAGAGCGCGTAGACGAGTTCGCAGATCGGCATCTCGACCCCCAGCTTCTTCGCGATCTCGTGGACGACCTTCGCGTTCCAGACGCCCTCGGCGACCATCTGCATCGAGCCGAGGATCGACGCGATCTTCTCGCCGCGCCCGAGGCGCTCGCCGACGGCGTGGTTGCGCGAGTGGACGGACGTGCAGGTGACGATCAGGTCGCCGATGCCCGCGAGGCCCGAAAGCGTCTCCGGCGTGCCGCCGTAGGCGAGGACGAAGCGCTTCATCTCGACGAGGCCGCGCGTGATGAGCGCGGCGCGCGTGTTGTCGCCGTAGCCCATGCCGTCCGAACAGCCGACGGCGATGGCGAGGACGTTCTTCACGGCGCCGCCGATCTCGACGCCGACGGGGTCGGGCGACGTGTAGACGCGGAAGAGCGGCCCCGACCAGATCTCCTGCACGCGCCGCGCACGCGCCGCGTCCGTGCAGGCCGCGACGATCGCCGTCGGGATGCCGCGCGCGACCTCCTCGGCGTGCGTCGGCCCGGCGAGCGCGACAATCGGACCCGTCCCGAGGATTTCCGCACCGAGGTCCGTCATGCGGCGGTTCGTCTTCTCGCAGAGGCCCTTCGTGATGGAGACGACCAGCATCTCCGGCGTGACGAGCCCCCTGAAGCCCGCCACGACGGACGTAAAGTACTTCGACGGCGGCGCGAGGACGACAACCTCCGCGCCCCCGACCGCCTCCGCGCGGTCGGCCGTCAGCTTCAGGCCGTCCGGGAGCGCGACGCCCTTCAGGAACTTCTCGTTCCGCCGCGTCCGCCGCATTTCCGCGATGTAGTCGGGGAACGCGCCCCACAGCGTCACTTCATGGCCGTAGTCCGCCAGCAGGAGCGCGTTCGCCGTGCCCCAGCCGCCGTCACCGATGACTGCAATCTTCATGTGTTGTAGTATACCAAAACAACCGCCCGCGCGGCGCGGCAATCGCGCCGGGGCGCGGGTGTGGCCGCGACACGCGCGGCCCTCCCGCATGACGCCGCGCGATTTCACTTCGGAACAGTTCCGGCGGGTGGGTCGGGATAAGGGGTCGTGCGTGGTGGATGTCCCGCGCGCGAGCCTAGCGGCTCCAGCCAATCGCGCGGGGCGTTTCGAGGCGGCGCCAGCCGTTCGTCCGCGCAAGCTCCTGCGCGGGCGTGCCGGGCGGGAGCGTCGCGAGGACGGGCGAGGCGTCGGACGGCCCGAAGCGCAGGACGAGAAGCGACGAGGCGGCGGACGTTCCCGATGCGGCCGCCTGCGGCCCGGGTTCGGACGCATCCGCCGCGTTGACCATCACCGCCGTGTTCTGCGTGCTGGCGGCCGTGTCCGACACGAAGACGAGCCGCTTCGCAGGGGCGCGCGCAACTTCGTAGCGGCAAGTACGGGGATTGTAGTAGGAGAGCGAGACGAGCGGCGAATTCGTCGCGTCCGTCGTGCGCGGCACGAGGACCTGGGTCCAGGTGCGCGACGTCGGCGTCGCGGCGGCCTCCTTCGGCTCGTAGGCCCTGAACGCCGTCGAGAGGTGTTCGATGCGGGGCCAGGCGTTCGAGGGGCAGTACCCGTCGAACGTCAGCGTGTACGTCGCCGTCACGAGATCCCCCGGATGCACGCGGTCCGGCGTAAGCGTCTGCGCCAGCGTGAACGACGTCCCCACCGCGCCCGAGAAGTCCGCCGGCCGCCCCGCCTCGGGCAGGGGGCGCACGTCGAGCGCGAGCGGCGCGAGCGCCTTCCGGAAGCCGGAGGAGGTCGTCATCTGGAACGCGCCGCCGCCGCGCGCCGTCGTCAGCATCCCCTCGACCGCGAGGTGGAGCGTGTTCGTACAGGGCGCGAGGAAGCGGACCGGCAGACGGTACGTATTGTCCGCGTAGGGCTCAAGCATCTCCGCAAGGTACGCGACGCCCGTCTCGGGCAGCCCCGACACGCGCTGGACCTGGACCTTCTGCCGCGACGCAAAGGAGAAGACGAGGTGGCACGGGACGCCGACGACGGCGGGCGACGGCACCAGCCGCACCTCCCCCGTCACATCCGCCGACGCGCCGCCCCCGAAGTTGAAGTTGAAGAACTGGGCGTGCGCCGTCCACGCAAGGCCGGCGGCGACGAACCCGATGACACGCCTACTGCACCGCATAGACCGCCCCCTCCGCAAGACCTTCCGAGACCAGCGACACGGAAACCGAAACGGACGCCGCGAGGAACGCGAGCGCGGCCAGCGTGAGCAGGACGCGCCGCACGCCGCCCGGCGGCAGGAGCGCAACGAGCCAGCCAAGCGCCCACGCGCCCGCCGCGAAGACGAGCCGCGCGTCGAGGGAATAGAGGACGTGCGGGCGGAAGAAGACGCGCGTAAGCGGAAGGTCTGCCCGCGGGTCGTTCTTCAGGCGCGCCCAGGCCGCGCGCAGGCCGCGCCGCGTCGTCGCCGTCTCGCCGCTGCGCCGCTCCGCGCGGGCGAACGCCGCCCACGCGCCCCGCACATCGCCGGCCATCAGCGTACACGCGCCCAGGTTGGAGAAGAGAACGGGGTTCGCGGCACCGTCCGCCGCGCAGGCGGCGTAGGCCCGGGCCGCCGCGCGGAAGTCCGCCGCCGCCTTCGCGTGCGTCGCGAGCGAGGACGCCCGCCGGTAGGTGAAGGCCGGGGAGGCCGCGAAGAGGCCGGAGGCGGCGAGGCAGACCGCGACGAGCGCGACGAGCGCCTTCTTCGCCGCGAAGTGCGTGCGGTCGAGGTCCGCCAGCGCCTGTACGACGAGGGCGATCTCCGCCTCGGCGAAGTCGCCCGCCATCAGGCGGCGGGCGTCCGCCGCCGTCACGGCCGCGCCGTTCACGCCGTAGCGCTCGGCGAAGAACCGGCGGAGCGCGGCCGCGCGCGCATCGGCGTCGCGGCGCGCAAGGGCGCGCCGGCAGCGCGCGAAGGC
>CAKUCX010000018.1 GCA_934643865.1 uncultured Kiritimatiellota bacterium
CGGCCGGGCGGCCGAACGCGCGGCGGCGGCGGCGGCGCGCGCGCGCCGCCAGAAGCAGTTCGAGTTCGGCGCGATGCTGCCGCTCGTTTCGAGCGCGGACGTGGTGGATGACCAGCCGGGCATCCGCGAGGTCGTGAAGACCTTCTCGTTCCGGGAAGAGCCGTTTCTCGCGGACTTCGCGCTCGGCTCGTCGCAGCTGGAGCATTCCGGCGGCCTTCCGGCGGGCGGGCAGGGCGGCCTGCGCGGCCTCGTCCTCCTCCATCCCGTCGCCGGTGCGGAGATCATGGCGGAGGTGGCGCAGGCGCTCATGCCCCACCGCCACGTGGTGGCGGTGGAGGATCTGCAGAGCCGCCGGCGCGTCGCGTTCCGGGACGGGCGGCTCCGCCTCTTCGTGCGCGCCGAGCGCGCGGCGAGCGACGACCCCGCGCGCGTGGCCGTGCGCGTGCAGCTGCGCGAGGACGCGCCGGGCTCCGCCTGGACGTGGCCCGTGCAGGAGGGGACGTTCCTCCTGTCGGCCGAGCCGCCCGCCGCCACGGCCTTCGTGCCGCCCCCGCTCGGCAAGCCGCGCGACGTCCACTGGACCGACAGCGACATCTACCCCGACCGCCTCTTCGCCGGTGCGCGCCTGCGCGGCATCCGCGCGGCTGACCGCTGGAGCGAGGCGGGCCTCGACTACGAGGTCGAGGTGCCGTCGAGCGAGGACGCCGTCGTCCACACGAAGATGCCGGTGTGGACGCTCAACCCGCAGCTGCTCGCCGCCGTGGCGGACGGCTTCCCGCTCTGGCGCAGCCACGAGCGCTTCCCCGGCGCGTTCTCCTTCCCGTTCCGCGTGCGCCGCATCGCGTTCCACGCGCCGCTTGCGGAGGGGATGCGCCTCCACTGCTACCTGCGCAACACGGGGGTGACGCCGCGCTCGCTCGTCGTGGACATCCTCGTCTCGGACGGCAACGGGAAGCTCGTCCTGGAGCTGCGCGGCTACGAGGAGCTGACCGAGCGCGTGCCGGACGAGTACCGGAGGCTGCTCCTCTCGCCCGTGACGACCTACCTGACGAAACCGCTCGCGCCGGAGCTCCTCGGCGCGCCCGCGACGCGCATCGCCTCGGCCGTCGTGACCGACGTCCCCTACCCGCTCTTCGAGCGCAACGAGGAGATCTGGCTCAAGACGCTTTCGCACGTCGTCCTCAACAAGGCCGAGCGGGGCGACTTCGCCGACCTCTCGGGCTCGGCGAGCCGCCGCACGGAGTGGCTGTTCGGGCGCATCGCCGCGAAGGAGGCCGTGCGCCGCTTCCTGCAGGAGAACTACCAGGCGCGGTGGTGTCCGGCGGACGTCCAGATCTGGCGCGACGACAGCGGCAAGCCCCACCCGATCGGACGCTGGAAGGACGACCATCTCACCGCGTCGATCGACCTCGCAATCGCCCACACGGCGCAGTTCGTCGTCGCGGTCGTGGCGGCGAACGCGCGCGTGGGCGTGGACGTGGAGTCGCGCGACCGCGAGCTTTCGGAGGAGTTCACGCACGGCGTCTTCCTGCCGGAGGAGCTGGAGCTTGCAGTGCGGGCCGTGAACGCGCCGAGCGCCGTCATCCGCTTCTGGTGCGCGAAGGAGGCGGTCTCGAAGGCGCTTGGCACGGGCATCCGCTACTCGCCGCGCGAGCTTGTCGTCGAGTCGTTCCAGGCCGAGACGGGCGAGATGGCCGTTTCGCTCACGGGCCAGTGGCTGGAGCCGTTCAAGCAGTTCCGGGGGCGGCCCATCCCCGTCGCCTCGACGGTCGTGAAGGGGCACGTCCTCGCGAGCTGCTTCATCCCGGAGAGCCTGTTCTAGGGCGCGCGCGGCGGGGTTGACGCCGCCCGCCCGCGTAGGGTATAATTTCGGCGTCTTGCGGTCCTGGGCTGTCCAGGCCCGCAGGGCGCGATACGAACAAAAAAGGAAAGGAACGAACATGAAGAAGCTTCTGTGCGTCGCCGCGCTTGCGGCGCTGGGCTCGGGCTGCGTGATGACGTGCGAGATGCCGATTACTTCGGTGATCTCGCTGGATGTGAAGCATCCGGACACGAAGTTCATCGACAACAGCGTCAAGCCGGACAAGGTCGGCACGGCCACCGCCAAGGGCATCATCTGCTTTGTCGAGGGCGACGCCTCGCTCAAGGCCGCGATGGACAATGGCGGCATCAAGAAGATCCACCACGTCGACTACAAGACGCGCAACATCCTCGGCATCGTCGGCGAGCGGACGACCGTCGTCTACGGCGAGTGACGCCGGCCCTGCATGCGGGGCGTCGTTCCCGCCATGCCGGAACGCAGGACCTGCGGCGGTTCGTTCGGACTGCCGCAGGCCCTTTCTGAATGCCTGAATGGAAGAAGAACTGACAGAGGCGGAGCGCGAGCGGCTCAAGGCGCTGGCGGCCGTGCAGAAGGTCGCCTGGATCGTCGTCCGCAAATGGATCTGGCTGCTCCTCGCCGTCTTCCTGCTGGCGGCCGGCGCGTTCTCCGCCGCCCTCGCCTGGCGCGCGGCGCACAGCGTCAGCCGCTTCGACGCGACGACGCGCCTCCTCTACGCGCCGCGCACGATCGCGAAGATCGAGGGCCCGAGCGACCGGCAGGTCATGTCGATCCTCGACCGCCGCACGCTCAAGCGCCTCGTCGGCGAGCGCATGCCGATGCCGGAGCGCGAGCGCATGTGCCTCGTGAAGGACCTGAACCTGCACCAGGAGCGCAGGCCCTCGAACGTCTTCACGCTCACGGCGTCCTCGGAGACGTGGGAGGGCGCCGTCCAGAAGGTGAACCTCTATGCGTCGCTCCTCGTCGAGACGTACGTCGACTACCGCACGCGCGACCTGGAGAACCTCGCCGCGTCGCTGCGGCGGCGGCAGAAGGACCTCGTCGAGAAGCTCGCGGAGATCGACGGCGAGGTACGCGCGTTCGTCTCCCAGACGGGCGAGCCCGCACCGATCGAGGCCCTGCAGGTCTTCAACGCGGCGCTCGTCGAGCAGCGCCGCGAGCTCTCGGCCCTCGACGTCCAGCTCGCGGGCGAGGAGATGAAGCGGCGCACGTTCGAGAAGGAGGCGGGCGGGAACGGGAAGGCCGTTGTGGCCGCCGCGCCGCAGATCCGGCAGAAGGCCGAGGCGATTGCGCAGCTCGACGCCGAGCTCGCGAAGCTGCGCGAGGTCTACACGGACCTGAATCCGAAGGTCTCCGGCAAGCTTGAGGAGCGCGGGGCGATGCGGCGGGACCTCGAACGGTTCCTGGCGGAGAAAGGCATCGCGGGCGTCAGCGTCGACGGGCTTGAGAAGGTGGAGAAGGCGGCCGCCGAGCTGGCCGAGTCCGAGGCGCGCCGGGCCGTTCTCCTCGAACGCCGCGCGTCCATGCGGGGGGAGATGGCCGCAAGCGAAAAGAAGGTCGAGAAGCTCAACGCCGTCGTGCCGCGCTTCGAGCGGCTGAAGGCGCGGCGCGGCGAGATCGAGGCGAGCCTGCGGGATCTTGACGACAAGGTCGGCGACATCGCCTACCTCACGCGCTCGCTCCCGAACGACCTCCAGCAGATCGAGCGCGCCGGCGGCGCGTGGGACAAGAGCCCGATGGGGGCGCGGCAGCTTCTCCTCGCGGTCGTGGGCGCGGGCTTCGCCGCCGGCACGCTGCTCGTCTGGCTGCTCGCCTACGAGTTCGCCTGGGGGCGCGTCCGGGGCGGCGCCGAAGTCGCGGCGTATGACGCGCTGGCGTTCCTCGGCTCAGTCCCCGCGGCGGGCCGCGCGCCGGACGCGGAGATGGCGGAGGCGATGGGCGTCGTCGCGCTCAGGCTCTGCACGGCCGACGCGCCGCGCGGCGTCGTCCTCGTGTGCGACCTGCCGGGGTCGGAGAAGAACCCCGCGTTCGACGCGCAGGTCGCCTGGTCGGCTTCGATGTCGGGCCTGCGCGTCTTCCACCTCGCGCTCGTCCCCGGCCAGGGCTTCGAGCCGCCGGCGGGATCCGTCCCGATGGTCGGCGTCCACCGGAAGGACGCCGAAGGCTGGCTTCCCGTCTCGAACCGCTTCGCCCTTGCGCCGGCCGAGCAGCAGATGCTCGCCGCCGACCTGGCCGACCTGCGCGGGGGCTTCGACATCGTCTTCGTCTCCGTGGCGGGCGGCGTCCGCAGGGGCGGCTCGTTCCTCGCGCAGCTGCTGGCCCTCGTCGATTCGGCGCTCGTCGTCGTCGGCGCGGACAGGACGCCGCGCGCCTGGTTCGCCTACGTGCGCGCGGCGCTCAAGAAGGCGGCGAAGCCTGCGTGCGCGCTCGTGACGGGCGTCCCGCCGAAGACTGTCCGAAGGGAACTGGAGGCGAACCGATGACGAGGCTTGCCATGTGGACGGCGCTGGCCCTTTTCGCCGGCGGGTGCTATTCCGACCGCCTGACCGGGAACTACACGGAGCTCGTGCAGCCGGACGGCATCGGGGACGGCGAGGCGATCATCGCGGAGGCGGGGCGCGACGCGGAGGCCGAGCGCAGGCGCACGGCGCGGCTTGAGGCCCTTGCGGCCGAGAAGGACGCCGTCTACCGCATGAACGCGGGCGACGAGATCGAGATCCGCGTCTACGGGCACGAAGACCTCGGCATCGTCACGAAGATCGGGCCCGACGGCTCGATCGGCCTCGCGTTCATCGGCCAGCTGAAGGTCTCGGGGCGGACGATCGGCGAGGCGGCGGACGTGATCCGCGACGGCCTCAGGCCCTACGTCAAGAACCCGGTCGTCAGCGTGACGGTGCGCGAGATCTCAAGCGAGACGGCGACGATCTCGGGGGCGTGCAAGCATCCGTCCGTCTACGGCATCTCCAACGCGACGCGCCTCTCGGACCTCTACGCGCGCGCCGGCGGCAGCGCCATCCACCTCTTCAACGGCATGGACGTGGACGTGGCCGACCTTGAGCATTCCATCCTCGTGCGCGACGGGGAGATCCTGCCGGTCGACTTCCGCAAGGCGATCGAGGTGGGCGAGCGCCTCGACAATGTCCGCATCCGCAAAGGCGACTACGTGTTCATCGCCCAGCGCATGGAGTCGTCCGTCACGGTCTGCGGCGAGGTGCGCAGGCCCCACAAGCGGCTCTTCGAGGCGGGCATGAGGCTCATCGAGACGCTGACGGCCGCCGGGTGGATGGAGGACACCCACTGGAGCCATGTCATCATCATCCGCGAGGGCCTCTCCAACCCGAAGATGTACAAGGTCGACGTCGACGGCATTCTCGCCGGCAAGTGCCGGGACGTGCCGCTCAAGGCCGGAGACGTCGTCTACGTGCCCAAGGACAACCTCTCGGAGTACAACGTCTTCGTCAAGAAGCTCCTGCCGACGGCCCAGCTCGTCAACCTCCTCCGCTCGACGACGACGGCCTTCACCACGAACTGACGCGGCCATGAAGTACGTCGTCTTCGCGTTCGCCGCGCTGGGGGTCCCCCCGCTCGCGTTCCTTCTCTTCCTGAACCCGCGGTGGACGAAGTACGCCTTCTGGGCGATGTGCGGCGCGCTGTGCTTCTACGGCGCGTTCAAGCTCAACTTCTTTTCGCGCGACTGGTACCGCGGCAGCGCGCGCGGCATGGAGGTGAGCGTCATCTACCTCCTCTCGCTTGCCGTCGTCGCGGCCCACGCCCTGCGCCGGCGCTTCGCGGGATTCGCCCCGGAGTGGGGGTTCCGGCTCTATCTCCTCTACTTTCTCCTCTGCCTGCCGAGCGTGATGAACATCGGCGACGCCGTCTGGGAGACGTTCGGCGACACGCGCGACGCGACGGTCCTCACCGGCGCGCTCGCGGCCTGGTGCGAGATCTGGAAGATGGCGATGCTCTACGTCTTCAGCCTTTCCGTCTACACCTACGCCAAGGCGACGGACGACATCAAGAGCGTCCTGGGCGGCCTCGCCGCGTTTTCCGTCCTCAACTTCCTCTTCGTCGTCAAGGCCCATTTCCAGGGCGTCTACCAGCCGAACGGCCTCTTCCCGCACCAGAACTGCATGGCGATGGCGATGCATCTCTTCACGGGCCTCTTCTTTGCCTCCTATCTCGTCAACGGCCTCCGCACGCGCTTCGACAAGTTCCTCGCCTTCGCCTTCGTCTGCTCGATCGGGGCGCTCATGCGCTCCTATTCGCGCGGGGCGATCGCGATGGCGCCGGTCACGTGCGGGATCGTCCTCGCCGTGGGCCTCTGGAAGGGGCTCCCGCGCCGCTGGCCTGCGCGCATGATCCCGCTGGCCCTTGCCGGACTGCTCGCGCTCCTCGCGATGCTGCCGCGCCTCGTCGAGCGCTTCGAGCGGGCGCCGGAGACGTCGGCCAGCACGCGCGTGGAACTGGCCGCGCTCGCCCTTGAGATGATCCGCGACAAGCCGTTCTTCGGCGTGGGCATCAACAACTGGGGCATCAAGTGCAATCCCCCCTATGCGTACTGCGTGCGCGCGGGGCGCGAGATCCGGCGGGACAACGAAGGCGTGCAGGACGGCGTCGTCGAGACGGTCTACCTGCTCGTCGGCGCGGAATGCGGGCTTCTGGGGCTCGGCGCGATGCTGCTCTGGTTTCTCTACTACTACGTCAGCTGCTTCCGGCTCCTCGGCAGGCTGCGCGGGACGCGCCAGTACTTCATCCCCCTCGGCCTCCTGGGCGGCCTGACGGCGTCTTACCTGCAGAGCGCCCTCGAATGGGTGCTGCGCCAGCAGATGAACCTCATCATTCTCATGTTCACGTTCGCGATCGTCTCCTATCTCAACACGAGCTGGCGGCGTCTGCGCAAAAAGAGGGAAATGGAATGAAGAACGGATTGTTGGCAGGTTGCTGCATGGTGGCCCTCGGCGCCGCCGCCGCACAGGCGCCGAAGCTGGACGACTACGACTGGTATGACGGCACGCAGCTGACCATCGAGGGGACGGCGTTCACGGACGGCGAAACGCCCTATTGCCGTCTGCCGAAGAGCGCGCAGGGCAGGGTGCCGAATCCCGTCTGGAGCATGAGCCGCCACGCAACGGGCGTGAACGTGCGGTTCGTGCCGCAGGGGCGGAGGCTGATGTTCAAGTGGGTGGTGGACAATCCGCGCGCCGTGGACGCCTTCATGGGGCCGACGGCGATGACGGGGCTCGACGTCTACCGCCAGGAGGCGGACGGGACCTGGAAGTTCGCCGCGAATCCCCGCTACTTCTCCTACCAGAAGGACGCGCAGGGGAACGAACATGGCGGCGAATACGCGATGAACTGGGAGCCGGGGCGCCCGTGCATGGTCTACCTGCCGCTTCGGTCCACCGTGCGTTCGTTCAAGGTGGGCGTCGAGAAGGGGGCGAAGATCGAAGCGCTGCCGCGCCACCCGGTGGCGCGGCGCATCGTCCACTACGGCACGTCCATCGTCCACGGCGGCTGCGTGTCGCGCCCCGGCATGGCGTTTGCCGTCCAGGAGGGGCGGCTTGCGGACGTGGAGGTGATCAACCACGGGTACTCCGGCGCGGGCAAGATGGAGATGGACATGTGCGAGATGATCGCGTCGATCGACGCCGCGCTCTACGTACTCGACTGCGACTGGAACATGTCCGTGGAGATGCAGAAGCAGAACTACGAGCCGTTCGTGCGCGAACTGCGGAGGCGGCGGCCGACGACGCCGATCCTCCTCTGCGGCGGCTGCACGCAGTTCGACAAGCCCCGTGCGCAGGAGGTCTTCGCGCGCGGCGTCTACGCGAAGCTCAAGGCCGAGGATCCGGCGCTCTGGAAGAACCTCTTCTTCGTCGGCGGCGTCGAGATGCTGCCGAAGGAGGGCGAGGCGACCTTCGACTTCTGCCATCCGAACGACTGGGGCTCCATGCAGATGGGCCGCGTCTACGCGGAGGCGATCCAGAAGGCCCTGGCGGGGAACTGAATGGACGGGCGGGTCGCAGATACTCGCCCCGGCGGGGATTTTTTGGTATCATCTCCGTCTATGAAATTTCAGACACTCATCACGGCCGGCCTCGCCCTCGCCGGGGCGGCGCTCTTCGCGGACGTGCCGAAAATCATCTTCGACACCGACATGTACACGGACTTCGACGACGTGGGCGCGCTTGCCGTGCTGCACACGCTCGCGGACGAGGGGGCGTGCGAGATCCTCGGCACCGTCGTCTCGACGCGCAAATCGCCCGCCACGGGCATGGTCGAGCTGATCAACGGCTTCTACGGGCGCGGCGACCTGCCCATCGGCGCGCCGCGCGCGGGGGGCCTCGGCCCCGACGTCGATCCCGACGCCCTGAAGAACGCCTCCTACAAAATCTACGCGGAGACGGTGGCCGCCCGCCCGGGGCTGCGCTATCCGACGGGCGACGCGGCGCCGGACGCGAACGAGGTCTACCGCCGCCTCCTCGCCGCCGCGCCGGACGGCGGCGTGACGATCGTCACGGTCGGCTTCACGACGAACCTCCGCCGCCTCCTGGAGACGAAGGCGGACGCCCTCTCGCCGCTCGACGGCCCCGCGCTCGTCGCGAAGAAGGTCAAGGCGTGGTACGCGATGGCGTGCCGCTACCCGGAGGGCTTCGAGTACAATTCGGGCGCGGACGGCGCGTCCTCGAAGATCGCCTTCGCCGAGTGGCCCACCCCCGTCTACTTCCTCGACTTCACCTACGGCGCCGGCGTGAAGTGCGGCGTGCCCGTCTCGAAGCTCGCCGATGCCGTCAACCCGGTGCGCGACGTCTTCCGGCGCGCGCTCAAGGACTACAACGAGGCGGAGACGGGCCATCCGTCGTGGGACGAGATCACCGTGCTCGCCGCCGTGCGCGGGGCCGAGGCCCACTTCGGCATCGAGCGCGGCACGTTCGAGATCGTCGATGGGAAGGGGCGCAACCGCTGGACGAAGAACGCGAACGGCAACCACCGCGTCCTCACCGAGAAGACGCCCAAGGCCGAGATCGCGCGCCTCGTGGACGAGCTTATGGCGCGCGGCCCGAAGGGCCGGTAGCGGCTTAAGACAGGAAATCGAAAGTCAAAGGACGGAAAGACGATGACATACGAACAGGCGGCGGCGCTTCTGAAGAAGAACGGGCAGGAGCAGCTGCTGAGGTTCTGGAAGAAGCTCTCGGCGAAGGCGCGCAAGGCGCTCCTCGCGCAGATCGAGACGATCGACTTCAAGGAGGTCGCGCGCTGCCAGGCGATGCTGCCCGGCGCGGGCGCGCCGGCCGAAACGGCGAAGAAGGGCCGGCCGACGGCGCCGAAGGTGGCGGCGCTCAAGGGTGCGGCCCTGAAGAAGGCCGTCGCGGCGGGCGAAAAGGAGCTCGCCGCAGGCCATGTGGGCGTGCTGCTCGTCGCGGGCGGGCAGGGCTCGCGCCTCGGCTTCGACGGGCCGAAGGGCGCGTATCCGATCGGCCCCGTCACGGGCGCGTCGCTCTTCTACTTCCACGCGCGCAAGGTCCTCGCCATGTCCGTCCGCTCCGCGGCGCGCATCCCGTTCTACGTGATGACGAGCGCGGCGAACTACGAGGCGACGGTGCGGCACTTCGAGGAGAACGAATACTTCGGGCTCAACGCGGACGACGTCGTCTTCTTCCGGCAGGGCATGTGGCCGGGCATGACGGCCGACGGCAAGATCATCCTCGACGCGCCCGGGCACGTGTTCATGAGCCCCGACGGCCACGGCGGCATGATCGGCGCGCTCAAGGCGAACGGCTGCTTCGCGGACATGAAGGCGCGCGGCGTGACGACGCTCTTCTACTTCCAGGTGGACAACCCGATGGTCGAGGTCGCCGACCCCGCCTTCATCGGCCTCCACACGCTGGAGAAGAGCGAGTACTCGCTCAAGCTCTGCGCGAAGCGCGACCCGAACGAGGGGCTCGGCATGGTCGTGAAGCGCGACGGGCACTTCGACATGATCGAATACACCGAGATGACGGACGAGATGAACAACCGCCGCACGAAGTCGGGCGACCTCTACTTCAAGTTCGGCTCGCCGGCGATCCACGTCTTCTCGCGCGCGTTCCTCGAACGCCTCGCCGCCAAGGACATGCCCCTCCACCTCGCGCACAAGAAGATCGCGACGGTGGACGAAAAGGGGAACGTCGTCAAGGCGGCGGAGCCGAACGGCTACAAGTTCGAGAAGTTCATCTTCGACGCGCTCCCCGAGGCGAAGGGCGTGACCTGCTTCGCGTTCGACCGCCGCGAGGAGTTCTCGCCCGTCAAGAACGCGGAGGGCAAGGACTCGGCCGCGACGTGCAAGGCGGACCTCCAGGCCAAGTGGCGCCGCCAGCTCGCGAAGGCGGGCGTCGCCGTCGCCGCGTCGCTCGCCGTGGAGCTCGATCCCGTCTACGCGCTCGACGCCGCCGAGATCGCGCAGACCGGCCTCCTCCTCCAGGCGGAGTGAGGCGGGCGGACGCGCCCCCTGCCATGCGTCGGCGTCCGTCCGGCATGAGACGAAAAAGTATGGTACACTTTCCGGCATGAAACACGCGATGACGATGGTCGGGGCGGCGCTCTGCGCGGCCGGAACGATGGTTCATGCGGCGGTCCTCGACCTGAACGGGTCGTGGGAGTTCCGCTTCGAGGAGGGGAAGGCGCCGGCCCAGACGGCGGGTGCGGCGTTTGCCGCGACGGACCGCATGGCCGTGCCGGGCTGCTACGACATGATGCCGCAGTGGCTCTGCAAGCGCGGGACGGGCCTCTACCGCCGCACGTTCACGCTCGACCGGGCGGTGGACAACGCCTGGCTCGTCGTCGACGGCATGGGGCTCGTCGGCCACTTCCAGATCGACGGCCGGGACCTCGGGACGCACCCCTATCCCTACGCGCGGCTGGAGCTGGAGACGGGTCCGCTCGCCGCCGGCACGCACACGCTCTTCGCCGCGCTCGACAACCGCTTCGACTGGGAGACCCTGCATCTCGCGCGCCCCTACTACGACTTCTACCTCTTCGGCGGCTTCTACCACGGCGTGTCGCTGCGTTTCGACAACCGCACGCTCTTCGTGCGCACGCGCGACTACCGGGCGGGGACGGTGGAGATCGAGGCCGTGAACTTCAAGGACGCCGACTTCGACGCGACGCTCGTCTTCGACGGCACGAACGCCGTCCAGGCGGCGTTCCGCAACGCGCGCGCGACGGTGCGCGTGCCGCACTTCAGACTCTGGTCGCCCGAGGCCCCGAACCTCCACACGGTCGCCCTCGCGCACGGCGCGGCGGTGCCCGTCGCCGTCCGCTTCGGCATCCGCGAGATCAAGGCGGCGGACCGGCGGCTCTGGCTCAACGGCAGACCGCTCTACCTGAAGGGGGCGAACCGCCACGAGTCGCACCCGCAGTTCGGCGCGGCGACGCCCGAGGCGCTCATGGTCGAGGACATCCAGAACCTCAAGGCGCTCGGCGGGAACTTCTTCCGGGGCTGCCACTACCAGCAGGCGCAGCGCTTCCTCGACTACTGCGACGAGATGGGCGTCCTCGTGTGGGAGGAGTCGCTCGGCTGGGGGAACGGCAGCCACGGCGGCAAGATGTCGTCATACGAGCTGACGAACGAGACGTTCATCGCCGAACAGCTGATCGAGACGCGGGAGATGGTGCGCACGAGCTTCAACCACCCGTCCGTCATCATCTTCGCGTTCATGAACGAGTTCGCGTCCGGCTCGAAGCCCGGCAAGGCGCTTGCGGACAAGCTCATCGCGGCGATCAGGGCCGAGGACAGCGGGCGGCTCGTCACCTACGCCTGCTGCCATAACGGCAGCGACATCGCGAACGCGAACACGGACCTCGTCGCCTTCAACACCTATCCGGGCTGGATCGGGAGCGACGCGGGCGACCCCGCGAACCTGCGCCGCCTCATCAAGGAGGACGTCGACAAGGTCGTTTCGCGCTTCCGCAGGCTCTACCCCCACAAGCCGATCATCGTCGCCGAGATGGGCACGTGCGGCGTCTACGGGCATCACGACCCCGCCGGGGCGCAGTGGACGGAGGAGTTCGAGGCCGAGTATGTCGGCGACGTGCTGGATGTCGTCTTCGCCCACCCCGAGATCACCGGCATGACGATCTGGCAGTTCACGGATGCGCGCAGCTACCACCGGGGCGGCGCGACGATCCGCACGAAGCCCTTTGCGCAGAACCTTGCGGGGCTCTACGACGGTTTCCGCCGTCCGAAGGCCGTCGTGCCGGTCGTGAAGGCGAAGTTCGCCCAGAAGGCCAAGATGGAGGAACGGTAGGATGACGAAGAAGGCTTTTGTGGCGGGCGCGCTCGCCGTCTGCGCGGTGGTCGCCGCGTCGGGCGTGGAAATCGAGCTGGCGTGGACGCTGAAGAACGGGAAGACCGAGATCGAGCGCGTGCAGGTGGCGGAGAGGGACGGCGTGACGGCGTTCGCGCTGCCGCGCGCGGCGATCCGGGCGAAGGGCGCGAAGCGCCTCGCGGTGACGCCGGACTTCGCGACGGCGAAGGTGGGCGATGTGGGCTACTGGGTCGTCCCCACGGGGCAGTACGGCACGTTCCGCTGCGAGAAGGGGGACTTCTCGTGCAGTTGGCCGTCGATGTCCATGTTCGGCATGAAGACGCCCGTGAAGACCTACGTCGCGCTCGTGAAGGGCCTGAAGTACTACTTCACGGCGCGCGTGACGGCGCGCGACGGCGTCTACCGCCAGAGCTGCGTGCTCAACGAGGAGCAGTGCAGTGCGCCCTACGAGGACTTCGCGATCGAGTGGCGCACGCTCACGGGCGACGCGGCGGACTACAGCGGCATGGCGCGCGCGTACCGGGCGTACCAGCTCGAACGGGGCGCGGTGAAGCCGTTCAAGGAGCGCGTGAAGGGCAACGACGCCCTCAAGTACGCCGTCGCGGCGCCCGAGATCCGCATCCGCCAGGCGTGGAAGCCGGTGCCGAGCCCGGTGCCGGAGCAGGTGCCCGAGAACGAGCCCGCGATCAAGCGGGTGGCCGTCACGTTCGACCGCGTGGGCGACATCGCGCGCGAGCTGAAGCGCCAGGGCGTCGGCAGGGCCGAACTCTGCCTCGTGGGGTGGAACATCGGCGGGCACGACGGGCGCTGGCCGCAGTCGTTCCCGGTCGAGCCGGCGCTCGGCGGCGAGGCGAAGCTGCGCCGGTGCATCAAGGATACGCAGGACTGCGGCTACCTGATCGTGCCGCACGCCAACTTCCGCGACGCCTACCGCATCGCCGAGAACTGGGACATCGAGTACCTGATCAAGAACGACAAGGGCGAGCCCGCGCAGGCGCACAGCCAGTTCTGGGGCGGCGGACGCCAGTTCCAGATCTGCCCGCAGCGCGCGTGGGAGTTCTGGTCCTCGCGCGAGATGCCGCGCATGGCGGCGCTCGGTTTCCGGGGGATGGGGTACTTCGACGTGGTGACGATCCTCCTCGCGCCCGTCTGCAACGACCCGCGCCACCCGCTCAGCCGCGCGGAGGCGGCCGCGTGGTGGGGGAAGAGCGCGGAGACGGCGCGCGCGTTCTTCGGCGGCTTCGCGTCGGAGGGCTCGCTCGACCACTTCGCCGGCTCGCTCGATTCGGTGCTCTATGCGTCCTTCGGCGACCCGCGCGCGAAGAACAAGGGTCTCGTCGACGGGATGCTGCCCGTCTGGCAGCTCGTCTACAACGGCATCATCGTCAACAACCCGTTCACGACGACGGTCAACTTCACGGCGCAGGACCGCTATTCGCGCCTCAAGCTGCTCGAATACGGCGGTCGCCCGAACTTCTACTTCTACTCGAAGTTCGTGGACGACGGGACGGACTGGATGGGCAAGAGCGACCTCGGCTGCGCGACGGACGAGGAGCTGCGCGCCTCAGTCGCGAAGATCAAGGCCGGCTGGGACATCTGGGCCCCCCTCAGCCACCTGCAGTTCGAGTATATGCGCCGCCATGCGCGGCTCGCCGCCGACGTCTTCCTCACCGAGTGGGAGGACGGCACGCGCCTCGTCACGAACTACCGAACTTCGCCCTACACGTTCGAGGGCCACGTCATCTCCGCAGAGGACTACCTCGTCTTGAAATGAGCTTCGCGCTGGTTCCAGCGTCCCGGAAGAACGTGCCCGTTCCCGGCACGCCCCTTCCTGTCGGCCGATTCCCGGGCGCGGCCTCCTGCGCCAAATCGGCTTGACTTCTGTGCCTTAATCGTTTTACAATACGCGCACATTGGGCACATGAACGATTTTCTGCACAGAGTTCTCCAGGTTTTTTTCTTCCTCGGCTTCATCAGCATTGTCGTCGCAGGCGTGATGGTCTCCTATCCGAAGTACAACCACGCGCGGGGGCTCGCGGCGGAGCGGGAGCGCATCCATCGCCGCATCGACGAGAAGAGCCGCGAGATCGACGAAATCCGCGCAAAGCAGCGGCGGTTCAACGCCGACCGCGAGTTCGTCGAGGCGTTGGCGCGACAGAATCGGCGCGTCTTTCCGGGCGAGCTCGTCTTCATCTTCGACGACTGACCGGCGGTGGCGGGGGCGTTGAGATTTCTGCTGGCGCTGGCGGCGCTGCCGCTCGCGTGGGGCGTGGCGCGGTCGCTCGTCGACATGCTGGGGAGCATCCCGGCGGAAGGGCGCGCCGTCGTGCCGGCGGGCGTGGTGGCCGTGTTCGCGGGGCTCGTCGCCCAGTTGGCCGTCTGGAAGTTCCTGCCGCCGCCCGTCCGGGCCTACGTCTTCGGGCACGAACTCACGCACGCCCTCTGGGGGCTTCTCTTCGGCGCGCGCGTCTCCAAGCTGCGCGTCGGAGCCTCCGGCGGATCCGTGACGCTCTCGAAGTCGAACGTGTGGATTACCCTTGCGCCCTACTTCTTTCCGTTCTACACGGCCGTCGTCGCGCTTGCCGCCCTCGTCGTGCGCTGCTTCGCCTCCCCGCTCCCGCTGCCGTGCGCCTGGCTCTTCGCAGTGGGGTTCACCTGGTGCTTCCACTGCTGCTTCACGATCCGCTCGCTCCTGCAGCCCCAGCCGGACATCAAGGAATTCGGGCGGCTCTTCTCCTACGTGCTGATCTGGGTCTTCAACGTCGCCGGCGTCGCCGCGTGGATCGTCTGCACGGCGGGCATCCCCTGGACGGCCTTCGCCCGTTCGCTTCTCTCGCGCGCGGCGAACGCCTATCTTTCCGTCGGTTCCAGCGCCGCGTGGCTCTATGAATCCCTCCGTGCGCTTCTCAGGGGCTGAGCCTGTCTCCTGTCTGAAATGGCGATGAACCTCTACGTCCATTTCCCGTTCTGCAGGGCGAAGTGCGCCTACTGCGCGCTCCTCTCCCGTGCCGGCGCCTCGGCGGCGGTGCGCGCCGCGCACGTCGCCCGCGTCGTGCGGGAACTCCCCGAAGGGCCGTTCGCGACCGTCTACTTCGGCGGCGGCACGCCCGCCCTCTGCGACCTTGCGCCGCTTCTTGCCGCCTTGAAGCCGCGCCTCGCGCAGGGGGCCGAATTCTCCGTCGAGCTTCATCCGCTCGACGTGTCGGACCGTCTCCTGGAGACGCTGCGCCACGGCGGCGTCAACCGCGTGTCGCTGGGTGTCCAGAGCTTCGACGACGCGGCGCTCGCGGCAATGGGGCGCGGGCACACGGCGCGCGACGCCGAGAGGGCCTTCCGCCGCGTGCAGGCCGCCTTCCCGAATGCGGGGCTCGACCTCATCGCCGGCTGGCCGGGGATGGATGCGGCGCGCTGGCGCGCGACGCTTGCGCGGGCGTGCGACCTCGCGCCCGTCCATGCGAGCTGCTACGCGCTCATCCGCGAGCCGAAGACGCGCCTCGACCGTGCCGTGCGGGAAGGGCGGCTTGTCCTCCCCGACGACGCGCGCGCGCTCGACCAGGTTGCGGTGGCCCAGGACGCCTTCGCCGCCGCCGGGCTCGTCCGCTATGAGGTCTCGAACTACGCGCGGCCCGGCTTCGCCTGCCGCCACAACTGCGCCGTCTGGCGCGGCGAGGACTATACGGGCCTCGGCGAGGGCGCGCATGGCCGCGTCGGGCTCATGCGTACGGTCGGCACCGCCACGGGCTACGAGACGGCGACGGCCACGGCGGCCGAGGACGCCTTCGCGCGCGCCGTCCTCGCCCTTCGGACGGCCGAGGGGATCGACCTCGCCGACGTCGCGCGCCGCCATCCGCTTCTTGCACCGCACCTCGCCGCCTGGCGCGCGCGCCTCGACGCGCTCGTCGCGCCGGGCATCCTCCGCCGGCCGGCCCCCGACCGCTTCGTTCCCACGGCGCGCGGCTTCGAGGTCTGCGACGCCGTCATGGCCGAGCTTGTGCGGCCATGACGGACGTGCCGCGCGCGTCCGGGCGGCCTTAGACGACGCCCTGCGCGAGCATCGCGTCGGCGACCTTCGTGAAGCCGGCGATGTTGGCGCCCATCACGTAGTTGCCCTTGTGGCCGTACTTCTCGGCGGCCGCCCAGGCGTTGTCGTGGATCGCCTTCATGATGCCCTTGAGCTTTGCGTCGACTTCCTCGGCGGTCCAGCTGAGGCGACCGGAGTTCTGCGACATTTCGAGGCCCGAGGTCGCGACGCCGCCGGCGTTCGAGGCCTTGCCCGGGGAGTACATGATCTTCGCGTTGACGAACGCCTCGATGGCGTCCGGCGTCGAGGGCATGTTCGCGCCCTCGCCCACGAGCGTGCAGCCGTGCTGGAGGAGGTAGGCCGCGTCCTTGCCGTCGAGCTCGTTCTGGCGCGCGCACGGGAAGGCGCAGTCGATCTGGTCGGCGATCTGCCAGCTGTTCGCGCCCTTGTAGAACGCGACGCCCGCCTTGTCCTTCGCGAAGTCGGCGAGTTCGCCGCGCGTGACGTTCTTGAGGACCATGACTTCCTGCAGCATCTCCTCGGTGAGGCCGTCCTTGCAGTAGATTGCACCCGAACGGTCGGAGAGGGTGAGCACCTTCGCGCCGAGCTGCATGAGCTTCTGGGCGGCGAAGGAGGCGACGTTGCCGGCGCCGGAGATGACGCACTTCTTGCCCTCGAAGGTTTCGCCGCGCATGGCGAGCATGTTCTCGGCGAAGTAGATGTCACCGTAGCCGGTCGCCTCGGGACGGATGAGCGAGCCGCCGTAGGAGAGACCCTTGCCGGTGAGAACGCCCGTCCATTCGTTGACGAGGCGCTTGTACTGCCCGAAGAGGTAGCCGATCTCGCGGCCGCCCACGTTCATGTCGCCGGCGGGGACGTCGGTGTCGGGGCCGATGTGGCGGTAGAGTTCCGTCATGAAGCTCTGGCAGAAACGCATGACCTCGCGATCGCTGCAGCGCGTGCCGGGGGTGTGGGGGCTCTGCTTCGGGTTGAAGTCCGAACCTCCCTTGCCGCCGCCCATCGGGAGGGTCGTGAGGGAGTTCTTGAAGACCTGCTCGAAGGCGAGGAACTTGAGGACAGAGAGGTTCACCGACGGATCGAAGCGGAGACCGCCCTTGTACGGCCCGATCGCCGCGTTCATCTGGATGCGGTAGCCGCGGTTCACGCGCACGGCGCCCGTGTCGTCCACCCACGGTACGCGGAACATGATCACGCGCTCCGGTTCCACCATCCGCTCCAGGATGGCCTCCTGCTGGTAGACCTTGTTCGCGTCGATGACGGGCGAGAGGGTGGTCAACACCTCGTCGACGGCCTGGAGGAACTCCGGCTCGTTCGCGTTCTTCGCCTTGACGTCGTTGAGAACCGCTTCGATGTATGCGTTCATGTGTATCCTTGTTGCGTGTGTCGGCCGCTGGGCCGGAATGAAGACTTTTAAAATATCAAGCAGAAATCGTGCCGTTTGAAGGTCGTTAGGTGAGACGGGGCGCATCCGCGTCGTTCATCCAGTCGCGAACGGGCTTCGCGGCGGCGTGCGAGCATGCGATTTTACAGATTCTGTAATTTGCTGGTCTGAGATTTACATGATCTGTACAATAAGCCGTGCGCCCCTCGTGCGGCGGCGCCGCTGTCACCGCTTGCGTGAGTTCTTCGGCGTATGGTATACTTCCGCCTTTGAAGCCAAGGAGAGAACATGAAGATTGAACGGGACATCACGAACGACATCAAGTACGTGGGCGTCGACGACCACGAGACCGACCTCTTCGAGGGCCAGTACGCCGTCCCGCGCGGCATGGCCTACAACAGCTACGTCGTCCTGGGCGCGGCGAAGACGGCAGTGATGGACACGGTGGACGCCCGCTTCTTCGAGCCGTGGGCGGCGAACGTGGCGGCCGCGCTCGGCGGCCGCGCGGCGGACTACCTCGTCGTGCAGCACATGGAGCCGGACCACTCGGCGTGCCTCGCGCGCTTCCTCGCGGTACACCCCGAGACGACCGTTGTCGCCTCCGCGCAGGCGTTCCGCATGATGAAGAATTTCTTCGGGGAGGACTACGCCGCGCGCCGCCGCATCGTCCAGGAGGGCGACACGCTCGACCTCGGCGGCGGGCACGTCCTCGCGTTCGTCGCCGCGCCGATGGTCCACTGGCCCGAGGTGATCGTGACGTACGACGCGGGCGAGAAGGCGCTCTTCTCGGCGGACGGCTTCGGCAAGTTCGGCGCGAACGACGTCGAGGACCCGGAGGGGTGGGACTGCGAGGCGCGCCGCTACTACATCGGCATCGTCGGCAAGTACGGGGCGCAGGTACAGGCGCTCCTCAGGAAGGCGGCGGGGCTCGCGATCGAAAAGATCCTGCCGCTCCACGGCCCGCTCCTCCTCACGGCCGAGGCGATCGGCCACGCGGTGAAGCAGTATGACACGTGGAGCAGCTACCGCGCCGAGAGCGAGGGCGTGTGCCTCGCCTACACGAGCGTCTACGGCCACACGAAGGCGGCCGCGCTGAAGCTCCGGGACCTCCTCCTCGCGAAGGGCTGCCCGAAGGTCGCCCTGTTCGACCTGGCGCGCGACGACATGGCGGAGGCCGTGGAGGACGCCTTCCGCTACGGGAAGCTCGTCCTCGCGACGACGACCTACAACGCGGGCATCTTCCCGTTCATGCGCACGTTCATCGAGCACCTCACCGAACGCAACTTCCAGAACCGCCTCGTCGGCCTCGTGGAGAACGGCAGCTGGGCGCCGATGGCCGCGAAGGTCATGCGCGGCCTCTTCGGGACGTCGAAGGGCCTCACGTTCTGCGAACACACGGTGACGATCGCCTCCGCGCTCGACGCGGCGAGCGAGGCGCAGCTCACCGCCCTCGCCGACGAGCTTGTGAAGGGCTGAACGAGACGAAGAAGGGGAATTCCCCCATCATCACGGAGGACATGCAGATGGTCAGCAGACGGACGTTTTTGTCGGGATCGGCCTTGATGGCGGCGGCGGTTGCCGCGCCGGCGGGCGCACAGCGGCCTCCGAAGCCGCGCAAGCCGTTCGAGGGTATCGGGACGGACCCCTTCACGGTCGGCGAGCCGTGCCTGCAGGCGCCGGGCGAGACGACGATGGGCGTCTCGTGGCGCGTCTCGGGCCTCGCGAAGGGCGTCGTCGAGCTTGCGGACAA
The DNA here is from genome assembly GCA_934643865.1 of uncultured Kiritimatiellota bacterium. Classification (GTDB taxonomy): domain Bacteria; phylum Verrucomicrobiota; class Kiritimatiellia; order RFP12; family UBA1067; genus RUG572. Next base: position 19,321 of record CAKUCX010000018.1, read on the forward strand.
CCCGGAGATGCGCAACGCGCGCACGGTGAAGGGCGGCGGCTACGGCCTCGTGCCGATCGACGTCGCGGCCCTCCAAGTGCGCCTGGAGGGCCTGAAGCCCGCGACGACCTACTGGTACCGCACGGTGACGACGCCGTTCACGGACTACAAGAACATCTACGACGCGAAGCTCGGCGCGCCCGTCGTCGGCAAGGTCCATGCCTTCACGACGCTCGGCGCGGCGGCGAAGACGCACTTCGCGGTGATGAACGACACGCACGCGCAGTGGGCGGCGTTCCAGCCCGTCGTGAAGAAGATGAAGGCGCTCAAGCCCGGCCTGATCGTCTGGAACGGCGACGCGACGAACACGACGCAGGAGAAGCGGACGGCCGTCGAGATCTTCCTCGACCCGCCGATCGCGGACAGGGACTACGCGGCGGACATCCCCGTCTGCTTCGAGAGCGGCAACCATGACTTCCGGGGCAGCTGGATCTCGAAGAAGGAGGAGGTCATGCTCGCGCGCCACCCCGCCGAGCGCACGGGCGCGGAGTGGGACCTCAAGTGGAACTTCGCCGTGCGCATGGGCGAGGCCGCCCTCGTCGGCATGGACACGGGGGAGGACAAGCCGGACGGCCACCCGAAGTGGTTCGGCCTCGCCAACTTCGAGCCCTACCGCAAGGCCCAGGCCGCTTGGCTCGAAAAGGCCCTCTCCCGCCCCGACATCGCGGCGGCGAAGTTCAAGGTCGTCTTCTGCCACATCCCGCTCTTCGCGGCGCCGGACCACCCGGACTACCCGCACGACGGCGTGAAGATCGACCCGCACGACTACGCCTACTGGTCGCGCGAATGCCACGACCTCTGGAGCCCGATCCTCGCGCGGCACGGCGTGCAGCTCGTCGTCTGCGCCCACAAGCACCGCTACCGCTTCGACCCCGCGACGGCGGAACGCCCCTGGGCGCAGATCGTCGGTGGCGGCTGCGAGATGCCGAAGGACATCGCCTATCGCTTCCCCACCGTCATCGAGGGCACGGTCGAGGGCGGCCGGCTCAAGATCGTCGTCCACAACATCAAGACCGGATCCGTCCAGGCGACGCATCTGATCGGATGAGCCGCCGCCTTGCTCACGCTTTGCCACCGCCCGCCCGTTTTGTGGTATAATGCGTGCTGAAGGGACAAATCAGGCAATGCCAGCGACACTTGAAAGAACGTTCACGCTTGATCGCGACTTGATGCGCCGCGCCGAGCGTAAGCTCCACCGCTATGGGCGAACGCTCGACGACGCATTCGCGTACATCATATCCGCCGTGGTTTCAACACGCGGCGAGCCGAAGTTCGTGCGCGAACAGGAGAACGACCCGTTCTTTCAGGAGCCGAACGCCTCGCGTCTGCGCAGGGCGATAGCCGACATGGAAGCAGGGCGCAACATTGTGGAGCATGACCTCGTAGAGGCGTGACAATGCGCAAGAACTGGCATGAAACGGCGTGGGATGATTACGTTGCCGCACAGTCGCAGGACCGCAAGACGCTCACCCGGATCAATGTGCTTCTGAAGAGCATCGAACGGAACGGATACGATGCGATCGGCAACGTCGAGCCGCTGCGCGGCGACTGGTCGGGTTGGTGGAGCGCCCGCATCAACCAGAAGGACAGGCTCGTGTTTCGGATCAATGGCGACGTTCTTGAAATCGCCGCCTGCAAGGGGCATTACTCGACATGAAGACGATCACGTGTGACGTGCGTATGGAGGACGAGGTCCTCTGCGCGCGGGCGTCGGGTGCGGGAGCGCGCTTCCTTCCCTGACTTCGTATGTTCCCCGTCGAGGCAATCATCCCGCAGATCCGCGCGTCGCTCGCGCGCAACCGCTCGGTCGTGCTGCGCGCGCCGCCGGGGAGCGGCAAGACGACGTGCGTGCCGCCCGCGCTCTTGGACGCGCCGTTCCTGCGCGGGCGGAAGATCCTCATGCTGGAGCCGCGCCGCCTCGCCGCGCGCAGCTGCGCGGCCTACATCGCGCGCCGCCTCGGCGAGCCGCTGGGCGGGACCGTGGGCTACCAGGTGCGCCTGGAGCGGAAGGTGTCGTCCCGCACGCGCCTGGAGATCGTGACGGAGGGCCTGCTCGCGCAGCGGCTCATCGCCGACCCCGAGCTCGCGGACGTGGGGCTCGTCGTCTTCGACGAGTTCCACGAGCGTTCGCTCGCGTGCGACCTCGGCTTCGCGATGGCGCTTGACGTGCGCCGCGCGCTGCGGGACGACCTGCGCCTCCTCGTGATGTCCGCGACGCTGGACGTGGACGCCGTGGCCGCCCACCTCGGCGATGCGGACGTCCACACCGCCGAGGCGCGCATGTTCCCCGTCGAGACGCGCTACCTGCAGGTCGCCTCCGACGCCCCTGTCGCCGCGCAGATGGCCGGCGCGGCGCAGCGCGCCCTCGCCGAGCCGGGCGGCGACATCCTCTGCTTCCTGCCGGGCGAGGGGGAGATCCGCCGCTGCGAGGAGGCGCTGCGCGCGGCGGGGGCCGAGCGGCTCGGCGCCGTCGTGATGCCCCTCTACGGCGCGCTCCCCCGGGAGGAGCAGGACGCCGTCCTCCGCCCGCTCGACCCGCCGCGCCGCAAGGTCGTGCTCGCGACCTCCATCGCCGAGACCTCGCTCACGATCGAGGGCGTGACGACGGTCATCGACGCGGGCCTCATGCGCGTGAGCCGCTTCTCGCCCGCGTCGGGGATGAGCCGCCTGGAGACGCTGCGCGTCACGCGCGACCGCGCCGAGCAGCGGCGGGGCCGCGCGGGCCGCGTCGCGCCCGGCGTCTGCCTGCGGCTCTGGACGGCGGCGCAGGACCGTCTGCTCCTGCCGGCGATGCGCCCCGAAATCATGGAGGCCGACCTCGCCCCGACCGTGCTGGCGGCGGCGGCCTGGGGCACGACGGCCCTCGACGGCCTTCCGTGGCTCACGCCGCCGCCCGCCGCGAACTGGGAGAACGCCAAGGCGCTCCTGCGACTCCTCGGTGCGCTCGACGCGGACGGGCGCATCACGGAGCGCGGACGGCGCATGGCGCGCCTCGCCGCGCATCCGCGCCTCGCGAACATGATGCTCCACGACCGCGCGGCCGCCTACTGGGCGGCGATTCTCGAAGAGGGGACGAAGGTGCGCGAGACGGACATCGCACGGATCCGCCCCACGCCGCGCATGCTGGAGCTTGCGCGGCGCTGGGGGTGGACGCGCGGGGCGCGTCCGCCGGATCCCGAGGTGCTGGCGTATGCGTTCCCGGACCGCATCGCCCGCAACCGGGGCAACGGCTCGTTCCAGCTGACGGGGGGGCGCGGCGCGTTCCTGGAGCGCACCGAGGTGCTGGCCGCCGCGCCGTTCCTCGTCCTCTGCGACCTCGACGACCGGGGCGGGGACGCGAAGATCCATCTCGCCGCGTCCATCTCGGAGGCGGCCATCGAGGAGATGTTCGCGGACCAGATCACGGACGAGACGGTGACGGAGTGGGACCGCCGCACGGAGGCCGTCCGCGCCGTGCGCCAGCGCCGCCTCGGGCGCATGGTGCTGGCGGAAGGCGGCCAGCCGCATCCGAACGAGGCGGACGTGCAGGCCGCGCTCTTCGCGGGCATCCGCCAGAAGGGCGTCGCGAACCTCCCGTGCTGGACGCCCCACCTGCGCCAGCTCCAGGCCCGCATCGATTTCCTCCACCGCGTGCTGGAGGACTGGCCCGACGTCTCCGACGCATCGCTGGCGCGCCATCTGGAGGACTGGTTCGCGGGCTTTACGCTTGGCATGGGCCGCTGGGCGCATCTCGCGCGGCTCGACCTCGCGGCCGTCTTCGACGTCGCGCTCGCGGAGGCGTCCCACGACCGCCGCGAACTCGACCGGCTCGCGCCCGTGAAGATGGCGGTGCCGAGCGGCTCGCAGATGACGATCCACTACGAGGAGGCGGAGCCGTTCGTCGCCGTGCGCCTGCAGGAGTGCTTCGGCCTCCAGGAGACGCCGAAGGTGGCGGGGGGGCGCGTGCCCGTCGTCATGCACCTCCTCTCGCCCGCGCAGCGGCCCGTGCAGGTGACGAAGGACCTCGCGGGCTTCTGGAAGACGAGCTACGCGCTTGTGCGCAAGGACATGCGCGGGCGCTACCCGAAGCACGTCTGGCCGGAGGATCCGTCCATTGCCCCGGCGACGCGCCGCGTGCGGCCGCATTTTGCCCCAGGGGGCGGAAAATGATATAATCCGCGCCCGTTCAGCGAATTCAACGGCAAGGCGACATGACGTGGGCGGTTATCGGTTCTTGAATCGGTTCTTGAAAGGAAGTGGAACATGGCGAGAGGAATCGCATGGATGTGCGTGGGGCTTGCGTGTGCGGTGGCGCAGGGCGCCATGCCGGTGTCCGTCCTGTACGCGAAGGGCGCGGTGACGTGTCCGGAGGGGCTGTTCGCGAAGGGCGACGGGAAGGTCTGCACGCTCGCGTGGGACGGGACGAGCGAGAGACCGGTCCTCGCGCTCGACTTCGGCGCGCCGAGCGTGGGGGGCTACGCCGTCTTCGAGGTGGCCGCCGCCGACGGACGCATGCCGGTCCTGCGCCTCGCCTACGCGAACCATCCGGACGGCCTCGGCGAGACGGGCTGCTTCACGCGCGAGACGAGCGCCCGCTATCTGGGCCCCGACTTCGACATTCCCGTGCTGCCCGGCAACATCAACCGCCATGAACTCTACCGCGTCGGCCGCACGGGCACGTTCGTCGCCCCGCTCATCCAGGGTCAGGAGCGCTACGTGCGCGTGCAGCTCGACACGCCCGGGACGGTGTCGATCGACGTGCTCGGCATCGAGAACGCAGAGGTGTTCTCCACGGAGCCGCGCCGGGGCTCCTTCGCGTGTTCGGACGACCGCATCACGCGCCTCTGGGACATCAGCGTGTGGACCTGCCAGCTCGCGAGCTTTCCGAACCACGACGCCTGGAAACGGGTCGCCGGGCGGCTCCTCCCGCGCAGGCTTGAACAGGCGGCGGCGGACGTGTGGTGCCGGAAGGCCGCGCCCGCCGACGGGATGTTCGAGGTCGTCTACGAGTTCGACGCGAACCCCCACTTCCCCGCCGGACGCTTCGAGCTGCTGGTCGGCGACCGGCGCGTGCCGGTCGTCCAGGATGCGACGAACGTGTTCCGCACGGTGCGCGTCCCCGTGCGGAAGGGGGAGCGCGTGGGCCTCTCGGTGCCGAAGGAGAGCTGGCCCGTCCTCGTGTCGCTTGCCGTCGCGGGAAGGGACCTCATGGATCTTGCGGACTGGGACTTCGCGCGTACGCTCCCCTACGTGGCGGACGGCGCGAAGCGCGACCGGCTGATCTGGAGCGGCGACCTCTGGTGGGCCGCGCGGAACTGCTACTACGGGTTTGGTCCGCAGAGCCCCTACATGGGGGGAAGCGTGAAGATGCTTGCGTTCAACCGTACGCCGGCGGGCTACGTCCACGCCTCGCCGTATGCGGAGCGGAGCGTGCGGCCGCCGGACGGCGACTACGGCCCGTTCGGCTCGGACGAGTTCGCGGCCTGGTTCATCCCCGTCGCCTGGGACCACCTCCTCTACACGGGCGACGATGCGACGCTGGCGGGCGTGTGGCCGGATGTCGTCGCGCTCGTCGGCTACCTGAACGCGCACCGCCGTGCGGACGGCCTCTTCGAGCAGAGGAGGGAGACGAGCAAGCACGCGGCGGGGCTTGTCTTCGGCGGCACGTCGCTCCACCACCGCGCCTACATGAACATTCTCCTCTGGAAGACGTTCGTCGATGCGGCGAACCTCGCGCACGCGCTGGGCCATCCTGCCGAGGCGGCGGCGTGGGCGGCGGAGGCGGACCGCCTGGCCCCGGTTGTCCGCTCGGCGTTCTGGGACGCCGGGAAGGGGTGTTTCGTCCGTTCCGCCGAAGACCGCGCGATGGGGTTCGAGGCGAACGCGCTCGCACTTGCAACGCGGTTCGCGACAGTGGACGAGGCGGCGCGTATCCGTCCGCAGCTGGTCCGCATCCGGCACGGCAAGTTCCAGGCGCTTGCGGCGCGCGGCAAGTTCGAGTACGGAGACGCGGCGGGGGGCCTGAAGGCGATTGCGGACCACGATTGGTACCGTCTCCTCGACCCGTCCTGGCAGGGAGCGCAGACGGTGACGGAGTGCATGATCCTCACCCGCAGGGGCTGGGGCGACGAGTCGCACCCCGACACGGCGATTGCCGGGCTCTTCTCGTCCTACATTCTCGGTATTGTGCCGACGGAACCGGGATTCCGGACGTTCTCGGTGCGCCCTCAGCCGGCGGACCTCGCCTGGGCCGAGGGCGTGGTCCCCACGCCGCACGGCGACATCGCCCTGCGCTGGGACCGCCTTGCACACGGTCTTTCCGTCACGTTGACCGTTCCGCCCGGCACGACGGCCGATTTCGCCTGGGGCGCGACGGCGAAACGCCTCGGCCCGGGCCGCCATGTCTTCACCGACCTCCAAAATTAGGTCAGACCTAATTCTGGAGGTCAGATAAAGGAAAACGAATCATGCAAATGAAGCTTGTCTTTGCGCTATCAGGAATCCTGGGGTTGGCGGTTGTACAGGGCGGCGAGGTCCGGCTCTATCGGACGACGGGGACGGATGCATTTCGCGAACGGGACTGTCCGCTGCCCTCGAACCAGGTGGGGGAGGGGGCCAATGTCATCGACCTGGACGCCGCCACGCCGCGTCATCCCTTTCTCGGGCTTGGCGTTTCCTTCGCCGAGGCTTCGGCCTACCTGTGGGCGAAGATGCCCGAGGCGCGGCGGCGCGACGTCATGGAACGGCTGTGGACGGAAAAGGGGGCGGGGCTTTCGATTGGGCGGATCCACATGGGGTCGAGCGACTATTCCATGCGTTTCTATTCGTATGACGATACGCCGGACGACGAGGGGCTGGCGCATTTCTCGATTGACGAGGACCGGCGCTTCGTTCTGCCGGCCATCCAGGCCGCCCGGACCTTCAACACGAACCTCTTTTTCTTCGCCTCGCCCTGGAGTCCGCCCGGCTGGATGAAGACGAACGGCACGCTCTTCGGCGGACGGGTGAAACCGGCGGCCTATCCGGCGCTCGCGAACTATTTTTCCCGGTTCCTCCAGGCCTACGCCCGCGAAGGCATCCGGGTCGCGGCCGTGACGGTGCAGAACGAGCCCGAGACCGATCAGGGGCTGAACAGCCCCACCTGCCTCTGGTCGGCGGAAGACGCCAAGACGTTCGTCGTCGACTTCCTCGCGCCGACGCTGGCGCGGAATGGGCTGTCGACGCAGATCTGGGCGTATGACCACAACTTCGACGCGAAAGGCGTCGCCTACGTCACGCAACAGCTTTCCGATGCCCGTTTCCGCGCGGTGACCGCCGCCGTGGCCTGGCATCCCTATGCCGGTTCGCCCACGAATCTCGCACCCGTGTGCGCGGCCTTCCCGGACGTGCCGATGTACGTCACGGAAATGGGGCCGCACCTTGACCGGTCACAGCGCGACCTGCTCTGGTGGGCCGACCTCGTGTTCGGTTCGTTCAACGCGGGCTGCGGTGCATTCGTGAGCTGGTGTTTCCTGCTGGATGAAGAAGGGCAGCCGAACGTTTCGATGGGGCATCCCTGCGCGGGGCTTCTTGAGGTCGATTCGCGCACGGGCGAACTCTTTGAATCGTCCCAGTTCCGCCTGTTCCGTCACATTGGCCCGTTCGTGAAGCGCGGGGCGCGCGTTCTTGCGGCGCCGCTGGTCGAGGGACGGGGACGGATGGGGGCCGCCGACGTCCGTTCCGTGGCGTTCCGCAACCCCGACGGATCCCGGGTCGTTGTCCTGGCCTGCCGCGCGGGACGCTATCATCGTCGTCAGGTTCAGGTCAAGGCCGATGCACGCTACTACCCCCTCCAGGTTCTCGGCGGTTCGGTCACGACGTTCGTTCTGCCCCCCTCGCGGTGAGGCCGCTCGGTTCCGCATCCTACGATCCGCCCCGGCGACGCGCCGCGCGCGGCCGAACTGAGCGGCTGGAGGGGGTATGGCGGTCAGGCCTTCTTCGCCGGGCGGCGGGATGCGCGCCAGGCCCGGGGCGAGAGGCCGTAGCGGGCGGTGAAGAGGTGCGTCAGCCGGTTCGCGGTCGAGAAGCCGCAGCTCCGCGCGATGCGGGCGACGGGCTGTTGCGTGGAGGAGAGCAGTTTTTCGACCTCCTTCAGGCGCGCGCGGATGATCGCCTCGCGGACGGTCGTGTGGGTGCGCTGCCGGAAGCGAAGCGCGAGCAGGGCCGGGGAGACGCCGAGGTGCGCCGCGACGTGGCGCGCGGAGATCGACGAGCGGCAGTTCGCGGCGATGAACGCCTCGGCGCGGTCGACGAGGTGCGAGCCGGGCGGGACGAAGGACGTCGAGGCGCGTTCCAGGACGCGCTTCGGGGGAAAGCGGACCAGGCGCGGCCGGAGAGACGGCTTTTTCTCGCGCATCATCTTGTCAAGGGTGCGCGCGGCTTCAAATCCTTCCTCTTCGAACGGGAGTTCGATGCTGGAAAGCGGGGGGCGATTGCTTCGCAGAGCGCCGGATCGTTGTCGACGCCGAGAACCGCCACGTCGAAGGGAATAGTCAACGCGGCCATCGCACAGGCGACGGGCAGGTCGGGGGCATGGTAGTCGCCCGCCAGCATGACGGCGGCCGGCTTCGGCAGCGCGGCGAGCCAGTCGGCGAGGTCGGCGCGGTAGCGGTCGCTCGCATGCGGTGCGGCGGAGTGGAAGACCCGGACGGCCTGGCCGTGCGTGCGCAGCTCGTCGGCAAAGCCGCGCAGACGCAGAAGGGACCACCGCGACGGCGGAATGTCCGGTAGGAAGCCGAACGACCTGAATTGCCCGAGCGAACGAAAGTGCCGGGCGCCCGCCGCACCGACGCCGGGGTTGTCGATTTCCAGAAAGGTGACGTTCTTGCGCCTTTTGAACAGGCGTTTGTTCGTGTTGCCGATCGCGACGAGGGGGATCTCGGAGCGCAGGAACGCCTCGGACAGGTTCTCGTGCAGGGGATGGTCGATGAGGATACCGTCGATGCCGTCTTGTTCGGCGGAGGCGACGGCGTCGGGCGTCAGTTCCTGCTGGGAGGTGAACAGCCGTACGTTCCAGTTGGCGAGCGTGCGGAGATAGCGAAGCGTCCCCGAAAACGTGTCGATGCTGGCGACGTTGGCGATGCGGAACGAGATAATAACGTTTTTCCTGTCGGCGTGCAGACTCATGCCGCCAGTAGTGTACCAGATGGACGGAAGGGGGTTCAAGTAGGAAGTGAAAGCGACATGTTTTGCGTGTCGAAAAAGACATCTTGCATTTAGTACACTGCTAGCGGGAAAACGGCGGCTTCCGCCGGGAAGGATGCGATGACAATGACATGGACGACAATGACACGGATGGTTCTCGACGGGGCCTCGCCGCTCGCCAGGACGCTTGCGTGGGCCCTGGCCGCCGCGGGCGTCTGGATGGGCGGGTCTGCCTTCGGCGGGACCTGGCAGCCTCTCGGCGGCATCTGGGACGGCGACCTGTCGGATCCGCTGCGCTGGAGCGGCGGGTTCTCCGCGAACGGCGGCGAGAACGCAATCTCCTCCCTGTCCGCGCCAGGCGCGATGACGGTCCGCGTGGCCGCCGCAGCGGAGACGACCGCAAAACTGCGGCTCGACGCGGCGGCGGCGCATCCGTTGGTCCTCGACGCGACGGGCGGAAGCCTCCTCTTCGCGACGCAGGCCGTCGCGGGGGCGGCGTGGCCCGCCTCTGCGCTTCACGTGCGGCTCGACGGCACGGACTTTCTGACGGGGAACGCAAACGACGCGCGCTGGAACAGGCAGGCGCAGGCGCGCCTCGCCGACGTTGCCGTGACGGCGTGGTCGCCCGCGCCGGACGTCGCCGAGCTGCGGGTGGCGGGCGCCGCCGCCGGCGTCTTCAATTTCGTCGACGCCGACCCGCGCGGCGCGACCATGGCGCCGAACGGGGCCCGGCCGACCGTGTCGCTCTTCAACCCCGCCGCCTTCGCCCCCGGGCAGGCGGGACGCTACACGCATGGCCGCCTCGCGTTCGCCAACGTGAAGGCGTCGCTTCCCTCGCTCAACGTCTCGCCGCATCCCGAAGTGGCCGAAATCGCGGTTTCCGGCGGCTCGCTCGACCTCCACGGCAACGTCGCGCTCGCCAGCCCCGCGACGAACCGCTTCACGCTGACGGACGGCGCCGCGCTGCGCGCGGGGAATACCTGGACGATGGCCGGGGACGGCGCGACGCTTCTCTTCAAGATGGATGCGGACGCGCGCGCCACGGTGCCCGGGTTCACCCTCGCGGGGCATCGGCGCGTCGTCCTCGACGGCGGGACCTTCAGCCCGACGGGGGTGGTGCTGTTCACGGGGTCCGACGCCGCCGTCTTCACCGCGCGGAAGGCGACGGTGGAGCGGGGCGCGGAGGCCCGGATCGCGCTGTCGGGCCAGGCGCGGTTCCTGGCGGAGGAGGCCGTGCTGCGGAACGCGGAGAAGTTCACGGTCAAGACGGACGACGACGCCCGCGTCGAAGTGAAGGGCGGCGCGCTCGCCACGCCGCTCATGGCGGGCGCGGAGCGTTCGCGGATCGACCTGGAGGGCGTCGACGTCGCCGTGGGCAACTGGGGGCTTTCCAACAGCCGCGTGCGGATGGCGGCCTGCACCTTCTCCCCCGACGCCGGTTTCGCCGTGAGCGGCGCGGACGGCGCGTACCTGCTGACGAACGTGACCGGCGCGACGTCCCTCTCCGGGCATTTCGCCCTTGCCGGATCGAACGTCGTGACGTTCACGGCCGACGGCCTCGGTCGGACGCTTGTGGTGAACGGCGGCGGCGACCACGGCAAGATCGGGAGCGGGCCCTACGGCGAGCTGAACCTCGAAGGCGGCACGTTCGCGTTCCGGGCCCCGAAGGCGTCGCAGCGCCTCAACCTGGGGCACGGCGCCCCCGGAAACGTGGGCGTCCTGAACGTGAGGGGCGGCCGTCTCGTCTCCAAGACGACGCAGGACGGGGCCACGCGCTCGTTCGGGCTGGGGATCACGCACGGCACGGGGTTCATCACGGTCTCCGGCGGCGAGCTGGACGTGTCCGGGCTGTGCATCTGCACGGAGGACAGCGGCAACGCGCGCGAGTCCGTCTTCCGCCAGACGGGCGGCCTCGTGAAGGTGGCCGCAGGCGCCTACCAGCCGACCTGCCAGAGCGTCGGCCTCTGCGCGACGGGGAACGGCAAGACCACGCGCTGGGCGCGCATCGCGCTTGACGGCGGCGTCACCGAGGCGAGCGTGATCGCCGGTGGCACGTCCGGTCGCTGCCGCGGCGGCACGGGCTGGACGGCGTTCGAGGCGAACGGCGGTACGGTGAGGGCGAACGCGGCGGACGCCCAGATCCTGCGCGACTTCGACGAGGCGACGCTCGGCGAGAAGGGCCTCACGGTTGACGGCGACGGGTACGACCTGGCGATTGCGCAGAACCTCGCGGGCGCGCCGGGCGCGACCGGGCGGCTGACGCTGACAGGCGCCGGAACGAAGACGATCAGCGGAACGAACGCGGTCGAGATCGTCGTGCAGGGCGGCGCGGCCGTGTTCGCCGCCGGGGCGGACAATGCGCGCGTCGCCCTCGTCGCGACGAACGGCGCCACGCTTGCCTTCGCGGCGGGCGGCGCGCGGAACCGCACGTTCAAGTCGCTGATGCTGGGCGACGACGCGCGGCCGGCGCGCCTGAGCCTGACGGCCGGCGAGCCGCTGGCGGTGACGGGCGACGTGGTCGTCCGGCGCCTCGCGCTCGTCCTTTCCGGCGCGTTCACGACGGGTGAGAGCTACGTCCTCCTGACGTGCGGCGGCTCGATCGACGAAGCGTCCCTGGACGCCTGGCGCCTGGCGCTCGCGCGCGGGCTCGGCGAAGACCAGGGGTGCGACTTCCTTTCCGAGGAGGACGGCGCGGGCCGGCGCGTGCTGAAGATGGCCGTAAGGAAGCGGAAGCGGCTGGTCCTTGCCGTCGATCCGCATGCGACGAGCAACGTCGCCGCGTCCCTCGCCTACGACGCCGCTGACATCCTGACGGCGGACGTCGGCATGGTGGGCACGCTGCGCGTAACGGGGCCCGTCGGCCGGGGCGCGCTCGTCAAGACGGGTCTCGGGCGCGCGACGTTCGACCACGCCGCCGACTTCTTTGCGGGCGGCGTAAGCGTGCAGGCCGGTCTGCTCGCGTTCCCCGACGCGTCGATCTTCGCCGACGCCGCCCTCGGCGACACGACGTTGGCGCTTGGCGCGGGTACGTTGGCGCTGGGCCGGGCCGGGGCGGCGCCGGCGGCGCTCGTCCCGTCGTTCGTCCTCCAGGCTGCGTCCGAGGCCGACGCGGCCGTCGTCCAGTGCGCGTCGGATGTCGCGCTCGCCGCACCGTCCGCCGCGCACGGCTGCCTCGTCAAGCGCGGCCCCGGCGCGCTGACGCTGGAGGCGGCGGGGACGTGTTCGCTTTCGCCGCATGCGGGCGCGGACGTGAAGGACACGCCGCCGGCGGCGGTGCCAATCGTCTTCGATCCGTTCGGCCAGCCGCCGTCCGCCGGCTATTCTTCGCTCACCGTGGCGGAGGGCGACCTTGTCCTGCGGGGCGCGGCGCGCGCGCGCTATGAGATGGCGGGGCGGGGCGCCGTTTACGTCGGCATGCCCGTGCCGGACATCGCGCGGCCGGCGCGCCTCGTGGTGGACGGCGTGGCGGCGGCGTTCGGCGGAAGCCATTTCCACGTCGGCTCCGGCGTCCGCGCGTCGAACTGCGCGCACCCGGACGCGGCGTTCGTGGTGACGAACGGCGCGGTGGTCGAGGTGACGAGCCTGCGCATCGGATGGAACGGCGGCGACGAGGGGGCGCCGCGCGTCCGCGTCGCCGGGGCGGGCACGCGCCTCTACGTGAAGGAGTACCTCTATGCGGCCGATTCGGTCGTTCCGCGCCAATCCGAGGCGGACGCCCTCGTCTCGGTGACGGACGGTGCGCGCCTGTGGCTGCCGTCCCTGTCCGACGGCAATCCGAACCATGCGCTGTGCCTGTCGTCCGGCGGAACCGTCCTCGCGTTCGACGGAGGCGGGCTTGCCGCCAAGGACCATACGCCGGGCCGCGTGCGCGTCTACGCGGCGGACGGGCGGCTTGTCTTCCGCAACAAGTCGGTCTGCTGCGTCTCCGAGATCCGCGTGGAACGCGACGATGCGGACGCAACGCTCGTGTTCGATGGTTCCGAATGGACGTTCGGCGCGTCCGGGGCGCTCGCGCTGGAACGTCCGGAGCGCCTGACGGTGCGCGCCGAAAACGCGGGGCTCGTCCTTGCGCCCGCCACCGGGACGACGATGACGTTCCCATTGGCGGTGACGGGTCCGGGCGACCTCGTGAAGCGCGGCGCGGGCGCGCTCGTCCTCTCCGCCGCGCCGACGCTGACGGGCGTCTGCCGCGTGGAGGAGGGGGCGCTCGCGCTCGACGAAGGCGTTGTCGCGGCGGACCTCACGCTGACCGGCGCGGGTGCGCTCACGGGCGGCACGTTCGCGCGCACGACGCTTCTCGCGCCGCTTGGCGACGCGGGCGCCGTGACGGGCGCGGTGCCGGTCCTCGCGGGCGCGACGCTCACGGGGCGCACGCGCATCGACCTTGCGCGCACGACGCCGCTTGAACACCCGCTTCCGCAGAACGTCCGCGTCGCGACCTACGCGGGCGCGGCGCCGGACGTTTCGCAGTGGACGGTCGTGAACAGCGCCACGCCGCGCGTCGTCGCCACGTTCTCCGCCGCGAACGGCGAGGTGCGCATGGCGCTGAAGGCCACCGGCTTCGTCCTCCTGTTTCGGTGAACGTGTGCGAGGAAGGGGAAAACGCATGAAACACGCCTTAACGATGCTGGCCGCGCTGTGTGCGCTTTCGTCGGGAACGTTCGGCGAGACCGTGATCCGCGTTTCGCCGGACGGCCCCCTCTCGACGCCGCAGGCGGCGCGGGACGAGGTGCGCCGCCTGAAGGCCCTGAACGGTGGGCGCGTGCCGGACGGTGGTCTCGCCATCGTGTTCGCGGACGGCGAATATGCGTTGCCGGACGCGCTTGAACTGGATGCGCGGGACGGCGGCACGCCGGAGGCGCCCGTCGTCTGGCGCGCGGCGCATCGCGGGCGCGCTCTCTTCAGCGGCGCACGGAAACTGACGGGCTGGCGCCGCCTCGACGAGCGGGACGCGGAGGCGAACGCGCTCATTCCGCCGGCGTCGCGCGCGGCCGTGCGGGTGGCCGACGTCCCCGACGACCTGGACCTCCCCGATTTCCACGGCGGCAGCGAGGAATGCTACGCCAAGCGGCTCAACTACCCCCTCTGGCCCTATCAGGACGGGCGGCGGCTTGACGGCGCGCGCTTCCCGAACCGCCCGCCGGACCCGCGCGAGCAGAAGCCGGGGTATCTCTTCACGGGCATGTTGACGCGCGGCAGGCAGGGCGCCGAATTCAAGCTGCGCGGCCTCGGCGCGAAGCTCGCCGTCTGGGCGCGCGAGCCGGACCTGTGGACGTACGGCCTCTTCCTCCACGAGTACGCCGACATGAAGATGCGCGTGGCGGCCATCGACGTGGCGCAGGAGACGATGCGGCTCGACAACACGTGGTACCCGCGCGGCTTCAACGCGAACCGTCCGTTCCACGTGTTCAACGCCTTTTCGGAACTGGACGTTCCGGGGGAATGGGTGCTCGACCGCACGCGGCGGCGGCTCTACCTGTTGCCGGTTGCGGACGTCGTGCGGACGCCGCCGGTGCTGGGGACGACGCCGTACCTCGTGAAGGGGACGAACGTCGCGCATGTCGTCTTCGACGGTCTGGCCTTTCGGTACTGCCGCCGCGACGCGCTGCGGTTCGACGCATGCCGTGCCGTGACGGTACGCGCATCCACGTTCGCCCACACGGGTGCCTGGGGCGTGACGGTGCAGGGGGGCGCGGACTGCCGCGTCGAGGGCTGCGACCTCACGGATCTCGGCGAGGGCGGCGTGCGGCTCGCGGGCGGCGACTGGGCGACGCGCACGCCGGCGCGGCATGTGGCGGACAACAACCACATCTCCCACTTCGGCGAGGTCATTCCAAGCTACCGCCCCGGTGTTTCGCTCTCCGGCGTCGGCAACCGCTGCACGCACAACCTCATCCACCACACGCGCCACCAGGCGGTCTGGTTCAACGGCAACGACCACGTGATCGGCTTCAACGTCATCCACGACACGTGCCTCTACAACGACGACGCGGGCGCGATCTACTGTTGCCAGCGCGACTTCACGAAGCGCGGCACGGTCATTGCGTTCAACCTCGTGCATGCGACCGGCAAGCGCCCGTATCCGACGAACGTCCACGGCATCTACCTCGACGACTGGAGCTCGGGGACGATTGTGTGCGGCAACATCCTGAACGGGGCCACGTTTGGTCTCCACTTCGGCGGCGGGCAGGCCACCGTCGCGACGAACAACCTGGTCGTCTCCTGCGAGCGCTGGTGCCATCTCGGCACGCGGCGCTGGCCGCAGCACTTCCCGAACGGCGTCATCGGGGCGGACAGCCCCCTCTACCGGAAACTGGCGGAGAACGCAGCGCTCTGGGAAACGGCAGCGTGGAAGGGGGCGTATCCGCACCTGCTCGACCCGCTCGCCATCGAAGACAAGGTCCTCGCGCACGATCCGATTGCCTGTGTCCTCGCGAACAACCTCTTTTGGGCCTGCGCGCCCGTGCAGTTGCCGCCGTTCCGGGAAATCCTGCCCTACCTGACCGTCACGAACAACGTCGCCTGCACGAACGACCCCGGATTCGTCGACTACGCGCACATGGACTTCAACCTGAAGCCCGGTTCGCCGGCCTGGCGGCTGCTCGGCGGCAACAGCCGCTTCGACGAGATGGGCCTCTACGATTCGCCGTTCCGGGCGTCGCCGACGCGGAAGTTCGGGGCGGGGGTGAGCCCTGTCGAAATGCGAAAGGGCCGTCCGCGCGAGATGCGTCCGCCGGCGGTCATCCGCATCGACGTCGTGGTGGACACGCTGCCGGACGGCGTCCGGGACATTGCGCGCGACCTGGACAACGCCTTCATCCTCGCCTCATCGAAGGGGAAGCGGATCGTCGGCTTTTCCGAGACGGACGAGGCGCCGCATGACGGCCAGTGGGAACGGTGCGCGTTCTCCTTCGTCCCGAATTTCGACGGCGCAGCGACGATTGCGCTTTCGGGCCGCTTCGGGCAGTTCACCGACTACCGGAACGTGAACGTGACGGGGGCGCAGATGGACCGCGCCCTCTTCGGAACGGCGAACCACGACCACCAGAAGGCGGCGAGGCTGGCGATGAAAAAGGGCGTGCGCGTCACGGTCGAGTTCGAGGCCCGCGCCCATCCGGACGACGAGTGAGGAGCGAGAGGGGAAGTGAGCATGAAAAGACGGCAGTTGTTTTTCGTGATCTTGGCGCTCGCGTCTGGCACGTGTGCGGCCGCGACGAGCCCCGACGGCCGCGCGGCGTACGCGGCGCGCTTTGCGGGCGGCCGTCTTGTCTTTGACGTCACCTACGACCGCAGGCCCGTCGTGACGGTCGCGACGGGCGAACGCTGGCAGAAGGGGACGGGCATCGGTCCGGCGCGGAAGCGGGTTGGAAGCTGGAAGACCGTCTGGGGCGAACGGTCCGTCGTGAAGGAGGCGTTCGCGGAGGAGCATTTCGACGTCACGGACGCCGAAGGCCGCGCCGTGCAGGTCGAGGTGCGCATCTACGACGAGGGGTTTGCGTTCCGCTGCCGTCTGCCGGAGGGCGGGGCTTTCGAGGAGCGGACGTCCGTGGACTATCCCGCCGACGCGCGCGCCTGGGCGATCGAGGAGACGGAGGGCACGTACCCCCCAGAGCCGCTGCCGCTCGCCGCGGGACCTGCCGTGTGGCGGACGCCGCTCACGGTTGTGTCCGCCGCCGGCCTGTCGTCCTTCTTCGACGCCTGCGCGGTGGGGTATCCGCGCCTCGTGGCCGTTCCGCGCGCGGACGGCTTCGAGGTGAAGCTCCTCCAGGCGGAGGCGCCCGTCCTGAAGGCCGGGGCCGCGACGGCGTGGCGCGCGCTCCAGCTGGCGGCCGATCCGGCGCAGCTCGTCGACGCGTCGACCCTCGTCCTGAACCTGAATCCGCCCTGCGCGCTCGCCGAAACCGGCTGGATCAAGCCGGGGCTCACGCTCTCGAACCTCTCCAACTGCCGGCTCGACAACCGCGAACTCCTCGCGGCGGCGCGGGCGGAACGCGCGAGCGGCGTGCGCTATCTCCAGCTGGACTGGGGCTGGTACGGGACGGAGCGGGGCTGGAGCGACGCGGACCGCGCGCGCTTCGTCGCGGCGAACCCGGCGATGCGCGACGAGCCGACGTGGCGCGGCAACACGACGGGGAACGCGCGGCGCGCGGCGAAGGGCGTCGTGCCCTACCTGCCTGACTGGCAGCGCCAGTTCGACGTGAACCTCGATCTCCCGTCGCTCATCTCCGCCCTGCGGGAGGAGGGCGTCGCGCTGTGCCTCTATGTGCGCGGGGCCGTCCTGGAGAAGGAGAACCTCGACGATCTCTTCGCGCTCTACCGCCGCTGGGGCGTCGCGGGCGTGAAGCCCGGCTTCGTGCGCTACGGGTCGGCCGCCGACACGGACTGGAACCGCCAGCTGCTCGAAACCGCCGCGCGCCACCGCCTCTGGGTCGACGTCCACGACGCCGACATCCCCGACGGCCGCCAGCGGACGTATCCGAACCTGTTCTTGACGGAAGGCGGCGGTGGCGAGGAGGGCAAGCATCCCGTCCGGCAGGACGTCACGATCCCGTTTGCGCGCGGTCTCGTGGGGCCGTTCGACTACACGCCCATGGTCTTCACGGCCGGGCGCTCGCAGGCGCACGTGCTTGCGATGCTCCTCTGCTATCCGGGGCCGACGGCCGTGCTGCGCGGCGCGGCGGCGGCGCGCGACCGGCTCGCGGGGACGGAGTCCTGCTGGGGCTGGAGCGACGCGCGGGACTTTGTGCGGGCGCTCCCGTGGACATACGACGAGTCGCGGACGCTCGATGCGGCGGTCGGGCGCCGCCTCGTCACGGCGCGGCGCGCGGGGCGCGACTGGTTCGTGGCGGGCATGGGCGGCGCGGAGGCCGAGACGGTGCGCCTCGCCTGCGGCTTCCTCACGCCGGGCGTCGCCTACCGCCTGACGCTCTGGACGGACGACCTTGCCGACACGGCGCCCTGCCGCCGGACGCGCCGCACGGTGCGCACGGCGACGGCCGCCGACGCCGTGGCGGTGGCACTTGCGCCCGCCGGCGGATTCCTCGCGCGCTTCGAGCCCCTGGACGACGGCGCGCCGCGCGCCGAGACCTGCCTGAGCGGCGCGGGCTGGACGTGCGACGGCGCGCCCGTCGCGGTCCCGCACACATGGAACGCGGTCGATGGCGCCGACGGCCTGGACGTGCCGCCGAAGCAGCCGGGGCACAATTCGGTCAGTTCGCAGTCGTACGCGCGCGGGGCGAGGACGTACCGGCGCGCCCTGCCGGACGCACCGCCGCCGGGGCGGCGCGCGTTCATCCGCTGCGACGGCGTCTCCGTCAAGGCGGCGGTGCGCGTGAACGGCGCGCCGGCCGCGCAACATGTCGGCGCGTTCTCGGCCTTCACGTGCGAGGTGACGGGGTTTCTCAAGCCGACGGGGAACGTCCTGGAGATCGTGGCGGACAACGCCTACGACCCCGATGTGCCGCCGACCGAGGGCGACTTCACGGTCTTCGGCGGCGTCTACCGCGACGTCTGGTGGATCGAGAAGCCGGCCGTCTGCGTCGATCCGCTCCGGCACGTGCGCCTCCACCCCGATGCGGCCACGGGGCGCGTCCGGGCCGAAGTGCCCGTCTCGGGCGGGCCGGACGAGGTGCAGACCTTCGACTTCGGCGCGCCCGAGCTGTGGAGCCCCGAGTCGCCGCGCCTCTACCGCCTCACCGTGACGGCGGGAACGGACCGCGTGACGGTGCCGTTTGGCTTTCGGACGGTCGAGATGCGCGCGGACGGGTTCTACCTCAACGGCGTGCGGCGGCAGCTGCGCGGCGTCTGCCGCCATCAGGACCGCATCGGCAAGGGCTGGGCCGTGAGCGCGGCGGACGAGGCGGAGGACGTGCGGTGGATCAAGCGGATGGGCGCGGACGCCGTGCGCACGAGCCACTACCCGCAGAGCCCGGCGTTCTACCGGCTCTGCGACGAAGAGGGCCTGCTCGTCTGGACGGAGATCCCCCTCGTCGACGAGATCCCCGCCACGCCCGCCTTCCGCGCGCACGCGCTGCACATGGCGGACGAGATGGTGACGCAGCTCGCGCACCACCCGTCAATCGTCCTCTGGGGGCTCTTCAACGAGGTGTACCAGTTCAAGCGCAAGCCGGACGGCACGGCGGAACCCCTGCTGCGGGACGTGCGCGCGCGCATCCGCGCCCTCGATCCGACGCGGCCGGTCGTGGGCGCGTCGAACCGCGACATCCCGTCGCTCTGCGCAATCCCGGACGCGCTCGGCATGAACCTCTATCCGGGCTGGTACACGGGCTACGGGGCCGATCCGGAGGACATGGCCGCGCGCATCGCGGCGAGCGTGCGGGCGAGCGGCCGATCGTGCATCGCCGTGAGCGAATACGGCGGCGGCGGCGGCATCGACCAGCATGGGGACGCCCTGACGCGGCCCGCGCCTTCGGGGCGCTTCCACCCCGAGGAATACCAGGCGTGGCTCCATCGCGGCAACTATCTGGGCATCGCGGACAATCCGGTGGTCTGGGGCAGCTTCGCCTGGGTGATGTTCGACCTTGCCAGCGACAGCCGCCGGGAGGGCGCGCAGATCGGGCGGAACGACAAGGGGCTTGTCACGGGCGACCGCACGACGGCCAAGGACGCCTGGTATTTCTACAAGTGCAACTGGAACCCCGAGCCGGAGCTGCGGATCGTCGGCGAACGGGCCGGGACGACGACAAACGCCGCGCATACGGTCGTCGTCTTCTCGAACGCGCCCGAGGTGATGTTCTTCCTCAACGGCCGTCTCCACGGCGCGAAGGTCCCCGACCGCGTGAAGACGTGCGTCTGGCGCGACGTGCCGCTCGTCCCCGGGGAGAACAGGATGGAGTTCCGCGCCGGCCCGCAGACGCGGCGGCACGTCCTCGTGCGCACCGCGGCCAACGGGTCTGCGCCCTTGGCGTACATCAACTTGCCCGGCTGCGCGAAAATGCCCTGAAGCCGATCTCCATCTCGCGGAAGCGCATCGTTGAAGTCGACACGCTCAAGCCGGCGCATGATCCCCGGCGCCCCTATGGAAAGCCTTTGCCGTTGGCGTCGCCGAAAAATTTGATAAAATACCGCTCGGCAAATCGAGGAAGGCTGTATGACGTTCAATTGACGAGGCAGTCGCATGGGCGAATCGGCGAACGCGGTCTGTAGGTGCGTCCGGCAAAGATGTTCTTCGAGACCATTGAACGGGACGGGAAGAAGATGAAGCGATTTGAACGAGAGAAAGGAGAACCGAAATGAAGTCGATGATGGCAATTGTTCTTGGACTCGCCGCAACAGGCGTTCTTGGCGCAGAGACGATCAAGCTCCCCGCGCCCGGCAACGATTCAGGCGTGACGGTCATGCAGGCGCTCAAGGCGCGGCATTCCGAGCGAGCTTTCTCCGAGCGAGACATCCCCCTGGAGACGCTGTCGGGCGTTCTCTGGGCGGCCAACGGATTCAACCGCCCTGACAAGCGCACCAATGCGACGGGACTGAACAAGCAGACCATCATGGTCTATGCCATCATGAAGTCCGGCGCGTATCGCTACGACGCCAAGGCGAATGTCCTCGTCAGGGTGTGCGACGGGGATTTGCGCCCCGCGATTGCCGCACAGCAGTCTTTCGCGGCGACCGCCCCCGTCTCGCTCCTCATCACGGCGGATCTGAGCGACCCGATCTACACGGGTGCGAGAAGCGCTCTTTCCAATTACGATGCCGGGATTGTGTCGGGCAACATCTACCTCTACTGCGCGGCCAACGGCCTCGCCACGGTTTGCCGCGCGTCGATGGATCGCGAAAAGCTCAAGAAGTCCCTGAAGCTCGATGACAAGACCGCCCTACATCTCAACCATCCCATCGGTTACCCTGTCGATGGCAAATAGGCGCTTAGCCCCATGAAAACCCCGGCACTTAGGGGAATCCTTGCCATGACGGCATCCATCGCGGCAGGCGCACTCGCCGCCGACTACCAGACGGATACGGTCAAGACCAAAGGCGGACAGGGTCGTGATTGCCGCGATCAAGCACGCCAGCCTGCGCATCCAGTACGACGGACTGGAGATACAGGTCGATCCCGTCGCCGAGCATGCTCCTGTTCCCGTGCCACCATTTGCAGACGCCGGTCAAGCGCGTCGTCGAACTCCTCGCGGGAAGCGGGATTGACGTGCGGATAAGGAACTACCAGTAAGAACCCCCTAACAGGAAGGCAAATATGACATTCAACGATCTGGCGAGGAAGCGCTATTCGTGCCGAAAGCTTTCGGCGAAGCCCGTCGAGCAGGAGAAGCTCGACGCCATCATCGAGGCGGGAATCCTCGCTCCTACCGCCTGCAACAAGCAGCCGTTCAGGATTTGGGCCGCCAAGTCGCCCGACGCTGTAAAGGCCATTCACGAGGTGACGCCATACACGTTCGGAGCGGAGGTGTTCCTTATCGTAGGCGCGAAGCGCGACGAGGCGTGGGAGCGCCCTGCGGACAACGCCAACTTCGCGGACGTTGACGCAACGATCGTGGCGACCCACATGATGCTCGCTATCGAGGATCAGGGGCTTGCCACTACGTGGGTCGGATATTTCGACGCTCCGAAGCTTCAGGAACTGATCCCGGAACTGGCGGGATACGACCTTGTGGCGCTATTCCCCGTCGGATATGCCGATCCTTCGGCTTCTCCGTCGCCGATGCACACCAAGCGGAAGCGTGTGGCAGAACTCGTGACAAACCTTTAGTGGCCTGTTGCCCGTACATGCCGCCCAGGCACTCAACGACCTGGCGGCAACCGGCCTACGGCATGGGATGTTGATAAACTTCGGCTCCACGACGTTCCAATGCAGGGAACTGGCTGGTCGTGCGCTCCCACGCTCACCCTCTGTGTGATCTTTGCGGCTAAATATGAATCGCAACATCCATAGCCGATTGAGCGCCATTGCCGTCGCAGCGGTTGCGGCGGCGGGGATGGCGTTGTCGGCGTTGGCGGAGGTGGTGAGCGGGGCGGAGAACTGGACGATCGAATCCGGCACCATCCCGCACATTATTTTCGATAGAAGCCCCGGCATCAATTTCGCAATAGACAAGTACGGTGCAAACGGCTGGGAAGTCGTCGTACATCATACGAGCGGATGGGGATATGTAGAAGCGGGCGTTGTCGGTTCGACCGTCAATGCGGCGACATTCCGAAGCGACCTAATCAAAGTCGATGGGGCGGGCGATGTTTTCCGCTTTGCCTTCCACTGGTGGTCGTCGCAGCCATCCGGCTCAACTGTACATCGCTACGGATGGGTTACGCTTGGCACAAGCAACGGAGAACTGGTTATTCTCGCCGCCGAAGTCGCCGACGAGCCGGACGTCGTTCTCGTCGGACGCGGCGAGTCGAACTTGCCCGTAGTGCCGTCCGGCCCGGATGACATCGAGGTGATTTCCGAGACGCCCGACAACATCATCCTGCAATGGGACTTCACGACCGACCGTGACCGCGATTCGATCTACACCATTTCCGGCATAGAAAAACATTTCATTCGCGGCGGTGACATTCATGGCGAGACGCGGACAAATTTCAACGGACGCTCCTGCGTCAGCCTCAGGACGTACAAGCAATGCATGGCGGGCTGGTTCTCGATAAACGAGACAGGCTACTGGGTAAAACGCATAGCGCCCGGCGTCGAGACATGGATCGATTATGTTGGAGAATGCCGCAAGCCCGGTTTTTTCGACACCATTGGAGTCGCACTCCGCTTATGGACGGAAGCCCCCTGTACAAGTGCGCAAGACCCGCACACGGAATTGCCGCTCAACATGGTTGACTGGTGGGATGCGCTGTTCGCACATTCGGACGTGTTGCCAGACTTGACCGCAGCGTCGGGCGCAGTCGTTCACATCGACGACAAACTGTGGCTGCGGTATTTCGTCACAGAGAACGGCGGAGCGTCCACGACAAACTGGCAAGCCTGCGTGGTTGCAGTTCATTGATGCGCAGGACTGGGACAGCCCGTCAGATGACTTTGCTGCGATTAACTGCATCCAGCTTGGCATAACCCCGGCAGAGACGGATTTGAAGTACACCGGCGGTATCTTGACTCTCAAGTTCAAGAATCCGACCGTGACCATAACCGCCGTAGATTTTGCGGCGGGAACGATCACGGGAAAAGTCATCCCGGCGGAGGGAACACGGGTGGCCGTTCCGCCCATGCCATATATGTTCGGCCTGACCGAGGTGCCCAACAAAGGCGAAGGGCGCATGGCGACGTGCGAGTACGGGGATTGCTTTTCGCTTGGTGAGGACGGCTTCTCTGTCGATTTGACCGACTACGTGGTATCAAACGGTGTATTCACGCTTCATTTCCCAGAGTGGGTCGCGCCGAGCGACAAGTCGTTGTTTTTCAAAGTCCAGCTCAAGGAATACTCCCACAAGTAATGCGCACCCTGGCCATCCTTTCCCCGAACCACCAAAGGAAAGGAAGATACAATGGCCAGGGAAAAAGGAACAGGCAACCTCCAGCGCGAGAAAAGCGGACGCTGGACGGTGAGAGTAGGCATCAACGGCAGGCGTCTGAGCAGGTCTGCGAGGACGACCGACAGGGACAAGGCGGAGCGGTTCCTGAACCGCTTTCTCGCCCCGCTCGGACTCGGCGCGGAGAGGTTTCCGCTCGCCGATGCGTGGCACCACTACGAGATGTCGCCCAACCGCCGCGACATCGCAAAGACAACCCTCGACACAAAACGAAGCGTGTGGATGGCATTCGCCCGCTGGGTCGAGAAGTACCACCTGGAGATAACGGAACTCTCCCAGGTGACGGAACAGGCGGTCGCCGAATACCTCTCCGGGTTTCGCTGTCACCACTCCGCCAGCACATACAACAACCATGTATGCGTCCTCCGGGAGGTGTTCCGGCTGCTCGCGGACAAGGCGGGGCTCGTTGACGATCCGTTCGCCGGCGTGTGCCTCCGCGCAGACGATTCCGTCAGCCGCCGGGAGCTGACGTTCGACGAGGTGGAGCGGCTTTACATCGCCGCGTCGAAGCAGGGCAGGGAGTGGAAGCTGCTTGTCACGATCGGCATCTACACAGGCCTCCGCCTCGGCGACTGCTGCCGCCTCGAATGGGAGAGCGTCAACCTTGAACGCAGGGTCATCCAGCTCATCCCGTCCAAAACGAAGAAGCACATGCATGGTCGGCCGGTGACGATCCCGATCCATCCGCAGCTCATGTCCGAGCTACAAGATGTTATCTCGCGCAGAGACGCCGAGGCGCAGAGAGAAGAGCCGTCGGGACAACCTCCGCGTCTCTGCGACTCTGCGCAAGATAATCTTCACGCCGGTTTTGTCAATCCGCTCATCGCCGAAATGTACATCAACCGCAATTGGGCTGTTGACGAAGGGTTGCGCCGCATCTTCAAGGCGGCGAACATCACCTCGTGCGTCCGAGTGGAAGGACGTAGCCGCAAAAGCGTTGTCGCCTCATTCCACAGCCTCCGGCATACGTTCGTCTCGATCTCTGCCAACGCGGGAGTGCCGCTCCCGGTCGTGCAGTCCATCGTCGGGCATTGCTCGACCGCGATGACGCGGCACTACTACCACGAAAGCGAGAATGCGCTCCGCCAGGCGGTCGAGGCGATCCCCGCGATTGGGGGATGGGAAGAGCGGGAAGAGGGGAATTCCCTGGCCGCAAAGGCCACAAAGGCGGGAACGGGTGGGACCTTATCTTCTCCATTGCCCGTTCCCCATTCCCCATTACCCGCGCGAAGCGCAAGCGTCCCTGCGCGTCTCAGGCGGCTTGAGCGGTACTTCGCCAAAGAACTGCTCTCCCAGGACGAATACGCCGCCGCCCGCGCCCGCATCCTGAATGAATTGTAGGGTGTCCCCATTACCCATTACCTTACCCGCGCCGTAAGGCGCACTCGCTTCACTTGTCTGCACTTGCCCTGCACACATCCAATGGCACACGCCCTGTCTTTTCAGGGCGTCTTGCCATTCTCCCATCGTCGGCTACCAGAACAAGGGATTCGAGAATGCGCAGTACAACATTACTGCGGCTACGTTCGTTCCTGTCGCTGGTGACAAGAACGAAATGACGCTTGGCGATCTTCAGCCAAACGATGCATTCGTGTCCAGTACCATTTCTTTCATGACCCAGGGCGGTGCAACTGCCAAGGTCAGTTTCAATGGAGAACAGGTTTGGGCATCTTACGCTTATTGGGCTGAGGGTGACGGTGCTGAAGACGGTGCTGGCTGGTATCTTGAAGCGGATGAAGATGCGACAGTAAATCAGAATGGCGTAGTCATTCCTTTCGGTACGGGTCTTTTGGTATACCGTGATGGCTCAGAAGCGGATGCACAGTTGACCTATTCCGGCGCTGTAAGCACAGAGCCCGTCACTAAGTCCTTCCCCAACGCTCAGTACACGGTTTGCGGCAACTGCTCACCTGTTGATATCACATTGGGCGATATCACTCCAAATGAAGCATTTGTGTCGAGCACAATTAGCTTCATGACCCCCGGTGGTGCTACGGCTAAAGTCAACTTCAATGGCGAGCAGGTTTGGGCGTCATACACATATTGGGCAGAAGGCGATGGTGCTGAAGATGGCCCTGGCTGGTATCTTGAGGCGGATGAGGATGCAACAGTTAACCAGAATGATCTACCCATAGCAGCTGGTCAGGGTTTCCTCGTCTATCGCGATGGCTCTGAAGCCGATGCGACCATCACTATTCCGGCCGCGCTCTGATGATTTTGTGTGGTGCATGGTGTGCCGTGCAGAAACGAAAAGGAAAAAACGAAAATGAAGAAACTAATGATTCTGGCAGCAGCAGTTGTGGCTACCGTAGCCGCAAATGCAGCCGCCATCACATGGGGTTCTGGTACGGTGACTCTCGCCGACAGTTCCAAGGCTGGCAAGGATGCGGTGACAGGATACCTCTTCCTGATTGACGCTACGACCTACAGCACACTCGCCGCCAACACGACTGGCACGGCTATGTCCGATGCTGTCTATGCAGCGTATGGCTCAAGCCTCGGCTCTGCTGCAGCAAATAAGGCGACAACCGCTAAGGGTATCGCTAACATCACCGATCCTACAACCTATGCCAATGGTGATACTGCGTATGCAGCCATCCTCTATATTGATGGGGACAACTACATTGGCAATGTCGCAACCTACACACTGACAAGCGACTTGAACGCTACTGTTGGTGATCTTGCGAACATTCTTGGGGGCAATGTTGGATCAAGCACGACTGCAACTGCGTGGTCGACGGCTGCCGTCCCTGAGCCGACGAGCGGGCTTCTGCTCCTCCTCGGCATGGCTGGCCTCGCCCTCAAGCGCAAGCGCGCCTAAGGCGATCACAAGCCCAGAAACAGAGAAGCCGCCCTCACATCGAGGACGGCTTCTTTGTCGTTACACGAACATTGACATGTAGTGGGGAAGCGTGATCTTTTTGCCAACCCTGCCCACATTGCCGTTTATGAACTTGTATCCAATCGAGACATCGTCGCGCCTGAGCATGGCATCAAACGACGACGATGTGTTTCTGCCGGCTTTTACTTCGATGGGAACGACACCGCTCTCGTGCTCTATCAGGAAATCAATCTCCCCCAACTGCGGGGATTTCTGGTAATAGTACGGCGTGTATCCCCTGAAGACAAGCTGCTCCGCGATGGCGTTTTCGTAGAGCCCTCCCTTGGCGAATCCGGCCATGGTGTTGTCGAGGATGTCCTTCTTGGCGCGGAATCCCATCATGGCAGTGAGTATGCCTACATCCGTCAGATACATCTTGAATGCGTCGCCGGTCTTGTACACGCTCAGAGGGATGCGGGGTTCAGTGGTGTTGAAGCACTGGATCGACAGAGCCGACTCGCGCAGCCAATCGATGGAGCTAGAGAACTTCCTCGCTGAGCCGCCGCTGGCGACCGCAGAGTACTTGAACTTCCGGTTTTCCCTCGCAAGCTGTTCAGGCAGCGAGAGGTAGCAGGCGCGGATTTTCGGCTTGTCCGTCTTGGCCGCATAGCGCGCGATGTCGTCGAGGTTCGCGTCGACTATCTTCGACTGGACTTCGTAGGCCACGCCGAAGTTGTTCTCTCTGACAAATGTGGAGACGACCTCTGGCATCCCGCCTATTGCGAGGTATTCCCTGAACAGAGATTGAAATCTGTCGTTGATGGCGGTTTCCACTGGGGTGCTGGCGCGAAACGATTCGCGAAGAATCCCCACGGCATCCTCTCCGTAGCCATGCGCCCAAAGGTACTCCTCGAAGTCCATCGGACGCATGAAGACATGGTTCTCGTAGCCGACGGGGATGGACTCCTGATTCCGCTCTTTCTGGTGTTCGTCGTCAAGGAATGTTAGTCCAAGCAACGATCCGGAGGCTATCACGTCCGCCCTGCCGTCGATGGCGAGGCTCTTGAGCGCAGTCCTTGCCCTTGGACAGCTCTGGATTTCGTCGAGAAAGACGAGCGTGTCGCCGGGAACGAGCCTGAATCTTGGATGGATTGCGCTTATGGTTGCGAAGATGGTATCGGCTCGAAGGTCATCGCCGAATATCCTTGCGTCGCCCTTGTTGAGTATGAAGTTTATGTAAATGTAGGATGAGTAGTTTTGCCTGCCGAACTGGTCGATGATGAAGGTTTTGCCTATCTGCCTTGCCCCCTTGACGAAAAGGCATTCGCGACCATGTGATGCCTTCCACTTGGCGAGAGTGCCATAGAATTTTCTCTTGAGCATTATTTTCTCCGACTTTTCGGAGGAATTTTATCAAATTCCGAAGCGCCGGTCAAGATCGACTGCAGTTTTATAGATGGTTGTCTTTATAAATAGTGCAACTTTTTACAGGGTTGAGTTATGGTGATATTGCAACTAATACACACCTGCGCCCGCCCCGGAGCCGACCGTGAGGGGGGAAGGTGAAGCCCCTGTAAACAAGGAGCGGCGGGTTCGCCGCCGTGCAGGGCAAATGCAGAGAATGCCAGTGTGGTTTTGCGAAACCACAATTGCGGCAAACAGCCCATTGACTTACTGGTAAGATGTATGCTATAATATCGGCGTCTTACAAGTAAGAAAGGATCGGCATGACAAAAGTGATGACTACAAAGATGTCCTCAAAGGGACAGGTTGTTCTTCCGGAGGCGCTGCGACAGATGTACGGCTGGGAGAGCGGCACGGCTTTTACAGTCCTTGTTTACAAGGGTTCGATAATCATGCAGCCGCTGAAAACTCCTTCGGAAGAGGAACTCGCCGCCGAGTTCGAGGATGCATTCGAGGAGTCGCGTCGTCAGGCGAAGGAGGCGGGCATGTCGCCAAGGGACATCGCAACCGCAATATCTGACGTTCGCAGAATGCGCCGGACGAGGAGAGCAAGGGCGTGAGGGCGGTTCTCGACACAAATGTAGTCATGAGCGCCATCTTCTTCGGCGGAACACCGCTGAAGATTGTCCGCGCAGCGTTCTCAAAGAAAGTGCAACTCGTAGCATCGAGAGCCGTCTTGTCCGAATACCGCGAGGTGGCGGAAAGGCTGCATGAACAGTTCCCGATGGTGAACTACCGCCGACCGTTATCCATACTCGAAAGCAAGTTGACGATGGTACGCCCAGTCGCACTTGGAGAAGCCGTCTGCCGCGATCCTGACGATGATGACATTATCGCCTGCGCTCTTGGCGGCAAGGCGAAAGTAATTTGCAGCGGAGACGGCGATCTGCTCGCCCTTGATGGCTTTCGAGGGTTGGAAGTCATGATGCCATCAGATTTCTGCCAAAGGATAGGCCTCTAAAGCCGCACTATAGCTCAACGGGAGACCGTCCTCGCAAGGGGACGGTCTTCTGCTTTTCTCTGCACTTGCCCTGCACAGCGGCAAACCATCCGCGCTCTGTTTTAGGGCGTTTCACCTCGCCCATTCACAGTCGGCTACCAGAACAAGGGCCTCAGCTCCGGTTTCAACTACGTGGCTAATACGTTTGTCCCTGTCGGGACGGAGCGTTCGGAGATGACTCTTGGCGACATCACGCCTAACAGCGAGTTCATTTCCTCGTCAATCCAGTTCCTCACGTCTGGTGGTGCAACGGCGACGGTAAATGATCCTAACCTAGGTTCTGTAAAGGCAACTTACATCTACTGGTCTGCGGGCGATGATCCTGTTGGCGGAGCGGGTTGGTACTTCGCGGCGGATGATACTGCCACTTACAATCAGAACTCCCGCATCGTTCCTTTTGGCGATGCATATTGCGTATCACGTGATAGTGGCGAACCCGAGGCGGAACTGACCTATGCGGGCGAAGTCCAAACCACGGCTGTTACAAAGAATCTCAATTCTGGGTTCAATTATATCGGAAACTGTTCTCCCGTTGATCTGACTCTTGGCGACATCACGCCTAACAGCGAGTTCATTTCCTCGTCAATCCAGTTCCTCACGTCTGGTGGTGCAACGGCGACGGTAAATGATCCTAACCTAGGTTCTGTAAAGGCAACTTACATCTACTGGTCTGCGGGCGATGATCCTGTTGGCGGAGCGGGTTGGTACTTCGCGGCGGATGATACTGCCACTTACAATCAGAACTCTCGTGTAATAGTCGCCGGTGAGGCATTCTGCGTGTCGCGTGATAGCGGCGAGCCTGAGGCTACAATCACAATCCCCCCTGCGCTCTAACAGATTTTTGTGCGGTGCGTAGTGTGCCGTGCAGATACAACAAAGGGAAAAGACAATGAAGAAACTGATGATACTTGCGGTGGCAGTCGTGGCTTCGGTCGCGGCAAACGCAGCCGCCGTGTCTTGGAACTCGGGAACTATCAAGTTGCCGAGCGGAGCAAACGCAAGGGCCACGGTTGCGGCATCGCTCTTTATAGTCGATGCCGCTACATATGCCACTTATGCGGCATATACTGATGCAGCCAAGTTGTCCGACGACATCTACGCTGCATATAAGGGCACCGCTCCGACCGCGACTAAGACCTCCACAACGAAGAGTCTCGCCAACATCCTCTACGGAGATTACTCGGCGGGTGACAGTGTTTATGCTGTTCTTCTCTACACCACGACAGAGAATGAGACTGCGTACTGGATGGGCAACTATGGATCTGTCACCCTCGAATCTGCGCAGGACGTTGACGTTGGTCAGTTGGCGAACGTCCTTGGCGGCAACCCCACGGCTGGCGCCACGGCATGGTCCACAGCTGCCGTCCCTGAGCCGACGAGCGGGCTTCTGCTCCTCCTCGGCATGGCCGGCCTCGCCCTCAAGCGCAAGCGCGCGTAAGGCAACGAAAAGCCAAGATACAGAGAAGCCGCCCTCGCATCGAGGACGGCTTCTTTGTCGTTGCTGTGATCAGCAATTAGGCGCGGCAGCGACGCAGAGCCAAGCCCGCCATGCCAAGGAGCATGAGCAGACCAGAGGTCGGCTCGGGGACAGCGGCCGTAGACCAAGCGGTAGCTCCACCAGTACCTCCGAGGTTGGTTGCAAGGAATGAGACCTCAACGTCCATCGTGGCTTCAACAGCCGCTGTTGCATAGTTACCCATCCAATAGTCGGTGGTATCCTGCGTTGTAGTGTAGAGAACAACTGCATAATAGTTACCCACACCGTATTCAGTGCCATCACTGAGTTTTGCCACGCCTTTAGCTGTGGACGCCTTCGTCGCATCGGCAGATGCAATTGACGAGCCGTATGCCGAATAGATAGCATCGGAAAGTGCTGTTGCATCGGTCATC
This sequence comes from uncultured Kiritimatiellota bacterium, assembly GCA_934643865.1. Lineage (GTDB taxonomy): Bacteria > Verrucomicrobiota > Kiritimatiellia > RFP12 > UBA1067 > RUG572. Next base: position 50,196 of record CAKUCX010000018.1, read on the forward strand.
GCAGCATAAGTGTCATACACGGATTTCTCTACGTTGAACAGATATGCCGTGACTTCACCCTTTCTGGCCTGTGTTCCACTCGGTAACATTATTGTGCCAGAACTCCACGATACGGCAGCGGCATTTGCGGCAACTGTGGCCACAATAGCTGCTGCGAGAATCATCAGTTTTTTCATTGTCTTTTCCCTTTGTTGTATCTGCACGGCACACTATGCACCGCACAAAATCATTTACATCGCAGCAGGAATGGTAATGGCGGCACCCGTCTCAAGCATAGGACGATTCACAAGGAAGCCGCCGCCAGCCGGAATAATGCGGCTGTTCTGGTTGTACTCCGCGTCCTCATCGGCATCGAGATACCAACCTGCGCCGCCGGAAGCATCGTCCTCTTCCCAGTAGGAGAACACAGCCTTGACAGTTCCAAGACCTTCAACGGTGACAGTTGCAGTTGCGCCGCCAGAGGTGAGGAGCTGGATGGACGAGTTTACGAATGAAGCGTTGGGAGTCAAATCGCCAAAAGTTATGTCTCTGGGACAGCAATTTCCCAAGAAGTTAAATTTCTCGCTGAGATTTTTGGTGATTGGCGCAGCCTCGACCTCGCCAGAATAAACCAAAGCGGCTCCCGTCTCCAATGTAGGACGATTTACAAGATAGCCATCGCCAAACGGAATGACACGACTGTTCTGGTTGTACTCTGCGTCTTCGTCAGCATCAAGATACCAACCGGCTCCATCAGAAGCATCATCCTCGTCCCAGTACGAGAAAATCGCCTTAACGGTGCCGAGACCGTCAACGGTAACGGTTGCGGTCGCACCACCAGAGGTGAGGAGCTGGATGGACGAGTTGATGAACTCGGGATTTGGCTTGATGTCGCCAAACGTCATCGCGTCTTTGTTCTTCCCGACGGGAACAAAAGTATTGACAACGAAGTTGAAGTTCTCGTTGAGCGCCTTGTTCTGGTAGCCGACAGCGTGAGGCGAAGATAAAGACCCAGTAAACACAGCGCGGCGGATTCACCGCCGTGCAGGGCAGGTGCAGAGAAAAGCAGAAGACCGCCCCTTGCGAGGACGGTCTTCCGTTGCGCCGTAGCGCGGCTGTAGAGCCTCTTACGCGCCGAGCGAGGCGAGCGGCACGGCGTAGAAGCCCTCTCCGAAGCGGAGAATGTCCGGCCCGGCGTACAGGACGATGCCCGTAAATGGCTTCTTGGCGAGATTGGCGGCAAACCATTTTAGGTGCTTGAAATCCTCCTGCCCGACCATGCCACCGGACTTGACCTCTACGCCGAGCATTTCGTCATCCTCGTTCGTCACGATGAAGTCGATCTCTCGTTTCAACTTGTCGCGGTAATGGCAAATCTCATAATCAGCCTCTTCGGCATCGGCGGTTGCGCTCAACTGATGGAAAGCCCATGTCTCCACAAGTTTGCCGGAAAGGTCGGAGTCCAAATATGCCGAATCCTCCTTCCAGTTCAGGCAGTTCGCGACAAGCCCCGGATCGGAGGCGAAGTACTTGGCTCGCTTGCCAATGCGGTCGTAGTCGGTCTTGTTCCATGCGGGCACTCTGTCGAATATGTACAGCGCACACAGGGCGTTGATATAGTTGTCCGTCGTTGGCTTCGCCACGCCCGTGGCAGTGCAAAGCTCCTCGACGGCAAACAACTTTGAAGACCTGGACAGAAGCCATTTCGACACTTCGGAGAGAACCTCGGTCTTCCTGATTTCGGTAACCGATTTGATGTCTCGCCTTATGAGGGTTCCCATGTAGTCCTGATACCACTCTTTTCTCGCGCGCGGCGGCAAGTCGATGGCCTCAGGGTAGCCGCCGCAAAATGCCGTGTGTACGACATCCTTCTTGTTCAGGGGTGCGGCTGGCGTGGCAAACTCGCGCCTAACGGCATCGCGTAGGAAGTGCGGCTTGTTGCCGTTTATTTCTCCAAGCGAGAGCGTTTTCAGCCTAACGGTGTGCATTCGTCCCGCAAGGGAATCGGATACCGCCTTGGAAAATTCTAGGGATGCGCTGCCCGTTAGCAGATATTGACCGCGCTCGGTTGATTCGTCAACATGGATTTTGACGGCATTGAGCAGTTCAGGAGCCTTCTGCACTTCGTCAAGAAGCATCACCTCGCCATCCCCCCTGCGGGTGAACTCTATCGGGTCGGATATGGCCGTCTCCCGTATCCTGTCATTGTCCATCGTGTAGTGGCGGGATTTGGGGAAATTGATGGACGAGACGAGTGTCGTTTTGCCGGTCTGCCTAGCCCCCGTTATGTGGACAACCCGACGAAACGCCATCGATTCGACTATATGCGGCTCAAGCCATCTTGCAATCATTTTCCGTTCTCCATGCTTGTGGCGCATATTCTACCATAAGGTTTGACCAAAAATCAAGTAGAGCAATGACTAAAACAACAGTATAAGCGAGACTAAACATAACATAGTCAGTTGACCGTATGGCAATCAACATCCTTTCACTCTGCTATTCTCTGCACATCCGCTTCACTTGTCGGAGGGGCGTCTCTTTATGTTTACGGAGGTTAAAGCCGCTCCATCCCGTGTCGGCTACCAGAACAAGGGATTCGAGCCAGGCTTCAACTATGTCTGCAACACCTTTGTTCCCGTAGGCGTAAATAGGGAAGCGATGACCTTTGGAGACATCCAACCCAATTCCGAATTCGTAAACTCATCCATTCAGTTGCTGACTCCTGGCGGTGCTACTGCCAAGGTAACTGTCGAGGGCCTTGGCACTGTAAAAGCGATATTCTCTTATTGGGAAGAGGATGATGCAATGGATGGCGCAGGATGGTATCTTGATGCCGATGAGGACGCAGAGTACAACCAGAACGACAGGGTCATTTCTTCTGGCTCAGCGTTCTGTGTCAGTCGTTCTACATCAGAAGAGGGGGCGACCGTTACAATTCCCTCCGCGCTCTAATCGATTTTGTGCGATGCATAGTGTGTCGTGCAGATAACAACGGAAAGACAAAAATGAAAAAACTAATGATACTTGCGGC
>CAKUCX010000019.1 GCA_934643865.1 uncultured Kiritimatiellota bacterium
CCATGTCGTTCGTTCTTCCTTTCTTCTTGGTAGCTGAAAGCATGGCACGAACGACTTTTCCTTTGCATGGCGGCGCCAGCGGCGGACATCCCGCCGAAACCGCGTTTCACCCAAGCGGTGAAGGCGTCGCACGCTCAAACCCCTGCAAATAAAGGCTGAAGCCGCCTTTTGGCGGCTTCAACTGCGACAGTTAGGTTGAATGAGGTCCCGCGCGTCTGCGCCTACCGCACGAGAAGCAGCGTGCCGGCGCGCAGGACGTGCGCGACGAGGGTGTTGCCCTCCACGGCGAAGCGTATGACCGTGCCGGCGGCGGGCAGGCCCGTCGCGTCCCGCCACGTCCAGCCGTCGAGATCCGCCGGGGCCACGAGGGGTGCGCCGCGCGCGAGGACGAGCGCCCCGGGCGCCACCGCGCGCGCCGGGCACGTGAAGGCGAGCGTGCCGTGCGCGGGGAGGGTCAGCGCGGCGGCGGTGTCGGCGACGGGAAGGCCCGTGCCCGCCGCGTCGGCCGTGACGACGATGCCGTCCGCGAGCGCGAGCGGGACGTTCAGCGCCGCGCCGTCCGAACGGCGCAGCGCGCCACCCGCGAGCGTCAGCGCGCCCGGACCCTCGAACGTCCCGTCAAACGTGCCGCCCCGCGCGAGCGCGAGGCGCGAGGCCCCGGTGAGCGCCACCGTGCCGGCGCCGTCCAGGCTCGCCGCCGCCACGTCCGCCCCGCGCTCCAGCGTGAGGCGCGCCCCGGCGGAGACCGCAAGCGCCGTGCCGAGCGGCACGAGCGGCTTGCCCGCGCGCGGTTGTTCCTCCCGGCAGAGCCGCCGGACCTGCTCCGGCGTGAGCGCGCAGTCCCACACGGCCACGTCGTCCAATCTGCCCCTGAACCAATCCGTCTCCGAACTCTGCTTGCGCCCGAGATAGAAGAGCGCGGGCGTGACAGGGCCGACGGAGACGCCCCCGCTGACGCCCACGCGCACGCCGTCGTAGTAGACGCTGCGACTCTTCGCGGCGGCGTCGTAGACCGCCGCCACGTGCGTCCACGTCCGCGCCGCCGCGCCGCCGTAGGGCACAAAGGAAATGACCGAGGTGTCGCCGCCGAACGCCGCCGTGTAGCGGAACGTGTCCGCGCCGTTGTAGCCGACCAGGTGGAAAGCCGTGGCGGGCGAGCCGTAGTAGAAGCAGGTCCCTGCGCCGCCGGCCCCCTTCGGGCGCATCCAGAAGGCGACGGTGAAGGACCCCTCCGTGGGCATCCCGTCCGGGATCGCCTCCGCCTTCAGGTAGCGCATCGTCTCCCCGGAAAGGTCGAGGACGCGCCCGGGGCGCTGGTCATCCTCCGTCACGGCCACATCCCCCACGGGCGTGAGCGCGAACGCGCCGGCCGTGCCGGAGGCGGCGTAGGGGGCCGCCGCGTCCTCGAACGTCCAGCGCGCGACGGGCTCGGGGAGCGCGGAGAGCGCGCCGGAGGCGTCCACGGGCGCGATGCGGTCCAGATGGCGCACGCCCGCACGCGCCTCGGCCACCTCCGCCGCCGTGAGCGCGTAGGAGTAGATGCGCACGTCGTCCATCCGCCCGCCGAACGTCGTCTGCTCGCTGCCGTTCCGCCGATGCCCGAGATAGAGCGGAAGGGCCTCGCCGATCTCGACGTTCAGCCCCGAGCAGTCCCACGTCAACACGGACGCACCGTCCACGTAGAACGTGGCCTTCCTCCCGTCAAAGACCTTCGCGAGATGGTGCCACGCGCCGTCGTGGAAGTCGGTGCCCGGGCAGAGGTTCTTGTTGTTGCCCCAGTTCGAGGCCACCGCGCCCGAGGCGCCGTTGAGGCGCAGGTACTCCGCCGTCATGACCCCCCGGTCCGCCTCGCCGTTGTTCCCCCAGAACCACACCGAGTCGTTCGCCGTCCGTCCCGCGTCGGCCCTGATCCAGAGCGAGACCGTGTAGGGCTGCGCGCCGGACGGGAAGGCAACGGGGTACGGCGCGCCCGTCGTGACAAGGTAGGCCTTCTGCGCCGCGTCGAGCGCGAGCACCGTGCCGCGCGCCTCGTCCTCCACCACGCGCGCGCCGTTGCGGGGCACGAGCGCAAAGCCGTTGCCGGAGGAGTCGCGGCCCGGATCCGACGCATCGTCGAACCGCCATTCCGCCACAAGCCCGGCGACCTGCCGCGTGGCCACGGCGGGGCGCACCTCCAGCTCGCCCGCCTCCACGCGCAGCGCGCCCGCGAAGGACTGCGGGCCCTCCAGCACCTGGCGGAAGCGCGCCCCCGTCTTCACCACGTCGCCCGTTCCGACGAGCTCCGCCCGCCACACGAATGACGTCGGCGCCCCCGTCCCGACGAGCGGGAGGTCGCCGTCGAGCGCCACCGCGCCCGACACGCCCGCGCCCGCGAGCCCCGCAAGCGGCTGGAGGCCGTCATGCCACAGGACGCCGCTCGTCTCGCTCGCGACGACGGGCGCGTGCGCAAAGGACGGGGCCGCGCGGCCGGCCATCAGCGCGCGCGGCTCCACCGCCGCGTGGACGACCGTGAAGTCGTCGATCCAGCCCGCGAAGCCGCCTGTCTGCCCCCAGCCGAGGTTGAAGGGTCCGGACTGGATGTCGTTCGTATCCGCGAAGACCTTCGTCTGGACCTTCTGGCCGTCCACGTAGAGTGCGTCCGTCTTCCCGTTGGCGGCATGCTGGATCGCGACGTGGTGCCAGGCGCCGTCAAGGGCGGCGAAGGCCTCCGCCGCCGTCACCTCCATGTCCATGCCGTAGTGCGACAGCATAAACGCGCGCCCCGCCTTGTCCTGCCCCACGCGCAGGACGGTGCAGCGCCTGTGCGCCGCCCATTCGCCCCAGAAGAGGAGGCCGCCGTTGCTCGTGCAGGCGGCGTCCTTCTTCATCCAGAACGCCACCGTGTAGGCGGCATCGCCAAGCGGCATCCCGTCGAGCGCGCCGTCCGCGCCCGGCCCCGCGAGCGCGCTCTGCCCGTCGAGGTAGAGGACGCGGCCGCGTTCGGCGTCCTCCACGACCACGGGCGCGCCCTTCCCGACAACGAGGTCCGGGAGCGTGCCGCGCGTGTTCGCCCACGGGCGCGCGGGGTCGTCGAAGGAATAGAACCCGCCGCGCGGCGCGCCGAAGCGGATGTCGCCGTTCCGCAGGGCAAGGTCGGCGGCCCCCTCCTGTTCCGCCTCGAACGTCACGACGCCGCCGTTCTGCGAGACGAGCGCACCCGTGTTCGTGAAGACGTTCGCGTCGTAGACGAGCGTGCTTCCCTGCCGCCCGAGCATGAGCGTGTGCCCGTTCAGGTTCACGCAGCGGCCGGGATTCCGCATCTTCAGCGTGCCGACCTGGCAGTCGGCCTGAGGGCGGAAGCGCCCGTCGGCGTCCAGCACGACGTCGGCCGTGGCCAGCGCCTGCTGCGTGAACGGCTCGGCAAACCCGTTGACGATGCGCAGCTGGATGGTCGAGGGCGACCGGCTGCGGAAGCCGAGCATGCCGCTTCCCGTCTTCTCCAGGGCGCCGCTCTTCCGCCCCACCCTGCCGTCCAGCCACACCGTCGACCCGCCGGGCACGTCGAGGCGCGCGCAGTCGCCAAGGCCCTCATGGGGCGTGTAGGTGAACAGAACCGTGTTGTCCTTCCCGCCCGCGCCCGTGAAGCGCAGATAGTTCCACGCCCCGTCCGAACCTGCCGGGACCTGGTAGCGCAGCCCGTAGACGACCGTGGCCTCAGTCGTGTTCGTGATCGTGAGCGGCGCGCTGGACGACGGGCTCGCGTTCGTGAAGACGGCGTAAAACGGCTGCTTCGCCGTCACGAGGTCCGGATTCGACCAGTTGGCGGCGTCCTCCCAGTTTCCGCCGCCGGGGGCGATCCACGTATTCGTGGGCAGTTCGCCGGCACACGCCACCCCGCACGCACAGCCCGCGACGAGCAGCGCGCACTGAAGGCCGATCAAGCAGTTCCCGTCCATCTCCACGTTCCTTTCGCATCAGATGAAGCCATGAGGCGTCGTTTACGGCGGACATTATCCCCCATCCCCGCACATGGCGTCAAGCAGAAAAGGGGCAACGGACGCCTCGGACCCATCCGGGGCGCGGAATTGGCGCGGTGGACGCCCTCTTTCGCTCTTTCGCCTTTTCGCCGACGCAATTCTCCACGCTTGATTTCTGCACCGCAGACATGCTAAAATTAGTGCCGATTTCAGCACCAACAGAAAAAGGAGTAAACAACAATGATAGCGACAATGCCCGCACAGGTAGTCAAGCGGCGCGGAATGAGCGCGTTGAACGCGCAGCTGAAGGACGGCCCGGTTTGGATCATCGCCAACAACACGCCGAAGTACGTCGTCCTCTTCGCCGACGATTTCCGGCGCATGAGGCACGAGGCATTCGTGGAGGGATGCCTCCGGTCCGATGCGGAACGCCGCGCCGGGCTTGCCACGCCTACTACGGTAGATGACTTGATGTCGGCTTTCGACGACGAAGACGAATAGGGACGGAGCCGATGTACGACCTCAAACAGACGCCGTATTTCTCCCGCGCTTTCAAACGTTTTGCCAAGAGGCGTCCTGAACTGAAAGGTGCAACCCAAACGGCATTGGACACGCTCAGGGAGAATCCGCTTGCGCCGTCATTACGGCTGCATGCTCTGACGGGAATACTTGCGGGAAAGCAGGCGGTCAGCATCAACTATGCCTATCGCATTGTCCTCTGCGTGGAGATTGCCGAGCAGGAAATCATCCTTCACAACATCGGCTCGCACGACGAGGTGTACGGATAGGCCAGGACATTGCCGCCGACATTCGCGTCAAAACGGGAGGATACTAACAATCTCCATCAAAAAACACCCTCATTGGACACATCATAACTGCGTAAAATATCAATATCGTTTTGATTTTTATTGCATTTGACACGAAATATCGCTTTTGGTATACTTTTTGGAATTCGCTCAAATGAAAGATGACATGAACAGAATCATCGAAAAGAAGCAGCTCTCGGAGAACGTCTTCCGCATGGACGTGGAGGCGCCCCTCATCGCCCGGGAGCGCAAGCCCGGCCAGTTCGTCATCCTCATGGTCGACGACCAGCTCGGCGAGCGCATCCCCCTCACCATCGCCGACGCGGATCCGGGCGCGGGCACGATCACGCTCATCTTCCAGAGCGTGGGCGCGACGACGCTGAAGCTCTCGCAGCTGGACGCCGGGGACAGCCTCCCGGCCCTTCTCGGTCCGCTCGGCCGGCCCACGTCCATCCGCGGCGCGAACGGCGAGCCGCCCGGCCACGTCGTCTGCGTGGGCGGCGGCATCGGCGTCGCGCCGATGCACCCCATCGCCCAGGCGCTCAAGGCGGCCGGCAACAAGGTGACGATCATCATGGGCGCGCGCAGCAAGAGCCTCTTCGTGATGGAGGAGGAGATGCGGGCGATCGCGGGCAACGACCTCATCCTCATGACGGACGACGGCTCCTCCGGCCGCAAGGGCCTCGTCACCGAACCGCTCAAGGAACTCTGCGCCGCCGGGGGCGTCGACGAGGTCATCGCCATCGGCCCGCCCGTCATGATGAAGTTCTGCGCCCTCGCGACACGACCCTTCGGCGTGAAGACGACCGCCTCGCTCAACACGATCATGATCGACGGCACGGGCATGTGCGGCGGCTGCCGCGTCTCCGTCGGCGGCAAGACGAAGTTCGTCTGCGTCGACGGCCCCGAGTTCGACGCCCACCAGGTCGACTGGGACCTCATGCTCACGCGCATGGGCGCCTTCAAGGCCCAGGAGCGCGCGGCGAAAGACCACGTGTGCAACTTGATGAAGGCGGTGAAGTGAGATGACGCCGAAAGAACGAATGGCCCTGCCGCCGCAGGAGATGCCCGAGCAGGCGCCGGCGGCCCGCGCGCGCAACATGGACGAGGTCGCCCTCGGCTACACGGCCGAGATGGCGCGGCGCGAGGCGACGCGCTGCCTCCAGTGCCCGACAAAGCCCTGCATGCAGGGCTGCCCCGTCGCGATCGACATCCCCGGCTTCCTCGCGAAGGCGGCCGCCGGGGACTTCGCGGGCGCGCTCAGGGTCATCAAGGAAACGTCCCTCCTCCCGGCGGTGTGCGGGCGTGTCTGCCCCCAGGAGAAGCAGTGCCAGAAGTTCTGCACGATGGGCAAGCTCCTCAAGAGCGTGGACAAGGCCGTCGCGATCGGCCGCGTCGAGCGCTTCTGCGCCGACCTCGCGCGCGAGACGGGCGCGGAGGAGCCGGTCGCCTGCGCCCCGAAGACCGGGAAGCGCGTCGCCGTCATCGGCTCGGGCCCGGCCGCCATCACCTGCGCGGCTGACTGCGCGAAGGCCGGGCACGACGTCACGCTCTTCGAGGCGTTCCACAAGTGCGGCGGCGTCCTCGTCTACGGCATCCCCGAATTCCGTCTCCCGAAGGCCATTGTCCAGCACGAGATCGAAGGGCTGGAGAAGATCGGCGTCAAGATCGAGACGAACTTCGTCGTCGGCCACACGCGCACGCTGCGGGACCTGATGGAAAAGGACGGCTTCGATGCCGTCTTCGTCGGCACGGGCGCGGGCCTGCCGAAGTTCATGGGCATCGAGGGCGAGAACCTGAACGGCGTCTTCTCGGCGAACGAGTACCTCACGCGCGCGAACCTCATGAAGGCGTACCGCGAGGGCGAGGCCGACACGCCCTTCTGGCACGGGAAGAGGGTCGCCGTCCTCGGCGGCGGCAACGTCGCGATGGACGCCGCGCGCATGGCCCTCCGGCTCGGCGCGGAGAAGGTCTACCTCATCTACCGCCGCAGCGAGGCCGAAATGCCCGCCCGCCGCGAGGAGGTCCACCACGCGAAGGAGGAGGGCGTCGAATTCCACCTCCTCGAAAACGCGAAGCGCATCCTCGGCGACGACAAGGGCTTTGTCACGGGCATTGAATGCCTCAAGTACGAACTCGGCGAGCCGGACGCCTCCGGGCGCCGCAGCCCCGTCGCGGTCCCGGGGAGCGAGTTCACGCTCGACGTCGACACCGTCGTCGTCGCCGTCGGCAACGCCTCGAACCCGCTCATCCCCGCGACGACGGAGGGTCTGGAGGTCAACGGGCGCGGCAACATCGTCGTCGACCCCGAGACGAACATGACGTCAATCCCCGGCGTCTTCGCGGGCGGCGACATCGTCCTCGGCGCGGCGACCGTGATCCTCGCGATGGGCGAGGGACGCCGCGCCGCCGCCGGCATCGACGCCTACCTCGCCCGGCACGGCGGCGCTTCGCATTTGTGCATGAGATAATGCGCGTCCGTGTCATGCCCGGCGCGGCGGCCTCTGCTACAATGGTGGCGTGGAGGAGAACGGGCATATCGACGCGAAGGCGGACGGCGACGGCGCGCAGCCGCCGATGCGCTTCTGCGTCGGCTACCAGCCGAATGCGGCCTGGATCCCCGCGCTCCTTGCGCGGCGCGACCGCCTCTACGAGGTCTATTTCGCCTACGGCGCGATGCCGAGCGGCCGTGCCGCCGTCTCGGACGTCGCGCGTCAGCTCGACGATCTCGCCGAGATCGCCGACGCAGGCATCCCGCTCAACCTTCTCCTCAACGCGAACTGTTACGGCGGCCGCGCGCTCGCGCGCGCCTTCTTCGCCGAAGTCGGTGAGACGATCGAGCGTTTCGGCGACGCGCTCGCGAGCGTGACGACGACCTCGCCGCTCATCGCGAAGTTCGTCAAGGACAACGCCCCCCGCATCAAGACGCGCGCCTCCGTCAACATGGAAATCGGGACGGAGGAGGCGATGGACTACCTCGCCGACGTCTTCGACGGCTACTACCTCAAGCGCGAGCTCAACCGCGACCTCGACGCCGTGCGCGCGCGCCACGCCTGGTGCGCGGCGCACGGCAAGACGCTCTTCCTGCTCGCGAACTCGGGCTGCCTCAACAACTGCCCGTCCCGCACATTCCACGACAACCTCGTCGCGCACGAGGCGGAGCTCGCCGCCGCCGACAACGGCTACGCCTTCCGCGGCACGTGCTGGACGTGGCTCGCGGCACCCGAGCACCGCGCCCTCTGGCACGCGCGGACGAACTGGATCGCCCCCGCCGACGTCGCGCGCTACGCGGGCCTGTGTACGGCGATGAAGCTCGCGACGCGCGTCCACGCACACCCCGCGCGCGTCCTCGCCTCCTACGCGACAGGCTCCCACCTCGGCGACATCCGCGAGCTTCTGGAGCCCAACCACGCCGCCCTCTTCCGCTAACCACGAACCCCCGACACACCATGCTCAGCGCACAGAAAATCAAGGATGTCGCCGCAAAGGCCGGCGCCGACCTCTGCGGCATCGCCCCCGTCGAGCGGATGCGCAACGCGCCGCCCGAGATGAACCCCGGCCTCCTCTTCCCCGGCGTCAAGTCCATCGTGGGCTTCGCCTTCCGCATCCCGCGCGGCGTCCAGCGCGGCATCGAGGAGGGCACGCAGTTCTACCAGTATCCGTCGATGGCCTACGGCGGCATCAACGAGATCCTCGCGCCGGCGACGCTCTACCATGTCGGGAAGGCCATCGAGGACGAGGGCTACGAGGCGTTCGTCTACCGCAACACGGGCGCGCGCGGCTGCGTCTCCGACATGGACGGCTCCGTGGGCGCGACGCTCTCGCCCGAAGAGCAGATCGAGGTGATGGAGAACGCCAAGGACGCGACGGCGCACCACCGCAGCGTGGAGTTCACGCGCGCGACGCGCCCCGGGGAGAACGTGCCGCCGGACCTCCAGTTCCAGTTCCGCATCTGCGCCGTCGCGTGCGGGCTCGGGGAAATCGGCTGGTCGAAGATGCTCCTCACCCCGCAGTTCGGCCCCCTCCAGCGCGTCGCCTTCCTCTTCACGGACGGCGAATTCGACGTCTACGACGAAATCTACCGCGGCAAGCCCCTCTGCCGGAAATGCGGCGCGTGCGTGCGCGAGTGCCCCGGCCACTGCATCCCCGAGATCGGGAGCGGCAGGCGGTGTACCGCCTCGATCGGCGACTACACGATGGAGTGGGGCGACATCGACATGTGGAAGTGCTATGCGTTCTACACGCACGCGGGGCGCCACTTCAACCCCTTCGTGCCGAAGGAGGTGTGGGACAGGAACGAGAACGGCAACCTCGACCTCATGGAGGGGAAGTGCGCGGCAAGCGAGAAGGAGATCATGAAGGTCTACGGCGCCCTGCAGAAGTACTTCCCGACATGGGTGGGCTACAACATGGCGAAGTGCGGCGGCTGCATCCGCGCGTGCGTCGCGATGCTGGAGAAGCCGGGCGGCTGCCTGCACAACCGCTTCAAGAACCCCCTGCGCACCCGCGCCCGGCCCTGGAAGATGGACCGCTAGAGGAGAGGAGACGCCATGGTGACGAGAGAGATCCTGGAGGCGGCGGCGCGCGAGCAGGGCGCGGCCATGTTCGGCGTGGGCGACCTCGCCCTCTTCGCGGACGCCGACCCGCGCCGCGACCCGAAGCTCATCTGCCCGAAGGCGCAGTGCATCGTCGGCTTCGGCATCCCCGTGCCGCGCGGCCTCTACAAGGCGATGAAGACGGGCAACCAGTTCTACGCCTACACGACGGTGGGCGTGAAGGCCATCGACGAGGAGATGTTCGAGATCTTCCTCTTCCGCATGGCCTCCCTCATCGAGGACGCGGGCTACGACGCCTGCCTGCAGCGCACGACCCCGAACCTGCGCGTCAAGGGCGACAAGACGGCGAACCCCGAGACCATCGGCGTCTACGAGCTGCAGCACGCCGAACCCGTCGAGCCGGGCAAGCCCGCGCCCGACATCATGATCGACTTCGGCCTTGCGGCGCGCGCGTGCGGCATCGGCATGCCCGGACGCGCGGGGCGCGTCATCAACGCGCACTACGGCCCCTTCATGCGCTACGCCTTCATCGTGACGGACGCGCCGCTTGAGACGAACGCGCCCTTTGCGGGCGACCTCTGCGCGGGTTGCGCGGCCTGCGCGGCGGCGTGCGAGGCGCGCTGCATCGACCCCGCGCGGGGCCTCGACACCTGGGCCTGCTGGAAGCACTACGGAACGGCGCGCGGCTACACCCTGCCGCGCACGCAGTGGGGCTACCAGGCCTGCCTCTGCGGCCGCGCCTGCGACATCGCCTGCCACGAACACCTGACGGGGAGGGCCCTCTAGCCATGGAAAGCCTCAAACACGACCTCTGGGCGCTCGCCCAGGCCTGCGGCGCGGACCTCATGGGCGTCGCACCCGCCGACCGCTTCGCGGCGGACGACCCGGTTTTCGCGATCTATCCCGGGGTCAAGCGCGTCATCTGCTTCGTCTTCCGCTGCCTGCGCGGCAGCTACCGCGGGACGGAGGAGGGGACGACCTACTACCAGTACACGACGATGAGCGTCGAGAACATGGAGGAGACGGTGATGCCCGTCGCACTCGTGCGCCTCGCGAACCGCCTCGAAGCGGAGGGGTTCACGGCCGTCCCGCAGCGCCGCCACCAGACGATCATGGCGGAGCCGGACGGCATGAACCCCGAGGTCGCCCATGCGTCGATCACGCGCAACCGCCCCCAGGAGCGCCAGATGAACTTCGTCGACGCGGCCGTCGCCTGCGGCGTCGGCGAAAAAGGCTTCCACGGCGCGCTTCTCACCGATCCGTTCGGCCCGATGCAGCGCATCTCGTTCATTCTGACGGACGCGGAGCTGCCCGTCGATCCGGTTCCGGCGCCACACCTCTGCGACCGCTGCGGCGCGTGCGCGCGCGGCTGCCCGGGGCACGCGATCGACGCGACGACGGGCCGCCGCGACGACTGGCAGTGCGCGACCTACTATAACGGCGCGAACGGCACGAAGAACCCCTTCATGCCGCCCGACGCCTTCCCCGAAAAGGACTTCCCCGACCGCCTCGACATCATCGCCGGAAAGGCGAAGACCACGCCCGAGACGGCGCGGAAGATCATGGACGCCATCTACTTCTACCCGCCCGCGCAGCACGCCTACCAGTGCTCGATCTGCGGGCGCGCCTGCGACGTCGCCTGCTATTGCCATCTGGAGGAGAAGGGAGTCCTGACGAAGGCGTTCAAGAAGCCCTTCCGCACGCGCCCCGCCTGGACGTTCCCCCTCGACGACTTCAGGCCCGGACAGGCCTGACGCCGGCCGTCCCGCCCGTCAGCCGTGCCACGGCCTCTTCCGCCTGGGGAGCCCGTGCGCGAAGAATGCGTTGGCGATGTTGACGTCCTCGACGATCTGGTAGTCGTACATCCCCACGCAGAGGAAGTCCGCGCCGCCCATGTAGGTCGTCGGGAACGCCGTGCGGGGATGCTCGATGCCCGCGCCCAGCACCTTGAAGGCAATCCACGGCTCGGGGCGCGACGCCATGAAGGCGAAGACCTCCTCGCGGCCCGTGTCGACGAAGCGGTTGTCGCAGACGCCCAGGCCGTGGGGGTCCTTCTTGCGCCTGTCCTCGCCGAGGTGCGCCGTCGGGTAGTCGATGCGGTGGACGGTCTTCATCCAGAAGTCGGGGAGCAGGTCGTGCGCGACGCAGAACTTCGCGGTGGCAAGGCTGTGGCAGCCGATGCCGACCGGCACGCCGAGCTTCCGCGCCTCGTCGAGATACGTGCGGAAGGACTTCCAGTCGCCCTTCTGCGCCGCGACGTCGGAATGGAAGCCGTGCATGTAGACGAGGCTTGCGCCGTTCTCAACGCTCGCCTGCGCGCCCGCGACCACGCCCTTCGGATGCCCGCAGTCCGAAATGAACTGGATCCGGCCGCCCTCCTCGCGCCAGTAGCGGTTGATGACGCGCATGAGCGCCGGGTTCGTGAGGATCGTGTTGACGCCGCACGCCTCCGCCATGCGGAAGTTGCGGAACACGCGCTCGTCGGTGAAATAGGCCTTCACGAGCTTGCCGTAGAACGACAGGTCGCGGCTGTGCGCCCAGCCGCCGATCATGTTGCCGCCCAGCGTGAGGCGCGAGAGCTTCACCTTGCCGATCCTGCCGCATGCGTCCATTGGCTTCGCGAGCCCGGCGAGGTCGCGCTTCGGGTCGAACGCCGGCACGGCCGGCCCCGTCGCGCGCACGACGTCCGCCGAGCGGATGGCCTTCGTGTACGCCGCGGCGCCGGCGAGCGCGAGGAGCGACGCGCCGCCCGCGAGCACGTCCCGTCGGGTTACCGTCTTCGCCTTCATTCCGCCGCCTCCCTTCCCGCTTCTTCTTCCGCGCGCGCCGGCGGCGCGCCGTTCCACGCGAACACGAAGAACAGCATCGCCGCCTCCACGAGGTTGCGGTCGACGAACAGGAAATGGCTCTCGCCCGTGTGGCCGAAGTGGGGCGGATTGAGGACGTACATGAGCGAGAGGTAGAAGATGCCGAAGAGCGCCGCTGGCTTCACGAGGCGTCCCGCCATCAAAAGCGCGCCCGAAAGGAGGAGCCCCCAGGCGAAGACGGCGTCCACGGCGCCCATCGCCGCCGAATCGGCGAGCGTGCGGAAGAGGCCGCCGCCGATCCAGCGGGCGCAGCGGAAGCGCCCGAACCAGGAGAACGGCCAGGCCGACGTCAGCGCCCAGACGCCCAGATACGCGAGCTTCCATCCCAGCGCGAGGCGCACGGCCAGGACGGCGCACGCGCGCATCCCGTCCGAAGGCCGGACGAGCTTTTCGAGGACGTTCTTCATTTCGCCTCCTTCTTCGCCACACCGTTCACCGTCTCGACGACGCGGAAGTCCAGCAGATCGATCGCCGCGACCGCCGCGCCGTGCGCGCGCGCGAAGCGATAGGCCCCGGCGGGGTCGAGCGCGCCGCCGGCAAGGCAGCGGATGGCCACCCAGGGCTCCGGCCGCGTCTTCATGTAGGCGGCGGCGGCCTTCGGGTCTTCGCACCAGATGTTGTTGCAGCGCGGCTTCATCGTCGCCGCCGGGTAGTCGAGCGAATGGAACGCGAGCGCCCAGAAGTCGGGCGCGAGGCCGTTGTCGGCGAAGAACTTCACCGTCGCCACGTCCTCCGCGCCGATGCCGACGGGGAGACCCGTCTTGCGCAGCGCCGCGACAAGCGCCCGCGCGCCCGCCGCGTCGCCCGCCTTCGCGAGGGCGTCCGCCCGCTCGGGGCGCAGGTAGACGCCCGCCGCGCCCCCCGCGCGCGCGTGCGCCGCGTCCGCTTCCGTCGCGCAGTCCGCGAAGAACTTCATTTCGCCGCCGACCTCCTTCGCCGCCGCGCAGATGCGCGCGCAGAACGCGGGCTCGGCGAAGACGGCGTCGATGCCGCAGAGCGAGCAGTAGCGCACCGTGCGCTCCAGCGTGCCGGCCGCGTGGTAGCGCCGCATGAACTCGTCCGTCCAGATGAGGTCGCGCGCATGGGCGTGGCCGGCCATGAAGTCGCCGCCGAGGGCGAGCGGCGAGAGGCGCACGCCCGCAAGCTCCGTCCGTTCCGCGAACGGGGCCTTCAGGGCAGCAAGCGCGGTGAACTCGTGGACCTTGACCGTCGCGGACGTGACGGCCGCGACCGGCTCGAAGCCGTTCACCCGCTTCTGCCGCCAGCAAAGCCCCGCAAAAAGCGCGAGGACAAGCGCGCCGGGGAGAAGCGTGCGGAGGAGGCGGGGCCTGCACGGCATCACCGCCACAAGGAGAAGCCCCAGCGCCTCAAGCGCGTTGCGCTCCAGGAGGAGGAAACGCCCGTCCGCGCCCGAGACCGCCGCCGCAAAGGGCTCGGGCGGCTGCGCGCAGTAGAACATCGCCATCAGCAGCATGCCGAAGACGGCCGCCGCGCGCGCGAAGACGCCGGTGATGAGCGCGAGGCCGATCAGGACAAGCCCCCACATGACCGCCTGGTCGCCGAACGCGACGAGCCACCCCTGCCCCGCCATCCACGTGAAGAGCCCCGCCAGCGGCCCCTGCGCGCCGTCCAGGTAGGACAGGCAGCTCCAGCCCTTCGCCTGAAAGAGCTTCCAGACCCCCTCGTAGAGGAAGTGCCACCCGATCAGCCAGCGCAGGACCTGCAGGGCGGCTTCGGCCATCCGCGCGCCCGGCCTCGGCGCCGTGAATGTATGCGGCCTGTCCATCTTCTTCATGGCTCCCTTTCCGACGGCTCGTGCGGGAAGACGACAAAGGCGGGGAAGCCCTTGATGCCAAGGCCCGCGAAGTCCTTCAGCTTGTGGAACGCGGCGGGGTCTTCCGCCTGCAGGCGCACGACCGTGAACTGCGCCAGCGCCGCCGCGACCTGCGGCGCGCGGAAGGTCGTCGTCTCCATCGCGCGGCAGTTCTTGCACCACGAGGCCCACACGTCGACGAGGATGGGGCGGCCCTTCGCCCGCGCTGCGGCGAAGACGGCCTCCCAGGTCTCGGGCGTCGATGCGAGACGGGCGTCCGACGGCGCCGCCTCGTCCGCCGCCGTCCCGCGAAAGCCCGTCCACGCGAGGCGTCCGTACCAGAACGCCATGGCGAAGAGGACGAGCGCGAAAACGCGGTTCACCCAGCGCATCCACGCGCCGGGCTTCGGGAGGACGGAAAGACCTGCGGCGGCGAACGGCCAGGGGAGGCCCATGCCAAGGCCGAGGACGAACGGCAGCGCGGCCGCCCAGACGTTCCCCGCCGCGAACCACTTCGCCGTCAGGACGAGCGTCGCGAGGAGGATCGGCTCGACGCACGCGCCCGCGAGGACGGCCGCGCCGACGCCTAGCAGGAAGACGCCGCCGAGGCCGCGCGCGCGCGCGCCGCCCGCCGCCCGCGCGCGGTACTTCGTGAAGTCGATGAAGAACACCTCGCTCATCGCAAGGCCGAGAACGGTGAAGACGGCGGCGACGAAGGCGTTGAACCACGGGCTCGACTGGATCGTGCCGAAGGCGAGCCCCCCGAAGGCCGCCGCGACGCCGAGCGCGCCGTAGGCGAGCGCGATGCCGAGCCCGTAGGCGAGGCCCCGCCGCCAGCCGCGCCCGACGAGGACGAGGTTCACGGGGACGAGCGGCAGCACGCAGGGCGTGAGGTTCGCGACGAGCCCGCCCATGAGGATCATAAGGAGAATCACGATGGGCGAGTGACCCGCGAACGGCGCGGCGGGCGAATCCGTGTCGGCGAGAAACGCGCAGAACGCCTCCTTGTCCATGTACCCCATCGCGACGCGCGGGGCGGGCGTCGTGGCGCGTTCCTCCCGCGCGGCGCGCGCGAGCGCCGCGTCCGAAACGCCGGCGGCGCGCGCCGCCTCCTCGGAGGGGTAGCAGATCCCCTCCGCGCAAACCGGCCGGCCGTGCGCGCAGAAAAGCCCGCAGGCGACGGACAGGGCAAGGACAAGACGACGAACGTTGACTTTCATGCAAGACCTCCACGAGCGCGCCCAGAGGTGCCCCCGCCGAGTAATGCCGCTAGTTTACAGGAGTTTCGGCCGAAGCGCAAGACGAAAGGAAGACCGCGCGCGTTTCGGGCCGCAGGGGCGATTCAGGACGCGCGCGGCGCGAGAGGGGGACCGTCCTCGACGAGCGCCGGGAGGATCCAGGCCGCGACGGCCGCGCACTCGACGCCGAACGGCAGGTAGCCCGCAAAGCCGATGAGCGGCATTTCCCAGACCTGGAACGCATGGACGAAGGGAACGGCGTAGACCCACTTCGCGACCGCGTGCCAGTTCCACGTCTCCCACGCGAGGCCGCAGACGAGCGCCGCCACCGCGAACCGGAAGAAAAGCGCCCAGTTTCCCGTCCGCGCCCGGTCGAGGACGCTCGGCTCCTTCAGGAGGACCTGCACGAGGATGAAGACGGTCGCCGGGGAGATCCAGAGGAGCGGGTACGTATACTGCGGCGCGTAGACGATCCCCACGAGCCCGACGACCGCCACCGCCGCGAGGAAGGCGCACCACCCCGGCCGCCGCAGATCGACCTTCGCCATGCCGTCGTAGGCCGCGTCGCGGAAGGCGGGGAATGTATGGAGCCACGCCGCCGTCGCCACCACCGCCGGCAGCACGCTCGAAAAGCAGACCGTCGCGTAGAGCGCATACTCCAGCCCACTCATGTGGGAAACGCCCTCGTAGAACCAGTTCCACACGTAGCGGTTCAGGTACTCGAAGAACCACCAGAAGAGCGCGCTCACGGGGAAGAGGAGCGCATACGCGCGCGGGTGGCGCGTCAGCGGCGAGGCCCCGCTGCGCCGCACGCAGAGGGCGTTCACCACGAGGATGTAGCCCGCCCAGAGCGGCATGTAGGAAAGGTGGGGCTGAATGCGCGCAAGCGCGGGGATACGGCTCCACGAGAGCGTCCAGAAGACGGCGATGATCCCCACGCCCAACCATCCCCACCACGGAAAGACGCCGCCGGCGGGCACCCGTCCCGCCGCACGACGTCCTCCCCACGCGGCGCGGAGGGCACGCCACACGAACGCGAACGTGCAGAGGACGACGAACGCGGCATAGCCGCCCCACCACCACCAGGAGAACGGGCATTCTCGCTTCCAGTCGTGGAGCAGGAACTCCGTGCGGGGCGGAAAGCTCCGCACGCCGTCCCAAATCCGCGCGTCCGCCCCGAGCCACGCGCAGAACGCCGGGAGGCCCAGGAGGACGGCGGCGAGGATCGCGTAGTGGAGGAGGCGCCGGGCCATGACGCGCTTACGCCTGCGGCAGATAGGCCCCGTATGCGCGGAGCTTCGCCTGGAGGTCCTTCACGGGAACGTCGTGGACGGAGAGCGCCCGGTCGGCGGCGAGCGCCGCCGCCACGCCGGCGGCCTGTCCCGTGATGTAGCACGCGGGAATCACGCGGATCGACGCCTGCACCATCTCGTCCGAGGAGACGCAGCGGCCCGCGACGAGCAGGTTCGCGATCCCCTTCGGCGTGAGGATGCGGTAGGGGATGCCGTAGCTTTCGCCGCGCCGGTAGCGGTACTGCGCGTTGAACTGCTTCACGTGCTCCGCCATCGCCTTCGGGTCGGCGCTGGAGGGATGGATGTCGATCGGGTAGGAATAGCGTCCAATCTCGTCCGGGAACGACGCCCGCGCGAGGTAGTCGGCGAGCGACAGCACGTAGTCGCCCGTGATGCGGCGCGTCTCGCGGACGCCGAGCAGCTCGCCCGTCGCGAGGAGCCGCGCCTTCTCCATGCCGTGCCGGAGGTAGTCGTGGAGGTAGCGCTCGTATTCGACCATGCTGCGGCGCCCCTCGACGAGCGCCTTCGTAAGCGACACCTCGTCCGTACCGTCCACGTCGAAGCAGTGGCCCATGTTCGCGAGGCCGAGGCCGCCGTCCTGGCGGAAGATGCCGGAGAAGTGGAGGTCGGGGACGGAGAGGACGCCGTCGCGGTTCGCCTCCGGGAGGTAGGCGCCGAACGGCTGGCCCGAGCCGGGGAACGGCTTGGGCCGGTCCCGGTCCCACGCCGCCCAGTCGAGGTCGCTCCAGTAGGAGACGAGCGTGCCGGGCATCATGTGCCCCTTCGCGTCGCCCTTCTTCCAGTCCGCCCCGGCCCATGCGGCGAGGTCGCCGTTGCCCGTGCAGTCGATGTAGACCTTCGCCTTCACGGCCCACATGCCGCTCGGCGAGGCGCAGACGACGTACTGGATCGCGCCGCCCTCCGTGACGACGTCCGCCACGCGCGTGTAGAAACTGAACCCCGCGCCCGCCTCCGCCATCTCCGCGTCGTAGACGCGCTTGAAGGCCTCCAGGTCGTTCGCGTGTCCCTTGAGGCGCGCCTCCTTCTTCAGGCGCGCGCGCACCCGCGCCCCGAAGCCCGCGTCGAGCGTGCGCACGCCGTCGCTCGTCGTCATGAACACCATCACGCGCCCGGCGGTGGACATGCCGCCGAGGCAGGTGTGCCCCTCGGCGAGGAAGACCTTCGCGCCGTGGCGTGCCGCGCTCACGGCCGCCGCCACGCCGGCGGGGCCGCCCCCCGCCACGAAGACGTCCACCTCGTGCTTCACGGGCAGCGTGCGGGAATAGGCGACGCCGCCGCCGGCGGACGGGGCCGCCGAGGCGGAGGCGGAACGCGCGAACGGCGCGGTGAGCGCGGCGAGCGCCGCGCCCTTCACGAATGTCCTTCTGTCCATGCGGTTGCTCCTTTCGATGCCGAGATGCCCGTCAGTAGAAGTTCCCCATCGCGCGCAGCTTCGCGTAGCGCCGCTCGACGAGTTCGTCCACTGGCACGTCCACAAGTTCCCTCAACGCGGCGACGACGGCCTTCTTCACCGCCCGCGCCGTCGCGGCGTGGTCCTTCTGCGCCCCGCCCGCCGGCTCCTTCACGATCTCGTCGATGACGCCCAGCCTCTTCAGGTCGCCCGCCGTGATCTTGAGCGCCGCCGCCGCCTCGGGCGCCTTCGCGCCGTCGCGCCACAGGATGCCCGCGCAGCCCTCGGGGGAGATGACCGAATAGACGGCGTTCTCCAGCATGAGGATGCGGTCGCCGACGGCGATCGCGAGCGCGCCGCCCGAACCGCCCTCGCCCGTCACGACGACGACAATCGGCGTCTTCAGGCGGGAGAAGAATTCAAGGGACTTCGCGATCGCCTCGGCCTGGCCGCGCTCCTCCGCCTCCTTGCCCGGATAGGCGCCGGGCGTGTCGACGAACGAGACGATCGGCAGGTGGAAGCGCGCCGCGAGCTGCGCAAGGCGCATCGCCTTGCGGTAGCCGTCCGGATTCGCCATGCCGAAGTTGGCCTCCATGTTCTCCTCGACGGACGCGCCCTTGTGGTGGCCCATCACGAGGCAGCGGAAGGCGTCGATCGTCCCGAACCCGCACACGAGGCCGCGGTCGTCGTTGACGAGGCGGTCGCCGTGCAGTTCCTCGAAGTCGCCGCAGATGCCCGAGATGAAGTCGAAGATGTGCGGGCGCTTCGGGTCGCGCGCCAGCTTCACATGGTCCATCGCCGTCATGGTCTTCGCCCTTGTCGTCCCCATTGTCTTTTTCGTAGCCATGCCTTATCCTTTCAACGCGAATTTCCGGCGAAACCGAAGAGGCGCAGCATCTTGGCGATGAACGCCTTGAGGTCCTTGCGCTCCACGATCTTGTCAATGAAGCCGTGGGCGAGCAGGTACTCGGCCGTCTGGAAGTCCGGCGGCAGCTTCTGGTGGATCGTGTTCTCGATCACGCGCCGCCCGGCGAAGCCGATGAGCGCCTTCGGCTCGGTGATATTGAGGTCGCCGAGCATCGCGAAGGACGCCGACACGCCGCCCGTCGTCGGGTCGGTCAGCACGCTGATGAACGGCAGGCCCGCCTCCTTCACGCGGGCGATCGCCGCCGAGGTCTTCGCCATCTGCATGAGCGAAAGGATGCCCTCGTGCATGCGCGCACCGCCGGAGGCGGAGCAGATGATGAGCGGACGCCGTTCGGCGATCGCCTGCTCGCACGCGCGGGCGATGCGTTCGCCCGTGCCCGTTCCGAGCGAACCGCCCATGAACGAGAAGTCCATCACGCCGAGCATCACGGGAATGCCGTCGAGCGCCGCCGCGCCCATCACGATCGACTCCGTCTCACCGCTCTTGGCGATCACCGCGTCGATCTTCGCCTTGTAGGGGCCCGTCGCGTCGTGGAAGGCGAGGTGGTCCGAATAGCTCACCTCGCGGAACGCCTCGACGAACGAGCCCGCGTCCGCAAGCTGCGCGATGCGCGCCCGCGCGCCAAGCCGCCCGTGGTAGTTGCATTCCGGGCAGATGCAGTTGTTCGCCTTCCAGGTCTCCTTCGCAACGTAGCGCCGGCAGCGCGGGCAGACCTGCCACAGCGCCTTCGTCGGCGGGATCTTCGCCTTCTCGTCCTTCTTCTCAAACCATCCCATTTCCTTCAGCCCTCGATTCTCATTCTCATTGTTAAACGCTCAACGCAGATCGCAGATGCACGGCATCTGCGTTCCCTCAAAACGTGATTCCATTCCGCTTATTCCCACTCGATGGTGGCGCAGGGCTTCGGGCTCAGCTCATAGCACACGCGGCAGACGCCGGGCACCTCGGCGAGGATGCGGTCCGTGATCCGCCGCAGGACGGGCCACGGTACCTCCGGCACCTCGGCCGTCATCGCGTCCACCGTGTTCACGCAGCGGATGACGACGGGCCAGTCCCAGGCGCGCGCGTTGTGCTTCACGCCCGTCGCGCGCGTGTCGGGGATGACCGTGAAGTACTGCCAGATCCTGAGCCCCGCCTTCTCGATCTCCTCGCGGAGGATCGCGTCGGACGCGCGCAGCGCCGCGAGACGGTCGCGCGTGATCGCGCCGAGGCACCGCACGCCGAGCCCCGGTCCCGGGAACGGCTGGCGGTAGACCATCTCCGGCGGCAGCCCCAGCTCCACGCCGCACGCGCGCACCTCGTCCTTGAAGAGCTGCAGCAGCGGTTCCACGAGCTTGAACTGGAGGTCCGGCGGCAGGCCGCCCACGTTGTGGTGGCTCTTCACCATCTTCGCGGTCTTCGTGCCGCTCTCCACGATGTCGGGGTAGATCGTGCCCTGACCGAGAAACGCGATGCCGTCGAGCTTGCGCGCCTCCTCCTCGAAGACGCGGATGAACTCGCTTCCGATGATCTTGCGCTTCGCCTCGGGGTCCGCCACGCCCGCGAGCTTGTCGAGGAAGCGGTCCGTGCAGTCGCAGTAGACGAGGTTCGCGCCCAGGTGCGCGCCGAACACCTTGCAGACCAGCTCGCTCTCGTCCTTCCGCATGAGGCCGTGGTTGACGTGGACGCACGTGAGCTGCTTCCCGACGGCCTTGACGAGGAGCGCCGCGACGACGGACGAGTCGACGCCGCCGGAGAGCGCGAGCAGCACCTTGCCCTTCCCGACCTGCGCACGCACGCGCTCGATCTGGTCGGCGATGAAGTTCTTCATGTTCCAGTTGGCCTCGGCATGGCACGTCTCGAACAGCCATTTCCGCAGCCACGCCTCGTCCGGCATCGTCGGAAGGTTCTCGCACTTCGCCGCAGGATGGTCGATCGCGAAGACGGGGAGTCCGAGGTCGTAGAGCGCCGGATCGACGTCCACGTCCACACCGTCCACACAGCGATTCTCGCCGCCGAAGAGCACGATGCCCTTCACGTTCGGCAGCGCCCTGAGCTGCGCGGGCGTGATGTCGTGGGGGTGGATCTCCGAGTAGACGCCCAGCGCGCGGATGGCGCGGGCCAGCACGGTGTTCTGCGTCGACCCGAGGTCAAGAAGTACGATCATGTCCTGTTTCATAGTCTGAACGGCGGCCTTTCGTTGAAATGATTGCGTATAGTCTACCATAAAAAGACGCCACGCGCCGCCGTCCGTCTATGGCCCCGCTCGGACGCCACGCGCCGAGGGCGGCGCGGGTGCTTCGCGCGCCGGGCCGTTGGGCGGCGCGGGTACTGCGCGTGCCGCCACGTCCGGCTCGCAGATAGACTTCAAGTCTCCTGGCTTTGAATGCTCGAAGAACGCATGGAGCAACTTGTCATCCGCCTTCCGCAGCCGCTCGTTCAGGCGCTTTCTGACGGCTGGATCCCGGCCGGCGATGCTGCATACGGACCATCGCGCCGCATAGATCCCGACGTTCGCCTTCCCCTTCTGCGGCGCGGAAAAGGCCGTGTCCACAACCTGGTCCACATACTTGAGGTCCCCAGACGCAGAGTAGGCGCCCCAGCAGTAGTCCAGCAGATGAGGCGGCAAGGCGCCGGATTCTGGAAGCAGGGATCTCCCGTTCAGCTCGTGTTCCAGCACCGAGCGGAACGCGCCCTTGTCAAGACGGGCCACCTCCTTCCTCCATTCGGATGCGCGGCCCTCGTTGTCGCGGAACACGCGGCCAAGGAACCCCGCCACCGGAGCCAGGGCGCTGGGCCTCTTGTCGCAGACGGCTGCCGCCGACCTGATCATGGCGGCGATCTTCTCCGGGCAGGGATTGGTTCGATACCCCTCGACGAAGGCCCCCAGCTCCTCGGCGGACATCACCGCACACGTGCCGGACTGGGCGGCCGTGCATACCGGGGCGGAAGACGCCGCCCCCGCCGCGCAGGCCAGCATCACGAGAAGCGTCAGAACGCGCATGTTCACATCGACCATCATTTCCGTACCCTCACAGACTTCCTTGAGCTTTGGTTTCACCCTGTTCAGCAATTTCCTGTCGTGTCCTTGACGTCAGGCGCTGGAGGGTCGCAATTCATTGCGACCGTTTCTCCAAACCGAAAGTATAGCAAAACTTCGCGACACACAATGGGCCTCACCCTTCTCCCGATTTTTCCGGGGCAGTTTCTCCCGATTTCTCGCCCGACCCCAAGAGACACGGGGCAAGAAACATTTCCGGGCCTCCCGCTACAGGCACGGCGGCACAGGCCCGGCGCGCGAAGTCCGCGCCGCCCTCGGCGCGTAGCGTCCGAGCGGGCCCGGCGCGCGAGGGACCCGCGCCCTCCGGCCGGTCAACACGGAGCGCGCGGAGATAGTTTTTCAAAGTTGACGCGCCTAGGGGAGGGACGCGCGCCCAGGCTTCGCCTGTTCCGCCCTCGCCATCGGATGCCGTTCCCCCGCCTTCATCCCCAACGCGCACGTTCTCCCTTGCGCGCGCGCCCTCCCCAGCCTGCGCGGCTTCCCTTGCGCACGCGGCTTCCCCTTTGAGCGCGATCTCCCCTTCGAGCGCGGCGTCGACGGCCCGGAATAGCGCCGCGCATGTGTTCCCTCACCCTTCCACGATCCGCCGCGCCGCCGCGAGATGAGATTCCACTGCGTAATAATCTTGACAATGCCGAGAGTGCGGATTCGGCAGGTCAAGCCGGGGCGCAATGGTCGAGACGAGATGAGATTCCACTGCGTAATAATCTTGACAATGCCGAGAGTGCGGATTCAGCAGGTCAAGCCGGGACGCAATGGTCGGGACGCAATGAGATTTTAATGCGTAATAATCTTGCTTGAAGCCGTATCTTGCCTGAAACCCGTCGCGCCGCGCGGCGCAACGGCTTCGGAGATTGTGGTCCTCCATGCGGCGCGCGGCCGCGTAAGCTGACCCTGGACAGTGCAGACGAGGATTTCAGTGAAAGGAGGCGACACCGAGGCAAAGGCCGCGTCCCGAACCGCAAAGGCTTGAATGACCCGTCCGCAGGCGAGTGCGTTCCGTACCTGGCACCACGCGTGTGTCGCGGAGGTTGTACCCCTGCAAGAGGGATTACAGCATGCAGGCGGACGACAAGAGCCCGCGAAGGGCCGTCCCTCCAGAGGGGAGAATGAGAATCTTATGCGTAATAAACTCAGAGCCTTGAACTGGTTTGGGCAGACCTTAAGTGATGATCTGTTGGACTTCGCTTCGAAACAATGCGCGTTCAATCCAAACTGCGGAAAAACAACCGTCCACCCCGTCCGTCCCCGTCTCATGCAGAGACGGGTGGGGGTCTAGCCACCCCTCGGTCGCGCGGGAGCGCGACCGACTGGGTGAACGGCAGAAGAACCGTCACGGCCAAACGCCTTGTTTTCCGGATCGTAGACGAAGAACGTGTCGTCTATTCCTGCGCAGGCCCGTACGAGTGAACCCTCCGAGGTCGACCGCCCGCAGGGAAAATCATGGCGTGGTCATTGATGGCCTACCGCACGAGGCGACAGCCCAAGACATCAGTTGCGTACGAGGATGAGCGCGCCCGTTTCGTCGCGCTCCCGCGCGGCGAAACGGAAATCGCGGAACTTTCCACCCGTATGGCGAAGCCGCAGAACCAGCGTGAGCCGACCTTCGGCAAATCCGGGGGGCGGCGTCAGGTCGTCGGCGAGCGAAAACGGTCCTGGGAGCCAGGTGGTCGGGTCTGAGGCGGAGACGTGTTCCGCCACGGTCTGTCCATCGGCGGACTTGAAGGCGTAGACGGCCTCGTAGGGGAGGTGGATCGGGGCGACGCCCTTGTTCTCGCCCGCCAGCGAGACCGAGAGGACGCCGTTCTCGAACGTGACCGAGGCGGATGCCGGAACGAGGCGGGCGCCGGCGTAGAGGTCGATGCGGCGCATGAGGGGGCGCAGCGGGTCGTCGTCCTTGAGCGTCTCGGGGGCGAACGGACACGTGTTGACCACCGTCACGTGGTTGGTAAGCATCCATTCGATGGAAAAGGGGATGTCCCAGCCCCTCTTGCGCATGTCGCCGGCGGGGGCGAAGAACTCGAACCAAACGGGCTTGGTGCGCCAGACGGTCCCCATGCCGGGGAGGGCGGTGTAGGGCGCCGTGCCGATCCAGCGCGTGAAGTGCCAGGGCGAACCGACGCCATCGCGCCGGAAGCCAACACGCGGCAGGGGGCCCTCGCCCAGGGCGTGCTTCATCACCTCCCAGTCGTCGGACATGAAGACGAGCGGGGTTTTCCTGAAGGCGTTGAGATAGGCGTCCGCATAGCGTGTGCGGATCTCCAGGGGATAGATCCGCGAGGCGACGTAGGCCCGCTTGGGCTGCGGATCGAGGATGCGCCCCTCGGCGTCCCGGCAGAGTTTCTCCGGGATGTTGGGGGGAAGGCCGCTGCAGTGCCATTCGCCCCAATTTCCGTAGCTGCCGAGGTCGAGCCCTCCCAGCAGCGGGTTGCCGTCGTATCGTCCGCCGAGCGCCTTGATGAACCGTTCGTGGGCTTCGAGGAAGATGGGGTCGTCGAAGTGCGGGGCGTGCTTCGGCTGTGCGGCGAGAGGGGAGGTCCCGGTCTTCCGCCAGGGGCGGACGCCGATCTCGAAGGGATCCTGGCGGGCGCCCTTGTCGAAGACCCATTTCGGGGTGTCGTACTCGGGCCCGCCGCTGCGATTCACGCACATGATGCGGAAGGAGACCGGAAGCCCATGCCGCTCGCCGCAGGCCAGCAGGTCGTCGAGGGGCTTCCAGTCGTAGACGCCTTCCCGGGGTTCGAGCTGCGCCCAGGTGAGGCGGGCGTAGATGGCGCCGACGTTGACCAGCTTCTCCATCCGCCTGAGGGACGATTCGCCGCCCATGCTGGACCAGCCCTGTCCGGGATTGCGGAAGACAGAGGCGTCCTCGGTGAACGTCACACGGCGGACACCACCCAAGGCGGTCGCCGCAGGAAGAAGGAAACACAGGGAATAGGCAAGCAGATGACGGATTCTCATAGGGCTTTTCGATTTTTTTGTTCTTTGCGGCTCACAATGCTTGAGTGCCGAGGCAACGATCCTTGCAGCACGTTCAGGCGATTTCGACGACCAGGTCGCGGTGGCACTTCGCGTAGTCGAAGAACGAAATGACGTCGGCGTTGGCCATGCGGATGCAGCCGTGGGAGGCCGGCGTGCCGAGCAGCTGTTCCTGGTTCGTGCCGTGGATGTAGATGTAGCGCGCGCGGCTGTCGATCCCCGCCCCCCGGTTGACGCCCGGCTCAAGGCCCTCCAGCCAGAGGATGCGCGTGAGCACATAGTCCCTCCCGCCGCCCGCGCGCCACGCCGCCGGGGGGAGGATCTGCCCCTTCACCGCGCGGCGCGACACGAAGACCTGTCCCGGCGCGGCCGTGTGCCCGAAGAGGCGGGCGATGCGGTGGCGGCCGGGCGGCGTACCGCCGCTGCCCGCCGCCGCGCTCACGCCCGCCGCCGCCGTCGAGACGCGGTAGGCCCGCACGACCCGTCCGCCGCACGTCACGGTCAGGACCTGCCGCGCCACGTCCACGCGGGCGAGCGGTGCGTCGGACGTCCCCAGCGTCATTTCAGCCCCGTCTGGCGCAGCAGGGCCTCGGGGGACGGCGCACGGCCGCGGAAGCGGCGGAACACCTCCATCGGGTCCACGCTGCCGCCGAGCGCGAGGAACGTCTCGCGGTAGCGGCGTCCCACGCGCCGGACGGCCTCCTCGTCGTCCAGTCCGGCCTCCTCGAACGCGCCGAAGACGTCCGCGCTCATCACCTCGCTCCATTTGTAGCCGTAGTACCCGGCGGCGTAGCCACCCGCAAAGATGTGCGTGAAGGCGTTGAGGAAGCGGTCTTCGGGCACGGTGGCGCCCGGCATGTCGTCGGCGAAGATCCGCGCCTTGAGCGCGTTCGGGTCGGCGGGAGGATCGACGTGCAGGGCCATGTCGAGCCGCGCGAACGCGAGCTGGCGCAGGGAGGCCGTCGCGGCGCGGTCGTTCTTCGCGGCGCGCACGCGCGCGAGGAGCGCGTCGGGGATCGGCGCGTGCGTCTCGACGTGGCGGGCGAACGCCTTGACCGTCTTCGCGTCGTAGCACCAGTTCTCCATGAACTGCGAGGCGACCTCCACGGCGTCCCAGTCGATGAGGTTGAGGCCCGATGCGTCCACGTCGTCCACCGTCGTGAGCATGTGCTGTAGCGCGTGGCCGAACTCGTGGAAGAGCGTCTCGACCTCCGAGAAGCGCATGAGGGCGCGGCCCTGCGCGTCGGGACGCGCCTGGTTGCAGCAAATGACGGCGAGCGGCGTGCGCAGCGTGCCGTCCGCGCGCCGTTCACGGGCGCGGAACTCGTTCATCCACGCACCGCCGCCCTTCGTCTCGGGGCGCGAGTAGGGGTCGAAATAGAACTGCGCAATCTCGGCGCCCGCCGCATCGCGCACGCGGAAGACGCGCACGTCCTCCTGCCACACGGGAACGGGACGCTCCATTGGCTCCACCGTCACGCCGAAAAGGCGTTCGGTGAGCGAGAAGAGGCCCTTCAGCACGACGGGCAGGTTGAAGTAGCGCGACAACTCCTCCTCGGAGTAGGCGTACAGCTTCTCGCGTCGGCGCTCGCTCCAGAACGCGACGTCCCACGGTTCGAGCGCGCCCGCGAATCCGTTCGCGGCGGCGAACGCCGCCAGATCGTCCCGCTCCCGCGCGGCGACGGGACGCGACGCGGCGGCAAGCGCGTCGATCATCGCGTAGACGGCGGCGACGGACGGCGCGGTCTTCGACGCGAGCGACAGCTCCGCGTAGTTCCCGAACCCCAGCAGCGCCGCCAGTTCCTTCCGCAGCGCGAGGATGCGCGCGATGAGCGGCGTGTTGTCGAGATCCCCCGAGGACGCGCGCGTGGCACGCGCGCGGAACAACGCCTCGCGCACGGGCCGGTTGCGCGAATGCTTCATGAACGGCAGGTAGACCGCATCCTCGACCGTCACCCGCCAGGGGCCCTTCTCCGGGTCGTTCGTGCCCGCCATCATCGCCTTCAGCTGGGCGGGCAGCCCCTCGACCTCGACCGGCGTCGCGAGCATGAGCGAAAAGCCCTTCGTCGCGTCCAGCACATGGTTGTGGAAGTCGTTCGCGAGCTTCGCGAGCGCGGCCTGGATCTCGTTGAAGCGCGCCTGCCGTGCGCCCTCAAGCGCCACGCCCGCAAGCTCCGCCCCCCGGATCGTCTTCTCCAGGATGCGGCGGCGGGTCGCCGCGTCCGGCGGCAGCCGGGCAAGGAGCGTCTTCGCAAGGTCGTAGAAACGGCGGGACTGCCCCACGCGCAGGGAGAACGCCACGATGTCGCCCTGGTATTTTTCCTCGACCTTCCGCCACGCCTCGGAGTTGCAGACGCTCTGCAGGTGCGAGACGATGCCCCACGCCTCCCAGAGGGGACGCTGCGCGTCGTCGAGCGCCACGACGTAGCCTTCCCACGTCGCCGGGGCGGACGCCTCCAGTTCGTCCACCCGCGCGCGCGCGGCGGCCAGAAGCTGCGGCAGCGCCTCGTCGGCCGCCGCCGGCGTCAGATTCGGGAAATCGGGGAATGCCCCGATGGAGAAAAACGGATTCTGCATGGCGCCAGTATATCAAAAAGAGGGGCTCGGGAACCTCCAACGTGAAGAGCCGTTTTGGTATACTTGACGTCATGCGCTTTCTGCTCATTCTGATCGGCGCGGTTCTGGTGAACAACTTCGTCCTGAACCGCTTTCTGGGCTGTTGCCCGTTCCTTGGCGTCTCGAAGAGGATCGAGACCGCCCTTGGCATGTCCGGCGCGGTCCTCTTCGTGATGACCCTCGCCTCGGCCGTGACGTGGGGGCTCGACCATCTGCTGCTCGCGCCCTTCGGGCTCGGCTACGTCCACACGCTCGCGTTCATCCTCGTGATCGCCGCGCTCGTTCAGTTCATCGACCTCGCGCTGAAGCGCTTCATGCCGTCCCTGCACGCCGCGCTCGGCATCTTCCTGCCGCTCATCACGACGAACTGCGCCGTCCTCGGCGTCGCGGAGCTGAACTACAAGGGCGGCACGTCCTTCTGCGAGAGCGTCTTCTTCTCCTTTGCCGCCGCCCTCGGCTTCGGCTTCGCCCTCGTCCTCTTCTCCGGCATCCGCGAACGGCTCGCCCACGCGAATCCGCCCCGCGCCTTCCAGGGTGTCGCGCTCGCCCTCGTCACCGCCGGACTCCTCTCGCTCGCGTTCATGGGCTTCTCGGGCCTCGTGAAGTCCTAACCCCCTTTTCACGCCCACACGACAACCTAAAGCCCACAGGGCAACTTAACCACTTAAATAACCACTTACCCACTTAACCACTTAACTACTTAACTACTTAACTACTTAATTCTCCCCAATGTCCGCCCTTCTCACAGCCACTCTCGTCCTCGCCGGCATCGGCCTCGTCGCGGCGCTTGCGCTCGCCGTCGCCGACCGCTACCTCGCCGTGTGGGAAGACCCGCGCATCGGCCAGATCGCCTCCGCCCTTCCCGGCGCCAACTGCGGCGGGTGCGGCTTCGCCGGCTGCGGCGACTATGCGCGCGCGCTCGTGGCGGGCGTGGCCGTGCCCGGCGCCTGCACGGCGGCGGACGACGCCTGCACGGCGAACGTCGCCCGCATCCTCGGCGTTGCCGCCACTGCGGCCGAACGGCGCGTCGCGCTCGTCCGGTGCGGCGGTTCCCGTTCCAAGGCCGTCTCCACAGGCGCCTACAACGGACTCTGCGACTGCGGCGCGGCCGCCGCGACCGCCGGCGGCGGCAAGGGATGCACCTACGGCTGCCTCGGCTACGGAAGCTGCGCGCGCGTCTGCCCGAAGAACGCGATCCGCATCGAAGACGGTCTGGCGCGGGTCGAGAAGAACCTCTGCATCGGCTGCGGGAAGTGTGTGGCCGCGTGCCCGCGACGGCTCATCGCGCTCGTGCCCGCCACGGCGCCGCTCCATGTCCTCTGCGCGAATCCGGACAAGGGCCCCGCCGTCCGCAAGGTCTGCTCCGTCGGCTGCATCGGCTGCCACCTCTGCGAAAAGAACGCGGGCGGCGCAGCGGCGCACCACTTCACGTTCCAGGGCTTCCTCGCGCAGGTCAACTACGCGAACCCGCCGACGGACGAACAGATCGCGGCGAAATGTCCCGCGAAGTGCATGGGGAGGTTTTAGGTTTTAGGTTTCAGGTTTTAGCAGAGAGGTTTTAGCAGAGAGGTTTTAGGTTCTAGGTTTTAGGTTCTAGCAGAGAGGTTCTAGGTGTTAGCGGAGAGCTTTCAGGTTTTAGATTGGAGTATTTTGAGATGATTCGGGATTTTCGAGACTTGGTGGTGTGGCAAAAGGCTATGCTTTTTGCGGAACACGTCTATACCATGCTGCCCTGCTTCCCGGCGGAGGAACGGTTTGGCCTGTGCGACCAACTTCGTCGGGCGGTGGTCTCGATTCCGTCAAACATTGCCGAGGGACGCGGACGCGATTCGGCGAAGGACTTCGCCCATTTCCTGCATTTGGCAAAGGGATCGCTGAACGAAGTGATGACCCAACTGGAATTGGCGTTCCGGTTTGGCTACCTGTCGGAGTATGAAAAACTCAGCGCAGAGGCGGAAGAGATAGGAAAGATGCTTTCGTCGCTGATACGCCGCCTCCGCACTGCGTCTTAGGTTTTAGGTTTCAGGTTTTAGCAGAGAGGTTTTAGGTTCTAGGTTTTAGCAGAGAGTGTTAAGAAATGATACGGGATTTCAAGAATTTGGCGGTTCGACACAGAACGATGAGTGCCCAGAACCTAAAACCTTCCCAACTAAAACCTCCCCCAGCTAAAACCTAAAACCTAAAACCTGAAACCTAAAACCTAAAACCTCCCCCATCTAAAACCTAAAACCTAAAACCTGAAACCTGAAACCTAAAACCTAAAACCTCCCCCAGCTAAAACCTAAAACCTCCCCAGCTAAAACCTAAAACCTGAAACCTAAAACCTAAAACCTCCCCAGCTAAAACCTAAAACCTTCCCGGCTAAAACCTAAAAATGATTCTGAAGCATCGAGATACGGAAGTCCTGCGGTTCGACTGGCTTGAACCGGAAGGGGTCCGCATTGTCTCGGTGAACGAGGCGGCGCGGCGCTTTCTGCCGCTCGACCTGCATGGCCAGGCCACGGACGAGGGACTCTGGCGCTGGCTCAGGCACCGTATTGTTCCCAAGCACCGCAACTACATCCAGGAGATGCTGTTGAAACTCGGTGTCTCCTATGGCGTGCGGCCAATCATCGAAGTCTCGAAGGGACTTTCCCTCAATGACGTGCATTGGGTCTGCGGCGACGCCTCCCGTGCCTGTTGGCGTGCCGTCAACCTTTACGAGAATCCGTTCTCGAAGTCCATGGCCGTCCTTGCGTTTACAGGATGTGGACGGCAGGGGTCGCCGACGCGGACGGTACCTGAGACATCGCCGGAGTTCTCGACGAACGGCATGCTTGCGAAATGCTGGCGTCGAACAGATTCCGGCATCGTGCTCTACAAGTCCGGCAGCGAACACTTTGCGAACGCCGGCTTCGAGCCGTATTCCGAATACTATGCGGCGCAAATCGCCGAGGCGCTGGGCTACGCGCACGTCCCCTACGGTCTTGAACGGTTCAAGGGACGGCTTTGCTCGACGTGTCCCCTTTTCACAAGCGAGAAAATCGGTTTCATTCCGGCAGGGCGCCTTGTCTCGACGGCGGAGGCGCTGGCGGACGCACGCTTTGCGGAAATCTTCTTTTTCGATGCCCTGATCTGCAATACCGACCGCCACCTTGGAAACTTCGGCTACCTCATTGACAATGACACGAATGAGATCATGGGCGCGGCACCGATCTTCGACAACGGCTACGGTTTGTTTTCGCTGGCCCTGGACCGCCCGGAAGATCCCCGCAACCACGAATGGGACGACTTGCGCAAGTATGCCCGCAAGATTGGTCCGAGTCTCTATCTTCCCTGGCTCGCCTTTCCAGGCGGCGTGACGTCCGCCATGAAGGCTGCGGCCATGCGGTTGAAGGGATTTCGGTTCAAGCGGCATCCCTATTACAACCTGTCCGCATCCCGGTTACGGAAGCTAGAGGAGTTTCTGCAAAACCGCGTTGACAAAATCATTGAATTTGGATGCGATGCCGACAGATTCCTGATGTTAGACGAAAAGAATGGCGCAGAAGTGCCTGTAGACGACGTGTCCCGTGACGCATGTACGATTGAAGAGAGAATCCTGCAGAATGCCGAGGCCGATCCGTACATTTCGCAGGAAGAACTTGCGCAGGTCCTGGGTCTCTCGCGACGGACGATCCAGCGCAAGATCGCCGACCTGAAGCAGATGAAACGTCTCGTACGCATTGGCTCTGGACGAACAAAATGCTGGAAAGTGAACTATGAGAACCGTTAGAAGTACCTTTCGATTCAAAGGGGGCGTCCACCCCGACGGCCATAAGGACCTGGCGCGCGGGAAGGCGATCGAGCAAATGCCGTGCCCCGCCGAGCTCGTCGTCTCGATGGGGCAGCACCTCGGCGCGCCGGCGACGTGCGTCGTCGCGGTGGGCGACTACGTGGTGAAGGGGCAGCTGCTCGGCGAACGGAACGGCTTCATCTCCGTGCCGGTCCATGCGCCCGCCAACGGACGCATCACGGCGATTGAGCCGCGTCCCGGTCCGAGCGGCGCGCGCGTTCCGGCGGTCATCCTCGACACGACCGCGCCGGTGCCAGAGGGGTTGACGCCAAACCTGAAACCTGAAACCTCAAACCTGAAACCTCTCGACTGGCGCTCCGCCCGTCGGGAAGACCTCCTCGCGCGCATCGACGCGGCCGGTATCTGCGGCATGGGCGGCGCGGGATTCCCGACGTGCGTGAAGCTGAGCCCCCCGCCGGGCAAACACTGCGACTACCTGATCGTGAACGGCGCGGAGTGCGAACCCTACCTCTGCGCGGACTTCCGCCTCATGCTGGAGCGCGCGGACCGCGTGCGCACCGGCGTCGAGATTCTGCGCAAGATCCTCGGTGGCTGCGCCGTCCGCCTCGCCGTCGAGGCGAACAAGCCCGAGGCCATCGCGGCGCTGGAGCGGGCGTTCGCGGACATCGACGGCGACGTGGAGATCGTCGTCCTTCCCGTCCTCTATCCGCAGGGGTCCGAAAAGCACCAGATCTACGCGACGGTCGGGCGCGTCGTGCCCGAGCCGCCCGCCCTGCCCATCGACGTCGGGTGCGTCGTCGAGAACGTCTCCACCGTCGCGGCGGTCGCGGACGCGGTGGAACACGGGACACTCCTCCTTTCGCGCGTCACGACGGTTTCGGGCGACGCCGTCCGCGAGCCGAAGAACGTCGAGGCCCCGCTCGGCACGAAGTACGCCGACCTCGTCGCCTTCTGCGGCGGCCTGAAGGAACCGCCCGCCAAGGTGGTTTCGGGCGGTACGATGATGGGCTTCGCCGTGCCGGGCCTGGAGATCGCGACGACGAAGACGACATCGGGGCTTCTCCTCCTGTCGCGGCAACGTGTCTTCCAGTACGTCTCGCAGCCCTGCATCAACTGCGGACGCTGCGTGCGGGCGTGCCCGATGAACCTCAACCCCGCCCTCATCGGCCGGGCCGTCGAGGCGGACGACCTCGCGTGCGCCGCACGGGCCCACGTGGCCGTCTGCATCGAGTGCGGCGCCTGTACCTTCGTCTGCCCCGCCTACCGTCCGCTCACCCAGCTCTGCCGCCGCGCAAAGGCGGCACTGCGGAAGAAGCCCTGATCCAACCACCAGGAACGACGAGACCCAACCATCATGCACGCTCCCCAGTTCATCCTATCGAGTTCACCGCACACGCACGCGAAGGCGTCCGTGAGCGGCATCATGCTCGACGTCCTCATCGCCCTTCTGCCCACGTTCGGCTGCGCCGTCTACTTCTTCGGCTGGCGGGCCCTCCTCCTGACGGGCACCTGCATCGCCGCCTGCCTCGTCACCGAGGCGCTCTGCCGCCTCGCGATGAAGCGCGAGAACACGATCGGCGACCTCTCCGCCGTCGTGACCGGCCTCCTGCTCGCCCTCAACCTGCCGCCGGACCTTCCGCTCTGGATGGCCCTCGTGGGCAGCGTCTTCGCGATCGGCGTCGCCAAGCAGGTCTTCGGCGGCCTCGGCCACAACCCCTTCAACCCCGCTCTCGCCGCCCGCGCGTTCATGCTCGTCTCCTTCTCCGAGGCGATGACGTCCTGGACGCCCTCCCTCTGGAAGGCCGCCGCCGGGGCGGTGGACGCCACGACCACCGCGACGCCGCTCGGCTATCTCAAGACCTTCGCGACGGCGGCCTGGGAAAAGCTGCCCGAGGCGGAACGCGCGCTCGACTTCACGAACGGTTCGTTCATCCACGCCGCCTTCTTCGGGAACGTCAACGGCTGCCTCGGCGAGGTGAGCGCCCTCGCCCTCCTGCTCGGCGCGGCCTACCTGCTCGTCCGCCGCGTCATCACCTGGCACATCCCCGTCGCCTTCATCGGCACGGTCGTCCTCTTCGCGTTCTTCCGCTACGGCATGGACTTGAACGCCCTCAAGCTCGCGGAGGTCCACGTCTTCTGCGGCGGCGTGCTGCTCGGCGCCTGCTTCATGGCAACGGACTACGTGACCTCGCCCGCCACGCCCCTCGGCAAGCTCGTCTTCGGCTGCGGGTGCGGCCTCGTCACGATGCTCATCCGCCTCCACGGCGCCTTCCCGGAGGGCGTCTCCTTCGCCATCCTCATCCTGAACGCCTTTACGCCCCTCATCTCCCGCTTCACGCAGCCGAAGCCCTTCGGAGCCCGTCGATGAAGAACATCCTCAAGGCCCTTCTGTCGCTCACGGCCCTCTCCGCCGTCTGCGCGGCCATCCTCGCGCGCGTCGATTCCGCCACGCGCCTGCCCATCGCGAACATCGCGACGCTCAAGGCGAACCGCGCCGCCCAGGCCGTCATGCCCGCCGGCGTCAAGGCCCTCGTGGCGCGCCCCGACCCCGCCGATACGAACGTCGTCCTCTTCGTCGGCTACGCGGACGACGCGCGCACGAAGATCCTCGGCTACGCCGTCCCCGGCACGAGCCCCAACGGCTACGCCGGCGACATCCGCCTCATGGCGGGCCTCACGGCCGACCGCGCCGTCGTCACCTACCGGGTCCTCGCCGCGAACGAGACGCCCGGCCTCGGCGCGAAGCTCGGCGAGCCGGCGTTCGCCGCGCAGTTCGCCGACAAGCCCGCCGCCGCGCTCAGGGTGAAGAAGGACGGCGGCGCGATCGACGCCCTCACCGGCGCCACCATCACCTCGCGCGCCGTCTGCGAAGCCCTTGCCGACGCCGCGCGGCGCGTCGACCGCCTGGAGGGCAGGGCCGCCGCCGAGCCGCCGCCCGCCGCGCCGGCCGTGCAGGAAGGCCGCCTCGTCCTCGACCCTTCCCAGCCCGCCACCGCGCTGAAGGTGCTGCCGAGAGGAACCACCGCCGCCGTCGTGCGGGCGCAGGGGCCGCGCTTCCCGCTCTTCGAGGGCCGCGACGCCGCCGGGAAGACGACGGGCTTCGCCGTTGTCGGCACCGGCACGGGGAGGGGCCCCGGCGGCCGGATCGCCGTCCACTACCTTTACGGCTTCACCCCGTCCGGACAGCTTTCGTACACCGTGCGCCCCCTTCCCGTCAACCAGCTCGACCTCGCGGCCGGCGACATGATCAAC
The DNA here is from genome assembly GCA_934643865.1 of uncultured Kiritimatiellota bacterium. Taxonomy (GTDB): domain Bacteria; phylum Verrucomicrobiota; class Kiritimatiellia; order RFP12; family UBA1067; genus RUG572. The sequence goes on from CAKUCX010000019.1 coordinate 34,530, forward strand.
GCCCAGCGCGACGCCCTCAACGCCGCCCTGCGCGACGCCCTGGAACAGGTCCGGAAGGCGGTGCGCTAGGATGTCGAAGAAGTCGAAGGCCGCCTGCCTTGCCGAGTACACCGCCCTCCGCGCCGTCTGCGGCCTCATCAACGCGATTCCCTACCCCGTCGCATGCTTCTGCGCGCGCCGCCTCGCCGCCCTTGCCGTCGCGTGCGGCTTCCAGCGCGCACGCACCCTCTCCCGCATCGAGGGCTGCTTCCCCGGCATCCCGCGCGCCCGCGCGCGCGCCATCGCCGTCGGCTCGCTCGCGAACGTCTTCCTGAACGCCGTCGAGATGATCCGCGCCCCCCGCCTCACGAAGGCATGGGTTACGCGCCACGTGAAGGACCTCGACCTCTACGCCGCGCGCCTCCGCGACGTCCTCGCCGAAGGCCGGGGCGCCGTCATCATGGTGCCCCACTGCGGCAACTGGTACATGGCCGCCTGGGCGATGGCCCAGTACGGCATTCCCCTCGCCGCCATCGCCGCCCGGCAGCGCAACCCCTACGTCAACGCCTGGATGAAGCGCCAGTACGGCAGCATCGACGTGGTGGAGCGCGGGCGCGCCTCCGTCATGCGCGACATCCTCGACATGCTGCGGGCGGGGCGGGGCTTCGCGATCCTCCCCGACCTGCGCGTGCCGCAGCCGGACGTCGAAGTCCCCTTCCTGAACGGCACCGCGAACGTCTCGCACGGCGGCGCGCTCTTCGCCGTCGCGACGGGCGCGCCCCTCGTCGTCGCCATCATGCGCCGCGAAGGCGGCCTCCACGTCTTCGACCACCTCGCGACGCTCCACCCCGATCCGGCGGCGACCGACCGCAGGGCCGAGGCGCAGCGGCTCACGCGCGAGGTCATGAAGCTCCTCGACGACGGCATCCGCCGCACGCCCGAGCAATGGTTCTGGTACAACAAGCGCTGGATCCTCCAGCCCGAAAAGAAGCCGAAGCACCGACCGCGCGCGGACGCCGGGCCGTCCCGTGGCGACGGCACCTAGCGGAAGGCGTTCGCGGGCGATTCGAGCAGCACTTCGGGACGGCGCGCGAACGCGCGCTCGTCCTGTTCGGAGGCGGGCGTTTCGGGCAGCGTGCCGTAGACGCCGCCCCACGTGTCGGCGAACGCGAGCTGGACGCCCTCGGCGGTCATGACGCGGTGGAGGTAGACCCAGAAGTCGTCGCGCTTCTTCCGCCCGCCCGCCTCGGTGAGCGCCGCCACCTTTCCGCGCCGCGCGGCGAAGGCGCTGATGAGACGCAGCTTGCGCACGGTCTCCGTGAACGACGCCTCCGCCTTGGCGTCATCGCCATGCCCGATCGAGTAGTCGTCGAGGCCGACGATGTCCACATACGCATCGCCGGGATAGCAGGCGAGATAGGTGTTCTCCGCGTCGCCCTCCTGCCCGAACGCCTTCCACGTCCGGTCCGGCGTATAGGCGAAGAGGATCTGGTTGTCGCCGCACGCTTTCCGCAGGAAGTCGGCGGTCAGGCGGCTGAACGTACGGAACTCGGCGCTCGTACACCAGGTGCGCCCCCACCAGAACCACGTGCCGTCCATCTCGTGCCCGTAGCGGAGAACGACGGGAATCGGTTCACCCGTCTCCTCGTCGACGAGGCCCTTGAAGAACGCCGCGATCTCCTGGAGGGAGGCGAAGTACCACGCGCGCGGGTTCGCGAACGGCGTGCGGTGCGTCTTGCCGTCGATGGAACCCGTCCCGCACGGACGGCCCGTCCCGTCGAGGATCTGCTTGATGGCGTTGCGGTCATCCCCGTCCGACTTGTAGCGGTAGGACGCCTGCTTGAAGCCCGTCTCGCAATAGGGGTGGTCCATGTGCCAGCTGAACACCGTCACGCCGCCACACTCCTTCCAGAACCGCCGAATCGCCGCCGTGAGCGTCGCGCGGTTCGCGGCATAGTAGACGGGCGCATGCCAGGTTCCCGTCACGGCCGCGAGGTCGGAGTAGGCGAGGAGGACACGCCGCCCGTCGGTGTACTGCGTGTAGGCGCAGTCCAGCCGCACGTCCGCCGTCGGCAGGGGCGCGAATCCCTCCCCCTTCTTGACGGCAAAGCGGCGGTCGCCCGCCATCGGCCACGGATCCATCCACGGATGCGTCCAGGCCCAGTAGTAGCTCTTCGAGTTCGCGACGGCCTTCAGCTTCGCGAGGACACGCCCCGCCGCGCCGCCGGGTTCCCGCGCCGCGCCGTCGGCCGCGCCCGGGAGACCCGCGCACATCGCCGCCGCGCAGGCGATTCCCAGGCCAAGTCCCATCCGCTTCAGCATCGGTCCGTTCATGTCCCGCTCCTCTCTTCTACTTTGATTCTCCCATCCGGGGGAGGGGCTTCCACGCGGGCATCTCCCGGAGAAGCCAGGCGCCGGGCTTCAGCCTGAAGTCGCCGTGCGCGGCGTCGACAAAGCCCGCGTCGAAGGGCTGCTCGGGCGTGCCGTTGACGATGCGGAAGCCGGCGGCGATGCGCGGGTCGGGCTTCGCCGTCTGCACGCCGTTCGTCCCGACGGTGTTGATCACGAGGTTGCCCGCGATCGGCGCCATGCGCGCGAGGCATTCGCTCGCCTTGCCGTCCAGCGCGAGCAGCTGCCGGCGGCAGTCGATGAAGACATTGTTCTCCACGGGGTTGTAGAGCGGTTCGCGCGGATGATCCTGCATGATCTTCGCGAGGCGCGGATACTTCGTCGCCCACACGCCGTTCGTGTAGTCGAGCTTCTTCGCCTTCTCCTCCAGCATCCACGAGGGGCCGCCGTGTTCAAGGGAGTTCCAGTGCTTCCACGTCATGCCCCGGCAGTCGATCGAGAGGCCGATCTGGCAGCGCGAGAAGACGTTGTTGCGGATGGGATGCTCGCGCCCGCCGCCCACCATGATGCCGCGCGCGACGTTGTGGAAGACGTTGCCGTAGACGGCGTCGCCGCAGTCGCAGTCGTCGAAGTAGAACCCCATCGTGTTGGCGTGGTCGCCCTCCGCGCCGAGGTCGTGCGTGTTGTTGTAGCGCAGCACGTTCCCCATCGTCGTCCAGTCGCGCCCCGTGTAGTACGCGCCGGCGTCGCCCGTCTCCAGCAGCACGCGGTAGACCTCGTTGTACTCGAAGAGGTGTTCGTTGCCGCCGTAGAGGACGGCCGAGTGCGGCGCGTCGTGCATCCTGTTGCGGCGCAGCGTCACGCCGCAGCCGTTCACGCCGATGGCGGGCGCGTAGGTGCGCCGGAAGAGGGCCCAGTCGTGGATGTGGCAGCCCTCCACGAGCGTCTCGGCCTTCACGAGCGTCCGGCGGTCGCCGCCGCTGACGTCGATGCCCGCGCAGCCGACGTCGCAGACCTCGGTGTTCCGCACCACGTTGCGGGAGCCGCCGATGGTGAGGCCCGTGCCGCCCAGGTTCGCGACGCGGCAGTCCACGAAGGACACGTCCGACCCGCGCAGCACGACGCCCCGGCCATGGCCGTACTCGAAGGCGAGGCGCTCGAAGCGCAGATGCCGCACGTCCGCCGCGTGCAGGATCGGCTCGGAGGTGAAGGCGAGCGTCACCGCGTCCGCCGCCTGCGGCGCGCCCTTCGGCGGATAGAGGTAGAGCAGCTTCTTCGCGCGGTCAAGCCACCACTCGCCGGGCGCGTCCAGTTCCTCCAGCAGGTTGAACGCATAGAAGCGGCGCTCCTTGCGTCCCCACGTGCCGCCCATGACGCCATAGGGGACGCTCGCGGCGAGGCGGACGACGTGGTTCGTGCCGTTCTCGGCGCCGTAGCGCGCGGCCCGCACGGAGTGGTTGTCCCAGTCGTGCGTCCAGTAGCCGTTCAGCCACACGCCCGCGTCGAAGTTCCAGCGCGCCGCACGCGGGTTGTCGTAGACGAACGCGCCGGGCGTGCGGGCGTCGCTGCCGCCGGGGTTCCGCTTCACGAGGCCGCCCCGGTCGACCGCCTGCGTGAACGAGGTGAAGCCGGCGTTCGGCCACCGCGCAAGCGTGCCCGGACGCCCCCCGACGAAGAGGAGCGGGGCCGTGGGCGTGCCGCCGAAGGCCTGCGCCAGCGCGGGGATCTGCGCGGGCGCGAGGGACGAGACGTCCGCCACGTACACCTTGCCGCGCGCGTCCTCCGGGAGGCGCGCGAGAACGGCCGGGTCGTCCACCTTCCTGAAGCGCTCCGGCGGCACGTACACGCCGGCCGTCAGGCGCGCGCGCCCCGCCCCGGCCGTGCGCCACACGACGGGGGCCTCGGCCGTGCCGGAGTCCGCCGCCGTCAGCCGCAGGCCGCTTCCCACGAAGTAGTCGCCCGGGGCGAACGCAACCGTAACCGCCTCGCCCGGCTTGACGGCGCCGGCCTTCCGCGCCGCGCGCACGCCGTCCACGGCGTCGCGCGCCGTGCGCCACGGCCGCGCCGGGGAGCCGTCGCCCCCCGCCGTCGTCCGGGCATCCACATGAAACGTCGCGGACGACGCGGACAGCGCCGTCGCCACGACCCCCAACGCGAGTCTGAAGTGTGTTTTCATGCGGACATTATAGCAAACCCGGCGTCCGCCCGCGCGCGTCGCCCCGCCCGGACAGGAGGCGTGGAAATTCGCCCCGGTCGCAACACGTTGCGGCCCTCCCGTCGCGGTCATCAAGCCGGGCCGCAGTCGGCCGTCCCGCGCCGGGGGCGCTTGACCGGGCACCCGCCCGCCTTAACGGAAGATAATCATGCAGCCCGTGAGGGCGTGCCGCGCCTTGAGCGTCGTGCCGTCGGCGAGGAGCGTCCAGCGGCCCGAACTGCCCGCGATCTCCTTCGCCGCCGGAAGCGTGAGCGCGCCCGTGCAGGTCGCAAGCGTGAGCGTGCGCGACTCGACGTGCGCCTCCTCCTTCTCGAAGCCCGCGAAGGCGAGCGCGCGCCCGCGCAGGTCAAGGTCGCCTTCGACCGCAAGGACGCCCGTCGCCTCCGTCCAGTCCTCGCCGTCCCCCGCCGTCGTGCGCGTCCAGCCGAGCGGACGCGCCGCCAGCTGTGCCGCGCGGACCCTCAGCGTGCCGCTGCGCATCCGGACGCCCGCGCCGTCCGCCGTTCCAAGCGTCGCCGCCGTGAGGTCGACGACGCCCGCACCGCCTCCGACGACCCAGCCGTTCCCCGTGAACGTCCCCGTGAAGGAGACCGTGCCGCCCGCCGCCGCCGCAAGGACGACGTCCCGCGCCAGCGAGACCGGGCCCGAGAACGCGGACGCCTCGGCCGTCTTGCCGCCAATCGTCGCGTCGCCCGAGGAATGGTTGTCCGTCACGACGACGGCGTTCGTAATCGTCACGGCCGCGCCCGTCAGGAGGGCGACCGCCGGCTCGGCGTCCGCCTCGGGATGGAAGATCGGCGCGCCGAAGGGGTCGCTGAGGCGTTCCCGCACCGAATAATACTGCGTCGACACGCGGAAGTGCGTCGGATCCGTGACGAGGAAGTGCGCCGTGCCGCCGAAGGTCGCGCCCTCCGCCACCTGGACGCGCATACCGTGGCGCGCGATGATGTCCGCCACCTCGTCGAGTTCGTCCGGGCGCTGCCACTCGGTGTCGCTCACGACCTTCCAGATTCCCTGGACGTTCTTCCAAAGCGGCGAGATGTTGAGGACGTAGTCGCCCGGACGGACCGTGACGCCGTCGACGACGCGCGGCCCCTCCGGGAACGTCATCTTCTTGCCGTAGAGCGTCACACCGTCGCGCACGACGTCCGCCACCGTGCCGTGCGCGGCCGAGGCGCCGTCCGCACAGCGCACGGAGAGGACGGCGGGCACGAAGCCGCCCAGCACGACCGGGAGCCGGCCCGCCGCGTTCGCGCCCAGAACGAGGCGGCCCGCGCGCACGCAGAGGTTCGTGCCGAAGGCGTTCGCCGGGTTCGTGAGCTCCACGTCGCCGCGCGCGACGACATCCGGCGTGCCGAGATACTTCGGCCGCTGCGCGGCGACCGTCACCGGCCCCGTGAACTTCGCCGTCGTGCCCGCCGCCGCGATGAAGCGCAGCTCGTTGCCGTGCTCATTCCCGTCCTTCACCTCGCCGGTGAACGTCGCCGTCGTCGCGCCCGGCACGGCGGGCGTCTCGGCCGAACCGACGAGCATCGTCGCCGGGCGGTTCTGCGCGCCGTTCGTGTCGGAGCGCAGGGTCGACAAAATGGCCCCGGCCTGGACGAGGCCCGGGCGCAGGAGGACGCCCGCGACCGTGTAGGGGTAGTACTGGCCCCAGTAGCCGTGGCTTCCCACCTCGACGGTGCGGCCGTTGCCGACGCCGAGCGCGTGCGCGTGGGCGATCTCCAGCGTCGTGTAGGTCCGCACGCCCCCCGTCGTGAAGCCGCTCCCGTTCCCGGCGAGGACGATGCGCCCGAAGTCGGGGTCGAACGCGCGGTAGGCGGTCATCGGCTGGAAGCCGTACCACGACTGCGAGAACTGGAGAAAGCCATTCTTCATCGACGCGCAGGAGAGGCCGCCGGAGAGCGTCAGGCGCGTCTTGCGGTTCGTGAGGGCCGCCGCCGTGTCGCCCCAGCGGAAGGCGATGGGCGTTGCGTCGAAGCTCCAGCTGCTCTGCCCGCCGCCCACCACCGTGTCGCCCGTCACGCGCAGGGGGTTCACGACCGTCGCCGCATACTCGCCCGGTAGGAAGCGGTAAAGGAGCCCCGGCGCCGTTTCCGTCGTGCCGGCGGCGCGCGCCGCCGCGTCGTCGACCGCGCCGCGGTAGAGGTGGATTTCGTTCGTGCCGAGGCGGTGGAACTGGTTCGTCCCGTCGAAGTCGAACATGATGCCCACGCGCGTGCGGGCGAAGTAGTTCGCCGAGGAGCCGCCGGAGAAGCAGTAGCGCCCGTAGCCGAGGACCGACCACTCGACGTTCGCCGCGGCGGAAAGATCGCCCGTGAACGCATGGCCGGAGCCATAATGCCCCCAGCCGCGCACGCTGCCGAGCAGCCAGCGCTGGCTCGCCAGGAGGCGCAGGGGCGCCTTCACGTCGAGGGGGCCGCCCGCGACCATGTTCGCGCGCGTGGCCCTGTCGGTGCTCGTCTGCGTCGTGTTCGTGATCAGCGTGTACCCGCCCGTACCGAGGGAAAGCGCCGCCTCGCCGCCGAGCGTGACGCGGCCGCCCTCCTGCTCCTGCATCGCGATGCCGTTGACCTGCGCCGGCGCGTCGAGGGCGATCGTGTAGGTGTTCGTCGCCGTGTCGCCGTTCGCGACGAACACATCGTCGCGCGCCGCCGGCCGCACGCCGCCCCGCCAGTTCGCGGAAGAAGACCACGCGCCGCCGGAGGTCGTCGCCGTCCAGACGGCCGTTGCCGCATCGGTCTGCGCGACGAGCCGCCCCTTCTCGTCCGTCTGCGTCGCGACGCCGTTGAGGGTGATGGCGTCGAAGCGGAGGTTTTCATGCCCCGGCAGCGTCACGGACGCCCCTTCCGGCGCGAGAAAGTCAAGCGTCGCGCCGTCCGGCAGCGTCGGCAGGGACGCAAGCACGAGGGCCTGCCCCTCCGCGAGCTGGATCGCGGCCGCGCCGGTCAGGGAGAGGTCGGCGGGCACCACCCACGGCGGCGCGACTTCCAGGCGCGCGCCCTGCGTGAGGGTCACCGGCACGCCCGGCTCCTTCTCGAACGCCGTCCCGGCCCCTCCCGCCACTTGGAGCGCCCAGGCCTCCCCCGCCTCGAACGTCCCCCCGAAGACGATGGGCGCCGTCTCGGCGTCCAGGCGCAGGGTGGCGCCGGGCGCGGAGGGAAGGCACATCTTCTGGTGCGAGTTGAGGGTGAAGGTTCCGCCGCCCCCGTTCGCGAACGTGATCGTGAGCGCAACGGACGCATTCGTCGTCGTGAACGCGCGGTCCGTCGCGTCGGCCCCGTCGCCCACGTAGCGGAGCGTGCCGTTCGCGTAGAAGCGCACCTCGTCGCCCGTTCCGAGGCAGCTCGCCTCCGCCGCGCAGCCCTTTGCACCGATGCGCGGGACGGCGAGCGTACACGCCTCGTGAAAACGCACCGCACCCGTACAGGTGTTCGTCCCGTTCAGAAGGATCGTCCCCGTGCCCCAGCAACCGATCGAGCCCGTGAAGGCGCCGTTTCCGCCGTCGGCGGGCGCGATGGCGCAGTCGATCCGCAGCGTCTTCCCGGCGGAGGCGGCGAGGTTGCCGCCCAGTTCCCTTGGAACCCCCTGGCTGTTGTAGTGGTTGCGCGCAAGGAGCGTCCCCGCGCCGTAGACGTGCGTGTCCGCTTCCGCCGTGATCGCCCTGTCGCCCCAGTAACCGCCCGTCGTGTTCACGAAGCAGCCCGCCGGGACCTCGATCTCGCGCGCCGCGCCGCCCAGCGCCGCAGCCTTGGAGAGGAAGGTGTAGACGCGCGCGGCCGCGTTCTGGGACGTGTCCCGCAGCGTCATCTTCCCCGTCTGGTACAGCTCCATGCGCGTGAGGCGGTCGAACGTCTGCGTCCCCACGTCGAAGGCGCCCGCGCCCCGCAGCGTGACGACGGGGCATGCGTTGCCGTCGAAGCGGGTGCAACGGTCGTAGACGAGCCGCGCCGACGGCGCGTCGTTGACGAGCGTGAGGAAATACAGCGTGTAATTGCCACTGTAGGCCGGGTCGTAGGTTTGGCAGATCGAGCGGATCGTCTGGTCGGCCTCCACGCCGGCGGCCACCGCGAACGTCGCCGTGCGGTCAAACATCAGGTACTGGGCCTTGTCCGTTCCCGTCCCGAACGTGTAGGCGGGCGCACCGTTCGTGACGATGACGGAGGCGATGCGCCACTGGCCGTCCAGGTCGATCGTCGTGCGCCCCGAGGGACACGCACCGAAGACCGCAACGTCCTTTGGATTCCCGCCGACGGTTTTCGTGACGGTGTTCGTCCACTGTCCCGGCGCGTTCGGCGCGGCGGCGAAGCCCCCTTCGCCGTTGCGCACCTGCCAGTTCGCGGCGTTCGTCCAGAGCGCGTTCTCCGCGCCCGTCCAGTAATACTCGTCCGCAGGGCATGCGAACACAAGCCCCATCAGCGCGGCCGCCCCAAGCGGCCCCATCCAACTCTTCATCGGTGCGTCCATGCGACAAACCTCCTAACATGTGCAAGCATTCGGCGGCAGACCCCTTTTCCGCGCGACGGCTGATGCAGGAAGTTTAATGGATTTTGCCTTGGATGTCCATGGCAAAATCCATTAAAAAACAACATTTACCCCCCCCCCCCCATTTTTTCCATTTATGCCGAGGAGGCGTCGGCCTTTCCGGCCTAGCGCAGGAGAAGGACAAGCCCAGAGGGCGCGCAGACGGCGGAAAACCGCGTGTAGGCGATGCCGTCCACGGTCACTTCGTCGGCGACGACCTTCACGTCGATGTTCTTCAGCGGCCGACGGACGGCGATTTTCCCCGCGAGCTTCGCCGCCGTTTCAGCCGGAACCGTGCAGATCGGCACACGGACGTGCGGGCGCGCGGCGTCGAAGCCGTCGAGCCGCACCGCAAGCGCCTCGCCCATGAGGATGAAGGAGCCCTCCGTGTCGGCGCCGTGCGCGACGTAGGCGTTGAAGAGGCCGTGACGCGCGACGCCGGGATCCTCGCTCTCCACGTCGAGGGCGATGCCGCCCTGCGCGCCGAAGACGAGCTTCAGCTCGGTGAACGCCGTCGTCGCAAGAGGCTTGACCCACCCCTCCTCGATGCGCAGAATGCCGCGCTCGCCGACATGGTCGTTCCGCGCGTCCCAGGTGGGCGTTCCGATGTAGTAGGCGCCGCCGAGGCCGAGCGTGCCCGTGCCCTCCTTCCAGAGCGCGCCCGTATAGGAGATCGTCGTCTTCAGGTTGAAGGTGATGTCCGCATCGACGAGGATGCCCGCCGTCCAGCCCGCGTTGCGGAGGCCGCGGTTGCGGCTCTCGAACGTCATGGAGGCGAGCGGCCTCAGCCAGCACTTGCGATCAAGGCGGATCCACTCGTATTCGAAGGCGGGCGGTTCGCCGCCCAGGGCCTCGGGGCGCGTGAACTGGAGAACCGCCGCCCGGGCGCCCACCTCCTCGCGCTCGCTGAAGTCCGACTTGACGGTCATCTTGCCCACATAGCGCGCATTGTCGCCCGCGAGCGTGTGCGTGGTGACGTTGACGGCCGGAATGCCGTTCCACCAGTAGGGGCAGAACGTCATCGCCCCCGAGCCGCAGATGTCGCTCGCAATCCACAGGCGCTGGTTCTCGACGCCCATGAAGCTGACCGCCGCGTTCGTCGCCGCGACGACCACCATCGTACCGTCGATGACCTGGTCCGCCGCGCCGCCGCCGGCCGCGTTGATCTTCGCATTTGCGTGAAGGATGAAGTTCGAGACCGTCAGGCGGGCGTTCTTGTGCGCGAGCGTCTGGCCGGCCGCAAGCGTCAGCGAGCCGCCGCCGAACGCATACGCCGGGCCCTTGCTGGACGTCCGCAGCGTATTGGAGACCCTCGTCTCAACGAGATAGTCCTTGTCGGGCGACGGCGCGGCCCCGTCCGCCCACGTCTCGGGATTCGCGAGGAACCATTGGCCTCCCGTGGCGGGATTCGGGCTGCCAACCGCGTCCGCAAGCCGCACGACGGGGCGCGCCGCGACGGACACGATCTGCAGGCCGTCCTCCTCGCGGACGGACAGGTCGCAGCGGGGCAGGGTTCCGTCTGCCGCATCGCAAAGGAGGAAATCCGATGCCGCCACGCGCCGCACCGAAACGGGGATGTACGCAAAGGGGCAGGCCCGGCCCGTCGTCAGGGCCGCCGTCTGTCCTGAGAGCCGGACGGGATAGGGTCCCTCCCCCAGCGTGCAGGACGCATCCACGGTCACGGCGCCGACGGTTCCGTCTGCCGCGACGGACGCCAGAAAGGCGACGCGGTCTGGGAGCGCAAGTCCCGACGCCGTCCAGCCGGCGCCCGTCCGCGCCGCAAGCGCGAACGTCGCGCCCGCCTGGACGGTAAGCGGGGGAAGGCCGTCCGGCGCCGAGAAGCCATCCGAAAGCGCGAGCGTCCCCTCCTCCACCGTGATCGCGCCCGTCGCCGTGTAGGGCCCGCAGAGGACGACCGTGCCGCGCCCCGTCTTGCGGAGCGTGCCGGGACCCGTGACGGGCATGCCGAGCGTCCACGCCTCGTCGCCCAACGTGGTGAAGCGCCCTGCGTCGACGAGCGTCACGCCCCGGTTCGGCGGCGCAAAAGGCCCTTCCGCGCACGCCTCGGGCATGAGGGCGAGCGCGCCGTCGCCCGAAAGCCGGACGGCGTCCGGGCGCGGCGCGCCGGGGTCGCCGCCCGCCGCCAGAGGATGCCCGAAGACGATGACGACGCCCGCGCGCCCCGCCGCGTTCGCGTGGTTGTAGACGTTCCAGACGCCCTTGTACGCCGAATTGTCGCCGAGCAGCCTCAGGCTGCCGGACACGTCCGCCGAAAGGGAAAGGCCGTTGCCGTCCATGTGCGAGAAGGCGACGGCCGTCCCCGCCTCGCCTTGGAAGCGGGCGTCCACCCAAAAGGCGTTCGACGTGCCGTGGTTCACGGCGAAGAGAAGCGGCGTCGCCTCGGGCGTCTGAATCGTGAAGACCCCGCCGAGACATCCCGTCGTCCGTTCTGCCGCCAGGTTCACGGCGATGCCGCTGTCGCTGTCTTTCCATCCGAAGACGGCATCGGGGAAGATGACGACGCCCGTGCCGTATGTCTTGTGCGCAATGGTCGCGTTCGCGCCGAAGCGGATCTGGTCGCCCGCGAACGTGTAGGTGCCGCTGTTGGCGGCCGGCGTCCGAAACGTCCCGCTCGTCCACATGTAGACATTGCCCTTGCTCGGCGGCTTCCCGTCCTCCCACTGCTCGCCCATGGTGAACGAGGACGTCCCCATCACGTCGCCGCCGCCGCTCTTTCGCCAGATTGTCCCGGCGAAGACCGCGCGGGACGCCAGAAGCGCGCAGGCGCCGAAGGCAACGGCCTTCGCCATACGCATGGCCCGCCCATGCCCGCCGTGCAGAGACCCGCCTCCCGGCCTTGCCGCCGGCACATCTCCCCGCTCGTCAAAGCGTCCGTGCGGAGTTCCCGCATGCATCCTCTTTCCATCGTGCGCGCATCCCATTGCCATGGTCGTCCTCCGTTCTTGCCTTCTCCTTCAACACGTCTGCGTCATCTGCTCCCCGTCGACACGGTCCTGTGCGTATTTGCGGGATCTAGCTCCGCCCGATGGCGGCGGAGAGCGTCTGCATCCACGCGGCAAGGCGGGCGGGCGTGTCGCATTCGGCGATGAGGCGCAGATAGGGTTCGGTGTTCGAGGGGCGGACCGAAATCCAGCCCGGCGCGAACTCCAGGCGCACGCCGTCGATCTCCGTGCGGCCCGTCTCCACGCCGAACGATTTCGCCGCCTCCAGGACGCGCGCGATGGCCGCCGGCTTGTCGGCGACCTTGAAATTCACTTCGCCGGAGTTCGCGTACTTCCCGCAGATCGGCGCCATGAACCGCGAGACGCACCGCCCGTCCGCCTTGGCCCGCGCGAACGCGCCCAGAATCCGCAACGCCGCCAGTTCCCCCGAATCGCAGCCGTGGAAGGCGCGGAAGTAGTAGTGCCCCGCGAGTTCGCCGCCGCAGACGGCATCCACCTCGCGCAGCAGCACCTTCGCGTAGGCATGCCCCACCTTCCCGATGACCGGCTCGCAGCCGAGCGCGCGGATGGCCTCGATGGCGGCCCGGCTCGTGCGCACGTCGTGGATGACGCGGGTATGCGGGGGGAGCGGAAGAAACGTCGCGGCGAGGACGGGGATCAGGTCGTCGGGCTGGATGAACGCGCCCGTCTCGTCCACGAACATGCAGCGGTCGGCGTCGCCGTCGAAGATGACGCCGCCGTCGAGGCCGCGCGCACGCACGGCCGCGGCGAGCTGTTCGCGCGACGCGGCGAGCAGCGGGTTCGGCGCATGGTGCGGGAAGGCGCCGTCGGGCGTGTCGTTGAGGAAGACGGCATGGGGGAAGAGGGCATGCGCGAGGATGGAGGCCATGCCGTCCGAACAATCGACCGCCACGCGCAGCGGCGCGGCATCCGTGTTCCCCGCGTGGGCCTTCAGCCAGGCGACGTAGCGCGCGAGCCGTTCGGGGTCGGTGGCGGCGGACGCGGTGGAGGCCGGGACGTCCGGCACGGGCGCGTCGTCCGCCGCCACGCGCGCCTCCACCTCGGCGAGGCCGCTCTCGTAGCCGACCGGCAGGGCGCCGCGCTTCGAGACCTTGAGGCCGTTGTCAGAGGGCGGGTTGTGGGAGGCCGTGACCATCACGGAACCGTCGAAGCCCTCCTCCGCCGTGAAGAAGTAGACCATCGGTGTGGTGGCGAGGCCGAGGTCCGTCACCTCGGCCCCGGCGGCGCGGAGCCCCGCCACGAGCGCGTCCCGCACGGCGGGGGAGCTTGCGCGCGCGTCGCGCCCGACGAGCCAGCGCCGGCCGCCCACGACGCCCGGCAGGGCCTTCCCGACCTTGTACACGGTCGCGAGGTCGAAATCGACCCCGAACGTGCCCCGCATGTCATACGCCTTGAAGAACCCCATCGCCGCCTCCTTCCTTGCGCGCCGCCGTCACCCGATCGACCAACCGTGCCGCACGTGCGGCCTGAGGAGGGCGTTCGCCTCCTCGGCGTTCGTGAAGCGCCCGTTCGCCGCATCCCAGTCGAGCCGCCCCGCGACGCGCTGGGAGATGCACCCGAGCAGCACCGCCTCCGTGAGCGGCACGGAATGGTCGACGTCGGAGAACGGCCGCGCGCCGCCGCGCACCGCCTCGGCGAACTCCCAGTGGTGGCTCTTGACGCGCGGCAGCGTGACGGGGATCTCCCGCGTGGCCGGATGGTCCTGGTGGCGCGTGAACGTCGTCTCGCCCGCCAGCATGATCTGCCCGTTCCACCAGACACCCTTCGCGCCCGCGACGAGCGTGCCGCCGAACGCCTCCCGCCGGCCGGCCGTGAGGCGGCGGCACGTCTCGGGCGGAGGGCACGTCTTGCCGTCGTACCAGTAGACGGGGATCGGCGCCGCCTGCTTCGCGCTCCGCACGACGAGCCGGACCGTCGTCGCGGCGGGGTAGGTCTCGGCGAAGCGCGGCGTCGTCTTGACCGTTTCGGCGGAGAGCGCCCCGCGCAGGTCGAGCCCGCGCCAGAAGAAGCTCATCGCGTGGCAGGCGATGTCGCCCATCGCGCCCGTGCCGAAGTCGTGCCAGCCGCGCCACTTGAACGCATGGTAGACGTTCTTCTTGAAGGGGCGCTTCGGCGCGACGCCGAGCCAGAGGTTCCAGTCGAGGCTCGGCGGCACCGTGTCGGAGCCTTCGGGACGGTTCAGACCCTGCGGCCAGATCGGCCGGTCGGACGTCACGTGGATCTCCCTGATCTCGCCGAGGACACCGCTCATGAGGATCTCGATCGCGCGGCGCTGGCCGTCCGAGCCGTTGCCGTTGTTGCCCATCTGCGTGACGACGCCGCACGCCCGCGCGACGTCGCGGAAGCGCTCGGCCTCCCACCACGTGCGCACGAGCGGCTTCTCCACGTAGACGTGGCAGCCGCGCTTCATCGCGGCGATCGCGCAGGCGGCGTGCATGTGGTCGGGCGTCGAGACGACGACCGCGTCGAGGTCCTTCTCCTTGTCAAGCAGCGTGCGCCAGTCCTGGTACGTGCGCACCTTCGGACAGCGCGGCGCGACCTTCTGCGCGGCCGCGCGCAGGCGGTTGAGGTCGACATCGCAGAGCGCGACGACCTCCTCGCCGAGGCTGTAGAACGCATCCAGGTTCGCGCCGCCGCGCCCGCCCGAGCCGATGAAGGCCATGCGCAGGCGCTCGCCCCGGTTACGGAGGCGGGCCGTGCGCAGGATCTCGACCGGTTTCGACACGTAGGTGCGGCCCGCGCAGGGCGCGCAGCACCCCGCAAGCGCAAGCGAGCCCGCGCCGATAAAGTCCCGCCGGGAAAGCTGCATGCCCTGCTCCTTTCCGCTTCGTGTCAGTCGCCGATGTGGAAGGCGCCGAGCGGCAGGTCGGCGTCGCTATAGAGCGTGCCGTTCCACGGGCGCGAGAAGAGGTAGCGCAGTTTCTTCGGCTCCGTCACGCCCGGCGCGGAGACGATGAGGTCGCGGCCCTTGATGATGCCGTTGCTCTGGTAGTTCTTCTTGTCGCGGAACTGGAGGTTCGCGATCTTCGCCGCGACGAACTTCCCGTCCGGCCCGGCGATCTCGAAGCCGGTTGCGATGTCCCAGTCGGGGTTGTAGAGGTACCAGCCCTCGGCGTGGTCGAACGAGAGGACGAACGCATCGCCCTCGACCTTCCAGCTCTTGAGCGTCGGCGCGTCGGCGCGCACGTCCGCGAAGCCGTAGTCGCGGTTCAGCGCGAGGAGCGCGAGGCGCTGGCCCACCGTCTCCTTGTCGTGCGGGTGGATGTCGTGGAGGTTGCCGCAGTCGTTGATCACCGCCATGCCGGCGTTCTTCTCGGCGGCGGCGAACTTCGCCTGCGCCTCCTGGATCGTCGCGATCCTGTCGTAGCCCCACGGCGCGAGCTGCACGAAGTAGAGCTTCAGGCCGGGGTTCGCGAACTCCTTCGCCCAGCCGTTGTAGAGGGCCTGCATCTTGTCGGCGTAGGCGTAGCCGTCGCCCGCGTTCGAACAGCCCTGGTACCAGATGAAGCCGCGGATCGCGAACGGCGTCCACGGCGCGACCATCTCGTTCCAGAGGACGCTCGGCTGGCTCTGGATCTGGGACTTGACCGTGCCGGCCTTCTTCGCCGCGTCCCAGTCCGCCGCATCGAGGAGCTTCTGGTCGGCGAAGGCCCGGCACGCGGCGACGGTCTCGAAGCCGCTCTTCGGCGTCCACGGTTCCACGCGCGTGCCGCCCCAGTACGTGCCGACGATGCCGACGGGGATGGCAAGCGCGTTGTGGATCTCCAGGGCGAAGTAGACGCCCATCGCGGAGAAGCTCGTTCCGCCCAGCAGGTTCTGCGGCGTGAAGGTCTTCCACTCGACGGGCTTTGCCGGCGTCTTCTTCGGCGCCGCGCTCGTGCGGTAGTTGCTCTGGTGGCAGAAGCGGACGAGCGGCTTGTGCGTCATGCGCGCGCGCATCGCGCCCTTCGCGTCGCGGAAGTGGGGGTTGCCCCCGCAGAGCGGCAGTTCGGTGTTGGACTGCCCGGCGCAGAACCAGACCTCGCCCACGAGGACGTCCTTCGCCACGGCCTCGTTCGCCCGCAGCTCGCGGCTCTCGCACGAGGCCTTCATCGGCGCGAGCTTCACGCACCATTTTCCGTCCGCGCCGGCGGTCGCCGCGACGCGCTGGCCCGCGAACGTGACGGTCACCTTCTCGCCCGCGTCCGCCGTGCCCCACACGGGCACCGCGCGTTCGCGCTGCAGCACCACGCCGTCCGTGAACGGCACGCCCAGCTGCACCTTCGCCTCGGCGGCGAACATTCCGGCGGCGCACGCCGCCGCCAGCATCGATTTCTTCATCATCATGGTCATGATCCTCGCTTTCCTTTCAAAAGACTTAACGTGATGGTACAGAAATGCGCCCCGAATGTCAACCCGAACGCGCCGGGCTTTGCAAACGCGGGTGTATGACAAGAACGTGACCTTGGCATGAGCCACTTCCCCTGCCAAGGTCACGTTCTTGTCATACCCCGTGTCAAGCACCCTTATCCCGATTTTCGGGGGGATCAGGGGCTCGTCAAAAACCGGGCGAAGGACGTCCCGATGCTGTTTTGATGGGCGTGGGCCGTGTCGCCCGCGCTTCGCACGGGTCATGGGTTGCGTGGCGCGCGAACCCATTGTTCGCACGGGAATGTAGATCTTGACGGGCAAGGCATGGGGATGTAGATCTTGACGGGCAAGTGATGGGCAAGAACCGGGAACGTGTCCGCTTCTGCTTCACCGTCTTCTGCTTCATCGCCGCGCCTGATGCTGCCGAGACAGGCCCAGGGAGGGCTCGGGGCGGAGACCCAGGGGAGGGCCGCAATTCATTGCGGCCGAACGTATCACGGCCGAACGTATCACGCCGCGCGCCGCGCCGCCTTCCAAGATTATTACGCGGTAAAATCTCATTACGTCCCGACCATTTTGCCTCGGCTTGCCCTGGCGAACCCGCCACGCCGTGCGCCGCGACGGCTTCAAGCACGATACGGCTTTCAAGAGAGAAGATTATTACGCAGTGAATTCTCATCTCGCGGCGGCGCGGCGGCCCGCGTACACGTGTCGTCCCCGATGTCGTCCCCGTGGGCGCGGCGCGCCGGGGACGTCGCGCCCTACCAT
>CAKUCX010000020.1 GCA_934643865.1 uncultured Kiritimatiellota bacterium
CCCCCCCCCCCCCCCCCCCCCCACCTCACGCCGGCTTCACGGGGAAGCCGGGCAGGACCGTGGCGTGCGGATGCTCGGACTTGAGCGGGTAGTCGAGCGTGTAGTGGAGCCCGCGACTCTCGTGGCGTCGCCGGGCGCTCCGGACGATCAGCTCGGCGCAGAGCGCGAGGTTCCGCAGCTCCAGCGTGTCGGGCGTGACGAGGTAGTCGAAGTAGTATTCGCGGATCTCCTTGCGCAGCGTCTTGAGGCGGTGCGCGGCGCGCGCGAGGCGCTTGTTCGTGCGGACGATCGAGACGTAGTCCCACATCAGGCGGCGGATCTCGTCCCACATGTGCGCGACGAGGACGGCCTCGTCCGGCTCGACGGCGCGGCCGATGTGCCAGGCGGGGATTGCGACGTCCCGCACGGGCGGCGCCGGGCGGGCCGCGAGGCGGCGCGCCGTGAGACGGGCGGCGACGAGCGCCTCCAGGAGCGAGTTCGAGGCGAGGCGGTTCGCGCCGTGGAGGCCCGTGCAGGCCGTCTCGCCGACGGCGGAGAGGCCCGCGACGGACGTGCGCCCGTCCACCGTCGCCTGCACGCCGCCGCAACAGTAGTGGGCGGCGGGGACGATGGGGATGAGGTCCTTCGACATGTCGATGCCGAACTCCAGGCACTTGTGGAAGATGTTGGGGAAGCGCGCCTCCAGGAACGCGCGCCCCTTCTTGCGGATGTCGAGGCAGCAGTAGGGGTCGCCCGTGCGCTTCATCTCGCTGTCAATCGCGCGCGCGACGATGTCGCGCGGCGCGAGCGAGCCGCGCGCGTCGTACTTCTGCATGAACGGATGCCCCTTCCGGTCCACGAGCACCGCCCCCTCGCCGCGCACGGCCTCGCTGATGAGGAAGCGCCGGGCCTTCGGGTGGTAGAGGCAGGTGGGGTGGAACTGCACGAACTCCATGTTCGCGATCTTCGCGCCCGCGCGCCACGCGAGCGCCACGCCGTCGCCCGTCGCGACGTCGGGATTGCACGTGTAGAGGTAGACCTTGCCGCAGCCGCCCGTCGCGAGGACCGTGTTCGGCGCGCGCACGGCGTAGATCTCGTTCGTCCGCTTGTCGAGCACGTACGCGCCCACGCAGCGGTTCGGGCCCTTCAGACCGAGGCGGCGCGTGACGACGAGGTCGATGACCATCGTCTCCTCGCGCGCGTCGAGGACGGGGTGCCGGCGCAGCGTGCGGATCATCGCCGCCTCGCACTTCTGGCCCGTGATGTCGCCCGCGTGGAAGATGCGGCGCATGGAGTGGCCGCCCTCGCGGCCGAGGTCCCAGGTGCCGTCCTCCTTGCGGCTGAACTTCACGCCGCAGGCGATGAGGTCCTGGATGGCGGCGGGGGCCTCCGAGACGATGCGCCGCACGACCGGCTCGTCGCAGAGGCCGGCGCCCGCGACGAGGGTGTCGGCGACGTGCTTCTCGAACGAGTCGCCGGGGTCGGCGACGCAGCAGATGCCGCCCTGGGCGACGTTCGAGTTGCAGTCCTCCAGCCGTCCCTTGGTGACGAGGACGACCTTCCCGGAGGAGGCCAGGTGGAGGGCCGTCATGAGTCCGCCCATTCCCGAGCCGACGACGAAGTGGTCGCAGTCAACGATGCGCATGTCCCGTTGTTCCTTTTCGGATGCCGATGCGGACGGTAGTATAGCACACCCGTTGCTTGACAGGCGCGGAATGTTTCGCTAGAATCCCTCTAAGTTCAGCGAGAATGCCAAACCGAATGGAGAAGACCATGTCAGCAGAGAACGTCCTCGGCGCGCAGCGCCCGCCCGTCCGCGTCGGAATCGCGGGGCTCGGGCGGGCCGCGCTCCTCGACCACATTCCCGCCCTCAAGGCCCTTCCCGGCCTCTACCAGATCGTGGCGGTCTGCGACCTTCTCAAGGAGCGGCGCGACATCGTCGAGAGGGACGCCCCCGACGTCCACACCTACCGGCGCGTGGAGGACATGCTCGACGACCCCGACATCGACCTCGTGCTCGTCGCGCTCCCGACGGCCGAGCACGTCCCGTGCGCGCTCTCGTCCCTGCGGCGCGAGCGCTGGACGGTCGTCGAGGCGCCGCTGGCGACGAAGCACGACGACGCGCGCACGCTCCAGGCGGCCTCGGTCAAGGCGCGCGGCAAGCTCTTCGCCTACACGCCGGGCCTCTTCGCGCCCGACTTCCGCCTCGCGCAGGGCGTCCTCGACGACGCGCGCCTCGGCGAGATCTTCGAGGTGCGCGTGCGCGCGCGTGACTACGTGCGGCGCGACGACTGGCAGAGCGTCAAGCGCTGCCTCGGCGGCTGCGCCTGGTACAAGGGGCAGGACGCCCTTCTCCAGGCCCTCGCGCTCATGCGCACGCAGCCCGCGCAGCTCTGGAGCGAGCTCAAGCGGCTGGTCTCGCTCGGCGACGCGGAGGACTTCGCGCACATCGTCTTCAAGTCGCGCGGCGCCGTCTCGGCCGACATCGAGATCTGCGGCGGCCAGCTGCCGCCCGTCGGCCCCTCCTTCACCGTGCGCGGCTCCCGCGGCTCCTTCTCCGTCCTGCCCGGCGGCACGTCGGGCACGCTCCGCGTCGTCGACCCCGCCTTCAAGTTCCCGCGCCGCCGCGCGAGCGTCCGCACGCCGCCGCTCGACGACATGCACGAGGAGCTGCCCATCCTCGACGTCCCCCTCTCCCTTCCGGGCGAGACCGCCCCGGGGAGCGTCGCCTTCTGGCGCGCCCTCTATGCGACCGTCCGTACGGCGGCGCCCTTCCCCGTCGCGCTCGACGACGTCGTCGAGACCATCCGCTACCTCCAGCTCGTGAAGCGCGCCTCGCCGTTCGACACATAACGCGCTTGCATTCCGGCCCGTTTTAGAGTACGCTAGGTGTTTCGCGTTTCAGCATTTCAGCGAGTGATTGAGCCCGCTTCACCATGGAGTCGAATATGGCAGACGAAAACAGCTTCGCGTCCTTCGTGTGCGCCTCCTGCCGCCAGGAGCTTGAGGCGTCCCGCGACCTCGTCGGACAGACGGTCGAATGCCCGGCCTGCGGCGCACGCTTTGTCGTCGCGCCGTCCGAGGCGCCGTCCACCGCCACGCAGGCGCAGCTGGACGCGATGAAATCCCGCACGATCCGTATCGAACTGGGAGACCTCTGAGACGGCCCATGTCCGAGGTCGTCTTGATCGTCGCCTCAACCCGCGTCCACGTCGACGCGCCGGAGATTCTGCGCATTCAGGACACGGCCGCCGCCCTCCTCAAGGAAGGCTGCGCCGTGGATGTCCTCGTCCCCCGCCTCTCCCCGCTCTTCTCGGCGGCCCTTCCGGCCGGCGCGCGCGTCTTCACGGCGCCGCGCGTCCCCTTCTGCGGCAATCCGCCGCCGCGCCCCTCCCTGCGCCGCCTCCTCGCGGCCTTCGTTCTCTTTCTGCGCGGCTACTCGCTCATCTCCCGCCGCGCCTACGACGTCCTGCACGGCTTCAACGACGGCGCGCTCGTCGTCCGGGCCCTCGGCCGCGTCACCGTGCGTCCGCGCCCCTACATCGCGGAAATCCACGCGCCCCTCTCCTCCCCCGGCTTCTTCAAGGGGCCGCGCGCCGCCCTTGCCCGCCGCCTTGAACGCGGCGCCCTGCGCCGCGCCGCCGCCATCGTCCTGCCCGACGAGGCCACGCTTGCGCGCTTCGCCGGCAGGATCCCGAAGGCGCGCGTCTCCCTCATTCCCGACCCCCATGCGGACTTCGCGCCGGACGCCTTCACCTACGGCGCGTTCGAGGCGGCCGTCCGGCACGTCTACGCCTACGTCCTGCGCCCTCGGAGGCCTGAAGCATGAAAAACGCAGCGAAGAACACGTCCGGCGCGCGCGCGCGCCGGAAGAAGAAGCCCCCGCTCCCGCGCTTCCGCCTCTGGGCGCGCCTCGCCTCGGGCGCGCTTCTGCTCGGCGGCCTCGCCCTCGGCGTCGCGGGCGACTTCTACGTCCACCACCCCGCCGACTGGCTCGCCGCGCGCCGCTCGCCCCTCACGGCGCCGCTTGAATACTTCGGCGACCGCGCGGCGTTCATCACGGACGCCCTCGGCTGGACGGGACGGGACGCCGTCAACACCCCCGACGACCCGCCCCCGTCAGGCCAGATCACGTTCGCCGGCGACCCCGTCCGCGTCGGCGCGCCCGCGCCCGCCGACCTCGTCGTCCTCGACCGGGGGGAGTACCGCATCGGCTGGTCGCCCTCCCTGCGCCGCCCCGTCTGGGCGGCTTACCACGTGCCGCGCGACGCGCCCCACGCGGCGGGGCGACGACCGAACTTCCAGAAAGACCGCAGTGTCGCGACGTCGCCCGCCCCGCGGGACTACGAACGCTCCGGCTACGACCGCGGCCACATGGTGCCCAACCACGCGATCGCGACGCGCTTCGGGCCCGACGCCCAGCGGAAGACGTTCCAGATGACGAACATCGCGCCGCAGCGCCCGGGCCTCAACCGCGGCCCCTGGCGCGAGCTGGAGCAGCGCATCGCGGACCTCTGGACGGCCAAATACGGGGAGATCTGGGTCGTCGTCGGCGCAATTCCCCCCGCGCGCGGCAAGGCGCGCACGAAGCTCGGCCCGAGCGCCATCGACGTCCCCGAGAAGTACTACATGGTCATCGCCTCGCAGACGGAAGACAGCGTGCGCGTCCTCGCCGTACTCCTCGACCAGACGGCCAGCCGCCGGGACTTCCTCCGGCGGAGCATCGTCTCGGTGAAGGAAATCGAGCGCCTGACGGGGCTCGACTTCTTTCCCGACATGCAGAAGAGCCTGCAGAGCGCGCTTGAGGCGAGCGTCCCGACCCGTCTCTGGCCCATCCGCGCGCTCGACATCCTGAAGCTGATCCTCGTCAGGATCAGCTGACGCGGCGGGGCGGGAGCGCGGCGGAAGCCCCGCCCTTGCCCCCCCCCCCCCGAAAAAGCGGAAGCCCCCGGCAGACGTCGGGGGCTTCGCGTGTTCATCAGTGGTGCGACTGACTGGGATCGAACCAGCAACCTTCGGCTTCGGAGGCCAACGCTCTATCCAATTGAGCTACAGTCGCGTCTTCTGCACATCAGAAGTAGCAGTTGAAGATCGGGATGAACGGCGCCTGGTTGTCCATGATCAAGTTCACGAGGCCGACCTGGAAGCCCGCCGACGCCGTCGCCGCGTAGTTGACGAGGCCAAGCTGCGCGCCGCGCAGCTCGTCGGTCATGTTGAGGACGAGGGCCGTCTGGAAGCCGTGCAGGCGGCGGGCGAAAGTCGCGCCCAGCGCGAGCTGCCAGCCCCACATGTCCTCGCGCACCGCGTTCGCGAGGCCCGCGACGTTGAGGCCGTAGAAGGACTCGTCGGTCATCGACATGAGCAGGTCGGCCGAAAGGCCCTCGAACGTGCGGTTCATGCCCACCGCGTCGACGCTCAGGCCGTAGGCCGTGCGGTTGCACATGTTGAAGCAGGAGACCATCGCGCCGACCGCGTTGCGGTTCGCGAGATTGAAGGCGAGCGCCGCCTGGAGGCCGTACATGTCAAGGCGGGCCGTGTTCGCAAGGCCGCTCACCTCAAGGCCGTACATCTTGTTGCAGTCGCTGTAGAGCAGGTTGACCTCTAGGCCGAAGATGTCCCAATTGAACCCCCAGGGAAGCGTGGCGGGCGTCGCGAAGCCGACCGCTAGCGCGGTGTACCCGTAAGACTTGGCGTCAGGCGCCCCGGCGTATTCCTTCTCGGCGACCTCCTGCGCGAGGACCGGCTGGACGGCAAGCGCGGCAAGCGCACAGGCAAGCAAACCTCTCTTGATGTTCATCGTTAAAACTCCTTCTTGTTTTTATCGCGTGGACGAGTTGACATGATACCCGATTCAGGCGCGCAAGTCAACCGCGAACATAAGGCGTTTTGAATGGGATGAGCCGACTGCGCGCCGCATGTCAGTCGAGGTCGCAGCCGAAGCGCTTGGCCGCTTCCCGCGCGGCCGCGCCATGTTTCCCGGGGCCCGGAACGATGGAAAAACTCACGTCCGAGCCGCGCAGACGCTCAATGGCCGGCACGAGGACCTGCTGCTCGTAGCGTTCAACCGACCAGTCGTTGCGCTGGGCACAATGCGAAAGCGAGACCTTGAGGTGCGTCGGCCGCTCGCCGAGGACACGGTCCAGGAGGGCCAGGACCCGTTCGGGCGATCCCCGCAGGGGCTGGAAGAGGACGACGCCCTGAGGGGGCGGCGGCAAAGGCGGCTTCGGCAAAGGCGGCGTCGGCACGCGCTCCACCTTAGTGCCAGTGGCCTCCGAAGGCGCCGTGCTGCGCGAAACGGCCACGATATGGCTTGGGGCAGGCGCCGCATCGCTCGACGCGGGCGCCACATGACGCGAACGAAGATGCGGTTTCAGGAGGACGACCACCCCCATTGCCACGATGAGCAGCAACAACCCCGCGCAAGCCACGCGCAACGTGCGGCGCCGACGTGGATCATCCGGGCGTCCAGAACCGCGTGCCGTTTTGTCCTTGTCGCCCTCAACCGGCGGCACGGCCTTCTCCACGGTCCGCGTCGCCGTTTCGGGCTGGGAGGACGCAAGGATCTCGTCAATCGCGGCAACGATTTCATCGCCGGAGGACACTCTTTTCTCAAGGCTCTTCTCGCACATCCTCGCCAATAGCGAAACGACGCCCTCCGGAACGTCCAGTTCTTGTTCCCGCTGTGCCGGGGAAGAACCGCCGCCGACTTCCCCTGGGACGTCCCGTTTCCCCTCGGCGCAGAACGTCCGGGTCTCCATTGTCGGCAGCGTGGCGGCCGTCCGTCCCTCCTCCGCACATGCGCAGACCGGCTTGAACGTGCGGATGTCGGGAAGCGGACGGGGCGAAAGAAGGAAGGACGTCACTTCGACGATGTTCGTGGCGGGATAGGGGCGGCCGCCGGCCAGCATCTCGAAGAAGACGATGCCGAGGCTCCAGATGTCGGCCCGGGCATCGACCGACGATGCGTCCCGCACCTGTTCGGGGGACATGTAGGCGGGCGTGCCGAAGACCTGCGCGGGGAGGGTCTTGAGCATGTTCTCGGCATCGTCCCGGACGGCCTTGGCGATGCCGAAATCCACCAACTTGGCAACGCCATCCGAAGTGAACAGGATGTTCTCCGGCTTGATGTCGCGGTGGACCGAATGGCGCTTCTCGACCGCCGCCAGCGCCAGGGCGACCTGGCGTACGATTCCCAACGCCTCGCGCCAGGGGATCCGCCCCCGGCACCGCATGCGGTCCCGCAGCGTCCCGCCGCCAAGATACTCCATGACGATGTAGTAGAACCCCGACGTCCTTTCGCATCCCGCGTCGTAGACCTCGACGAGATGCGGGCTGTGCAGCCCGCAGACGAGCGCGGCCTCCTGGTTGAAACGGTCGACGAACTCGCGGTTTCGCTCGGCGATCGCCGGATCGAGGACCTTCAACGCGCGCTCGGCGCGCAGCGTGGGATTCCGCACGAGGTAGACCATCCCCATCCCGCCCTTGCTGAGGATGCGCGTGATGGTCCAGTTCCCGAACCGGTCCCCTTCCTTCGGCATGCGTGAAACGTCCATGTGCCCCCTTCCCCCTTCACCACCCGAAGACGCCCTTGACGCGCGCCTTCAGAAGCTCCTTTTCGCCAATCCAATCGAAAACGCCCGTCCGGCGATTGTACAGCTGAAGCGAAAGCTTGTAGTAGACCTCCCGCACGCGCCCATCGCCGTAGCCGGAATTGTCCTCGATCAGCCGGCCGACGAGATAATAGTCCGAAGACCGCTGTTGTCCGAACGATTCGAGGGCCAGGGGACGGACAAGCCCCTGGTTGACTTCCGCAACGATACGCCGGCTCATCTTCGCATCCAGCCTACCGTGGTCGACGATGTCGAAGAGCCCCGACTTCTGAAGCCGCATGCGGATCGTGTCCGTCATGATGCTAAGGTCGATGCCATGCTGGAACGTCGCGTTCTCGACATGCGCCATCTCCAGGACGGGACGCCGATCCGGGAACTGTTGCCGCAGACGTCCGGCGAGCTGGGTATCGGATAGCAGATCCTCCGTCATCGCCACCGAACACAACTGGAAGTCATATCGGTTGAAACGCCAGTGGACGTTCTGCGGCGCGTCGTTCGGGTCCATGTACGCCGTGGACGCACACCCCGCGACGAACGCACACGCACAGAACAAGGCAAGGCCCGCAAGGTTCTTCATGGGCACCATCCCCTATTCGACACATCGCGCAAAGGCGCGCATCTCGCCTGGCACGGACAGGCAGTGAACAATCGTCGTCTTCCCGGCCTTGACCTCGACCTCGACCTTGATCGTCTTCTCACCGGCCATGAGATCCAGGGTCTTCTTTCCGGGCCTGAGCTTGAACCGCGTCATGTGCGCCGTACGCGGCAGCAGCAGCCAGCTTCTCTGGTCGGCCCGCTCCGTCGTGGAATTGACGATGCCCATGCCGACATAGCCCGTAACACCGACGGCGAACATCAACATGGCAGCACGGTTGTCGGAAGAATTGTTCGACCGGGCCGCGCTCAGGCCACCAAGCCACATCAGGGCGCCGAAGGCGGCACGCGTCATCGCCTTGATCGTCGTGCGCGAAGCCTGGCGCAAAAGAATGCCGTCCATCCGTTCAGCATGTGCCTTGGCCGCCAGCATGCCCAAATCCGCCAGCGGCGAGGTCACGGCAACCCGTTTCCCGCCCATACCGACATAGAGCGGTTCGAAGTCGTACCGCGAATCAAGGTCGGCGTTGTCATAGTACGGAATGTCAATGATACAGGACGTAATCGTGTGGATGTTGTATTCCGTTCGCCTGTGCCGCTTTTCCGGAACATAGCCGTCCTCGAAGAAGATGACAACCGTACCATAGCCGTCGCCCTTGCGCCCGCCCTGCCGCATCCATGCCGCATCGTTGGCGGCAAACGCATTTGCAGGGACAAGACGCGCGACCTGCGAGTAGCAGCGTTCGGCGTTGCTCCAGTCGCGCTTCATCTCGTAGTAGAGTCCCGCCAGGTAGAGGGCGTAGGCGTTGTCCGTCGAATCCTGGACCCCCGCCGAAACGGCCAGCGCGTCATCGAGTAGTGCCTTGTAGCTTTCGTCTTCGGCAATCTCCTTTCTCGTCTTCTCGGCAATCGAGTCGATCAGGGCCTGCCGTGTCGTCTGGCGGCTCGACTTCGCCAACTCGCGCGAACGGACGATGTTGCGCACATCGACGCCAAAGCCGTCGTCGTCGCCGATCGCAAGCCGTGCAAAGGCGTCTGAGACATGCAGCATCATGTTCTCGAACCCGATGACGGGATAGTCGATGGCAAGGTCGTTCCCGTAGGTGCTGGCGAGCGTCTTCTTGGCCACCTCGCGCACCTGGACAACGGCCCGGTCCTCCAAATCCTGTGTGAAGGCCATCGCCTGCTGGTAGAAATCGGCGCTCGCGCGATAGTCCCCCTGCAGGTATGCGAGGCGTCCCGATTCCTGCAGCGCGAGGAGGCGGTTGCGTCCGTCAAGATCCTCCACCGTGTAGGCGAGGCGCGCGGAGCCCTCCGCGTTGACGTCGATGTCGCGCTTGAGCGACTTCATGCGTTCTGGATAGGAACGGCATCCGTTCAACAGGGTGCAGGAAACGCCCAGAACGAACAGGGCCGTACGATATGCATGATTCATTTTCCACCCCCAATCAGTTTCTCATCCGCCTTCTGTCGGACCTGGCGGTTGAGTCCCTTGACAACCGCCGCCGCGAGGACGTCGCCATCGCAGTCGGGGTCGAACACCAGATACTTGAACGCTTTCTCGGTTTTCGCAACACTCGCAGGAGACGAAACCGGCGTCGCCGCGGCGAATCGGAGAAACGCCGTGCTTCGCCAGTCCGCCTCCCCGGGAACGGGCATCCACCCCGTCGGCAGAAGGAAGGATTCCCACATTTCCGTTTCGCGGGCGCCGCCTGAAACATCCAGTGGCTTGGGGAACTTCTTGCCATTACGGCGAAGATGTGCAAAAAGTTCCGCCTCACGCCCAAATGCATTGCCCGGACGAATGCAAATCCGCCAGCATGTCTCCTTGGTTGCGAATGATGGCACCAGCAATCCATCAAGAATCGACCAATCGGAGGGCTCGTTCCGATATCTGAAATCGTAGGACACGGCAACCGTCAGACCGATTTTTCCGCCATTCTCCGGAAAGAGCGCAGGATAGTGGCGCTGCAGGGATGCTTCCAGGGCCACCCGCAACGGTTCCGTGTCGGCGAGCCGATACTGTTGGAACTTGGCGACTTCATCTATCCTGATTTTACTTAACACACCCTTGAGTTCCCAGTCCTTGTAATAGGCCCTCGCCTGATTCAAAACCGCCTCGCGTTCCTTCACAACTCGCTCGGCCATCTGGTCATAGACGGCAGGGTCAAGGGCAACGTATGCGATGTAGTACGTATCCGTGATGCGTGAATCCGCCTTGACGCACGCGGGGCGGATGGCCGCCACATGGCGTGCCGAGGTGTAGCACCCATGCGCCAGGAATAGGGCCAGCGCGAGGCTGCACCGATAGATAATCAAACGACTCATGGTTTTCTCCTTACAGTTCAATGCCCGCAATCTGGGCCTCTTCGACAAAAGACGGCGCCTCGCCCGCCTCAAACCCTCCGCAGACGGTTCCGTCGGGCGCGATGGACGCCGTCTTCCAGCGATGCAGCTCGCGCACGCGGTATTCCCCCCGTTCCAGGGGCAGGACCTCGGCGATGGACACGACCTTGCGCGAACCGTCCGAGAGACGCGCCGTGTGGACAACCGCGCCGATGGCACTCGCCACCTGCGCGCGCAGGGCCGAGAGCGGGATGTCGATGCCGCTCAGCAGGGCGCACGTCTCGATGCGGCTCAGGGCGTCAAGGGGCGAATTCGCGTGGATCGTGCTCATTGAGCCCGCATGGCCGGTGTTGAGCGCCTGCAGCAGGTCGAGCGCTTCGCCGCCCCGGATTTCGCCGATCACGATGCGGTCGGGGCGCAGGCGCAGGGCCGAGTGGATCAAGTCGCGGATCGTCACCTCGCCCTGCCCGTTCTTGTCCGCCTTGCGCGTCTCGAACGGCACGATGTGCCGCTGCTGGAGCTGGAGCTCGCTCGCGTCCTCGATCACGAGCACGCGCTCGTTGTCCGGGATGAAGGAGCTGAGCGCGTTCAGGACGGACGTCTTGCCCGAGCTCGTCGCACCCGAGACGATCACATTCTTGTGCAGGAGGACGAGCGCGCGGATGAGCCTCCGCGCCCGTTCGTCCACGCTGCCGAACGCCTGCATCCTCTCGATGGTCAGCGTGTCCTTCTTGAACTTGCGGATGGCGATGACCGTGCCGAGGCGCGACAGGGGCGGAATGACGGCGTGGACGCGGCTGCCATCCGGGAGGCGCGCGTCCAGGCGCGGGTGCATTTCGTCCAGGATGCGCCCGACGGACTTCGCGATGTTCGCCGCCGCCGCCTTGAGCGCGGGCTCGCTCACGAACCGCGCCGGCACCTCCTCCAGTCGGCCCTTCCGCTCGACATAGACCCGTTCGGGCCCGTTGATCAGGATTTCGCTGACGTCGTCGTCCGCCAGATGCTCCGCCACCGGCTGCAGGAACAGCGTCAGGAATGAATTGTTGTCTTGCATGTTCTTCGACCTCCATTGATCGTGGTTGAAACGGCGTAGCATCCTTCCGCGTTGTCTTCCTTCGTCATCCGCACGTCAGCGACCCTATCTTGAGATGCCCCAGGAAAATCCCGTTCTGTTCCGTCCCTGTGCCCAAAGCGACCAAAGGACCTTTTGCCCGTCCCCCTCGTACTGCAGCAGGACCCGGCCGTTGTCGTCTTCCACGCCCACAACATGCCGACAGCGAAAGCCCCGCCCCGACATGAGCTCAGAAACCTCATCCCGTGCCTCACGGATGTCGGCAGGGATCATTCCGATTTGAAGCCATCCCCTGTTCCGGGGATCCGACAACACCACCTTCCAGGAGGATGGAAGATCCTCCGCAAGCGCGCGGACGTCGCCCCCGCCCCGTGTACCGCCCCCGTCGGTTCCGGAATCCAGGCAGTCCACCGGGCAGGAGGAGACCGCTGGAAGCAATGCGACCCCGCCAATCACAATCAGTGAAAAGGCGATGACCGGTACCAGCAGCGTGCGCTGGACATTCTGCGGGGGGGCGTTCATTCTCCAAAGGCTCCCAGATACCTTCTTTGGGGGATGGGGGATGGCTGGATCAAGGACTGCCCCTCCCCGTCGTTCCCCCCGTCAAGATGGATCCAGTCATCGTCGAGAACGTTTCCAAGGTATCCGCCCGAAACGACCTCACGCTCCGGAATCGCCCGGTCGCGCGAACGGGGATCGCTGGGATCGCTGTCACGATCCAGGCCCGACAGGGCTTGCCGGTGAAACACGAAGACACGCGGAAAATCGCAGTTCACGTCAATCTCGGGCCGATTGAACCAGGCTGAATCAGGATCGGACGTTCCCGACATCAGTCCGCACAGCGACATCATACCCCGGACCCATCCAGGGACCTGAACGGGCAGCTTGACGATTCCCCCGGAATAGCAGGACATGAAGGCATTCAAATGAAGTGCCTCGCCCGTCGCCGCATTCACCTTGAACCCGGCATCGGTCCCCCCGATGGATCGCTCAAACAGCGCAACAAGCAATTCGGCGACCTTGCCCGCATCGCGCCCCCCGTCCTCGCCATGCGGACAGAACCGGCTGGCACCCACCCATGTCACCAATTCGTCGCCAATCTGCATGCGCATCTTGTTGACCGAAAGATCGGCGACGAGAAAGAGCCCCCCCAGCAAGAGGAAGTACAGGGGCGCGACAAGGACAAATTCCATCAAGACCGAGCCGGAACGGGACGATCCAACCGTCCGCCGCATGGTATGCCGCCCCGTCTTCATCGCGCGTTCACCGTGTCGAACCCTCTAGAATGAGCCGTTCCTGTGCCGGCTTATTCGGCGTCTTCCGCAACCACTTGTCGAACTTGTCAATGGCCTTCGCGCCGATGCCGTCGGCATTCACCTTGATGACGGCTCCTTTCCTCAACTCCTGGACTTTTTGCTGGAGGCAAAGGAGGCATTTTTTGGCAAGGGCGTTGTGCGTCCCATCCGCCCATTTCCCCAATGTATGGCTTGCCCATTCGATGGCCTTGGGGATGAGCTTGTTGTTGATCCACGACAACGCCCATTCAACCGCCCAGTCGATCAGCTTCGCCGCAATGTCCTTCAGGAACGTAATCGCCATTTTCCCGAGCTGCGTAAACGCCTTGCCGAGATCGGGGGCATTGAACAGAACCCCCAGCACGTTCTTGACGCCGGCGACAATCCCCTTCCCGTCAATTCCGAGACGATCCAGGACGCTCTTCAGGCCAGGATACTTCGCGATCAGCTTGTCGATCTGTCCGCTGACGATCTTTTCGACTTTGGCCGACACCTTCTCGACAATGGCCCCCCCGATGACCGGAGCCTGTTCGACGATGGCGTTCCACGGGTCGCCGCCGGGCGTCACGATCTCGTTCCAGATATTCCGGAACGCATCGCCTGTCCCCGGTCCAAGGACATCCTCAACGTAATCCGCCACATAGTCTCCGACCGTGGCCCCAAGGCCCGCCCAATTGCCTTCCCCCGCCTGGTCAATGGCCTTCTTGGCCACCTCCTTGACGTCGGGGGGCAGATCGCTCTTGTCGATCAGCGCCTTCGCCCCGTCGCTCGCCACCGCCGTGACCGTCTTTTTCAGGTCCGCAACCGTGACCTTCCCCGTCGCAACGCCCTTGACGAACCCCTTGAGCTGGTTCGCCGACGTCGCACCCGGCGCATATTTGTCGATCAGGGCATTGATCTCGGCCAAGGCCGCCTCCGACAGCCCCTGCGTGCCGTTTTGGGTGTACGCATCGATCAAGGCGTTGAGCCGGGCTGCCGCCTCGGGATCGAGGTTCTTGGCAATCACGTCGCGGAGCGCGTCCAATCCTACCGCTTGCCCCAGATTCTTGAGCGTGTCGAGCGTATCCAGGGCCTTGCCGTCCACGATGTCCTGGAGGAGGCCGTTGACGGTCTTGGCCGCGTTCTCGTAGGGGATCTTCTCGCCGATGACCTTCTGCACCTCGGCGAGCAGCTGCCGCTTGACGTCCTCCGACGTTCCCCCGTTGGCAATCGTGTCCAGCATGGCGTTGACAGAATCCGCCACATCGGCCGGCCATGCGTCCGCAAGTTGCTTCTTCATTTCATTGACGGCAAGCGAAACGGCAAGATCCTTGCCATCCGTGCCCAACGCGGCGACAAAGCCCTTGCCCCCGTCGGCGTTGACCGTGCAGAGCTTGTCTGCGA
Source organism: uncultured Kiritimatiellota bacterium (assembly GCA_934643865.1). Lineage (GTDB taxonomy): Bacteria > Verrucomicrobiota > Kiritimatiellia > RFP12 > UBA1067 > RUG572. The sequence goes on from CAKUCX010000020.1 coordinate 14,280, forward strand.
GGTTCAGGATGCGCTGGCGGTCGGTTTCGGCCACCTTGCCGTCCAGCGCCTTGGCCAGCTCCTTCTGAACGGCCTCACGTACGCCGCCGTCTCGAACCCATGCTTCGCCTTTCTTCACTGCCTCGTCGATCTTCCCCTTGACAAGGCCGTAGATGGATTCGGAGAGCCCCTTGTCGGCAAGCAAGGTCTCAACCTGTTTCCGAAACGCCGCGTTTGCGAGATCCTGCCCGGACTGGACCTCGGCGGGCAAGGTGGCGAATGCGTCATTGAGCAGATTTCCCGCCCGTGCCGTCGAGGTGATGAAGCACGAGATCCCTATGGACAGGACCAGGGCGAACAGACGCCGCAGAGGCATTCTAAAAAGCGCGCACTTCATCACTTCACCTCCTTCCGCCCATTCCACGCCGATAGCAGCTCATCGGTCTGCAGAAGGTCATACCATTCCATGCTGGACGTCTTCGCCGTGACCTCCTTCATCAGCGAAACCGTCACGTACAGGCGCGGGACTTTCGTGTTTACGAGCACGTAGAGCGTGGCGGTCTCCGTCGGGACGTATCCATACGGCGTGAAATCCCTTCGGAACATCTCAGGCATCTGCGCAAAGAGCCGCGTGAGGGGACGCGCGTTCGGCTCGCGGAAGTAGGTCATCAGCTGGAATTCGCTCCCGGTCCGGACAAGGCGCGTGAGATGCGCGGCAATGCCGACATCGCGGGCATTCTTCAGAAACGCCAACGTCAGTTTCATCCTGACGGCGGACCGCGTCTGGATGCGGTTCAATTCGCCTTTCATGTCGAGGTTCATGAGCGTCGTCGTCATCTTGCCCCACGACACCTTCCCTTCCAACGGGAACACTTCGATGAATCTCTTCCGGGTACCCGAGACGACCCGCCAGATCTCGACGGAGAGGGGATCTTTCTCCGGTACGACCGTCAGGATACGCGCCTCGGCCGTCGGTGCCGTTTCGTCCTCTCCCCGAAACGTCTCGCCGCTCAGGAGATAGAAGTCCGATATGCGTACGGCGGGGAGCGTGTTCCCCCTCTGGGCCCGCAGGCGAAACAGCATGAGCGTGTCCCACCACGGATTGTAGAGCGCCATCAGCGCGCCCTGGGCGTCCTGCGGACCCGACAGGGCCATCGCCGCCGTGAAGAAGTCCGTCAACTGCTGTTCGATCATGTCCGGGGCGATCTGGCTGTTCCATTTGCCCTTTGCCTTCTCTTCAAACGAGGCGGCCACGGCATCGTGGGGCCTTGACAGGGCCAGCTCGCGGAAATCCGCCAGATGTGCCGAAAAGACTGATTCCTGTCCCTTCTCATCCTTCATCAGTTCTTCAATCATCTTGCCCCCCTCCGCAGGGTCATCGTTTTGCGGAACGGCACAGGCGGCCATCGCCACCATCGCCATCAGAGGCAGAACGAACTGCCTAATCACGTTTCGTGTCTTCATGTCTTCATCTCCTAGAGGATGCGGGTTCGAATAAGCGTCTTCACGTCAAGGTGCCCGTCGTCGGGCGTGTCATACGGCGACGGATCGTCCGCAGGGGACTCTGCCGGCGTTGCGTCCGGAAGGATGTCCTGCATCGACGGCGATGGAACCACGTCCGTACCGGGACGCGGAGGCGCCGCCAGCGACAGGAACCGCCCGGGAAGGCGATCGCCATCCGAAAAGGGAATCCATTTGGGACGCCCCTCGTCATCGTCCAACGCCGCCAGGGCAAATGCATTCCGACCGGTGTCCCCCAGGGCGGCCTCCGTCGCCCACCACACCTCGGACGGGCCGCTCAGGCTGTCATGCCATTCCGTTGAAAGCCCAAAACCGGAATACTTCAGCGGCAGCAGCGTCGCATCCCAATCCGTCTCGCAGAGATTCCAGCATCGGGCAAACCGCCGCTCGTTGTCCACATCCTTGCAGACGCATCCGACGCGGCTTTTCAGAAGGTCCCCATCGTCCTGCCGGATGTTGAAGCGCCCCAACGCGCCCGACGCGTCCAGCGCGTCGTCGCACACGGCATCATACCGTGTTTCGTACTCGCCCGCCGGAGCCTTGGCGACACCGTATTTCTCCCTTTGCTGAAGCGACGGATTGAAGCGGTGCGCCGCGCGGGCGGCCGAAAACGCGACAAGGTAGCCGTCCGCAACGGGATCGAACGCGGCATAGATCCCCTCCGCCGTTGCCGAAGGCGATGCGGCCTCCGCCGAGAATCCATTGAGCAGAACCGACCAGGGGTTGCGCTGCCGACGCGCGAGCCCGACGACGATCGAACCGCCACCCGAATAGTACTTGTCGTTGAGAATCCACGGCATTGCGACCTCGCCCGTATAATACGCGAACGTGTTCGTATTGCAGATCTCCCAGTCGTCGCCATAGATGCGGGCAAACCCGTTCGGCTTGGTCGCAACGGAAAGTTGAACCGTTGCACGGGTTGTCCACCAGTGCGAATCGATGTTGCCCGGATAAACAGGAGGCCAAGGCATCAGTTCCCTTCCTGAGAAGGGTTCAATCACATACAACTTCTTTCCCTTCGACCAGCAGCTTTTGTACGCCGACCGCGTATGTGACTCAGAAGGCAACACACACCCCTGACAGCCATGCACGCCACATGTTCGCAGGAACTTGCTGTCAAAGTAGTGAAAATGGATGTCAATGTCATTTGGCCATGACGGCACACGCACGTGGAAACATCTGTACTTATACCGACCCGCACACCATTCATACTCCGCATACGGCGCGACCGTATCGGGGGTCTCCCGACACTGATCCGGGCAATACGAGCGCGTGTTGATGCACGAAGGCCTTGAATCCCGACCCAACCGCCAGTGGTGTGCGCGATAGGCCGGCAGCGGTTCATCCCCCATGCGGTTCGCGTTCTTGTAGACCCTGCAAATGCCCAATGCCTTGTAGGAATCCGCCGTACGTTCGACAACCGGCGCATCGGCCCTTGTTTCGGCCTCGTGACTGCGGACAAACCACTGGTCCAGCCCCCCGAAGCGCTTGTCCTCGTCACCCGACGGTCCAAAGTAGTCGGCCAGGTTGTCATGGACCTCACCGTCCGCCATGGTCAGGAAAAGTCGTTCGTCGAGTTCCGTGTTGTAGAGGGGCGACATCACATTGCCCACCTCGGCATTCCCCTCCACCTCAATCTTTTCATAGGGGGTGAAGAACGTCGGGCAATGGCAGTAGCCGAAGAAATCATCCCGGGCTCGTTCATCCAAGCCTCCAGGCGACAGACGCGGAAGATTCTGCCGCAGGACCGCCATGGCCGTTTGCGGAATCGCCTTGTTCATCTTGAGGGCAACATCCAGGAGACACCCGTTGTACTGCCTGATGGTTTCCTTGAACAAGAGGATGCATTGAGGATAGGCCGCCTCGATGTGCTGCATATTCTGGAGCGTCTCGCGAATGACCGAAATCGGAACCGGGGTCTGCGATCCGTTCAAGCGGACATAATCCGTTCCCGCCCCGGCGACTCCGCAGAACCAACCGACATTCTGCTGTTTCAAGGCATTACATTCTGGGCATTCAGACCCTCCCCATCCTCTATAACTGCTCTGTCCGGCCCATGTTGCGCACATGGTCCAATCCTCTGAGAACCGTCTCTCGACGAGCTGAAGCCATTTGTAGGTGAGATAGTCGATCTGCATGTTCGTGAGCGTGATGTATGTCCACGCCAGCGCGCGGTTGACCATGGCCATCCTGCTCAGGCCGTCGGCCTCCACCAGCGCGGCGGAATAGGCGGCCGCATCGCATGCGTTCTGGATCTCGATCTTCTGCCGCGCAGTCTCCCCCACCGCGTAGACGCCCGCGCAGAGCACATAGAGAAGCAGCACAACCGAGAGCGTGAGCATAAGCGCAACCCCGCTTTCCTCCCGCCGCAGACGGTTCATCTCCGCCTTGAAGATCCTCGCCATTGCGTACATCATTGCCCCGGTCTCCGTGCGTAGCGAACGGTCTTCCACGGCTTGGGCAGCAGGACGACCGACCGCAGGGGAAGGTAGTCAAGCCCCATCGTCCGATGCCGCGCGGCATCGGCCGCCGCGATCTGGTCCCCATCCGGTTGCCAGCCCGTCGGCTCCCATGTGAAGGTGGTGGACGATGCCGCGCGTGCAACGGCAAGCAACCGCCCGATGACGGGGACATGCAGGGGAAAATCAAACTCAACACAGACTTTCACCGCCGGGGCGTCCCATGTTTCCTCGCTCCAGACCTTCTCCCCTTCACGCCCAATGATGCGTACCTGGTTCTCGATATGCGAAGAACTCGGGATGGGGGCCATTCCCCCTTCGCCCTTCGGCCACCATCCGGGAACCCCCAAAACCGATCCAGGTGAACCGAACGTCCCCTCGTCCCAATCCGGACTTGAACTCACCCAGGCCAATGTGCGGCACGCCGCCTCCCAGCAGGGTCCCTTGGTACGGAAGAAATCGCCCTCGCCCCGTTCATTCATCTCGCGATACTCGCCCGGATGGTAGACAAGCGCGGCACGTGCGGCGTTGAAGGCCGCATAATGGGTCATGATCTGCGCGTACCAGATCAACGCGAACTGAACGACCGCGAAAATCAACAAGGTCAGAAGCGGAAGGACGAGGACGCACTCCGTCAGAACCGTACCACGACGGGAGGTCCGGGCCAAGCAGGCAACGGCAAGTCTGGGCAACGGTGTTCTCATGCACGTGTGGCAAAGACTTCAAAGGCCAAGGTGATCCACGTCCCGGCGGCGATGGCGACGCCGAAGGGGACGCGGCACCGCTCGCTCGACTTCGGCGGCAGGGCAGCCCTCCCCGCCGCGCGGTCGTACCGCCAGTCGAAGACCGAACGCAGGACATGCTTCAGCCGCCGCGCATCGGCAAGGCCCACGAGAAGCAGGACGAGCATCAGCGCCAACCCCGCAAGGGAGGTGAAGAGGATCACCTGAGCGGAACGCCCGAGCCCGACCGCGCAGCCGACCGCAAAGAGCATCTTGACGTCGCCGCCCCCCGCCGCGCGCAGGATGAACGGCAACAGGAGGAAGAGCCCGCAGACGATCCCGCCCAGCGCCCCGGCGTTGCCAAGCGCCCATCCTCCCGCCCCGTAGCGTACCGCAAGCGCGACGAACGCCGCGCCGAGGGTCACCACGTTGGGCAGACGCCGCCAGCGGCAATCCTGGTAGCAGAGGATTGCCAGCCACGGCGTCAACGCGACGAAGAGGATGAGGGCGGGAGACATCATGCGTGGACGCTCGGTACGATCATTGGCCCATGCCCGTCACGGTTTTTTGAGCCTGCGTACCTTCACCCACGGCACTATCACTTGTCGAGCGTCCACTCTCCGCAGTGTTAGGCGCGTCTTTTGGCGAGAAAATCGCCTTCGACATCGTCTCAAAGGCCGAACCGATCGTGCCGCCGAACGCGACGACGAGGCCGACGACGGCCGCGACGACGAGCACGCCGAGGACGACGTACTCCATCATCACGGCGCCGGCCGTGTCTCCGGCGAGGCGGCAGAGGAAGCGGCCGAACGCCGTCCGCTTCGCGCGCGCAAGGCGCATCTTCATTTTCGTATCCATGTGTTGTTCTCCTTTTCGTATGATGCGGAACGTTCCGCAGGTGTGAAATGCGTCAGGGGATTGGAAGGGCGATGCCGGACTGCACCCGCTGGAACATCGCCTGGATCCCCTTCCCGACCGTCCCGGTCCATTCGTTCTTCGACGGGTCGAAGATCTCCTGCTGCCAGAACAGGACGAGCGGCACGGCGATGGCCAGGTTGACGACGACATACTCCATCAGCACGGAGCCGCGCGTTCCGCAGAGGCGCCTGATTCCGTCTTTCATCTGGCACGCTCCTTCCGCTTCGCTTCCTGGTCCCACCAGGCGTTGACGTTGTACAGTCCCGGGATGCCGATCTTCAGGATCTGGGGGCGTACCTCGGTCACGCAGTCGGGGTTGGCGTCGATCTTCGCCTTGAGCGCCGCGAGGACGGCCTTGAGGCCCGCCAGGTCCCGTCTCAGTTCCGCGCCGGCCTCGGCGCCGAGCCGGCCGTTCGTGTCCAAGGCCCACGCCAGCCCCCGCGCGATGATGCACGAACGCCGGTCGTCCGATTCGCGGTTCCACCAGGCATCGATCAGAAGCTCGCGCTTCTCCTGCAGGGAGATTACCATGTCCGCAACCGCGCGCAGACGGTTCCCGTCCGGCACATCGACGGAGAGGAGGTAGGCGATGTCCGCGTTGTCCAGGAAACGCAGGAACTGGTCCGCCTGGCGGTAGAACCTCAGCGCCTCGACCAGAACGGGTTCCCCCCGCACTTCCCCGTACACGGCATGGTAATCCCGGTCGACGTCAAACGACTTGAGGTAGTCCGCAAACGCCTCGATCCCCAGCACCTCGTCGTATTTCCCCACGCATTCCGTGCGCGACGACTTCGGGCGGCGCCCCCGGAGCGAATCGCAGGCGAAGACCTTCTCGCATGTCCCGGCATCGAGCAGGGCCGCGACGGCGGCGGGGGCCTTCCCCGATTCCAGGTTCCACTTCCCGAGGCGCGCGAGCTGATCGCGCATCGCCTCGCGCACGTCCTCGTTGAGCCGGCGGTTCGCGGCCGCCATCAGGCGCCGGAGTTCGCCCAGCTGCGGCATGAGCGAACACTGCTGGTCGGAGGGGAACGGCAGGTCCTCCCGCATCGCGTCGTAGCGGCAGGAGACGAGATACACGAGATTGCTGTTCAGGACGGCCTGTGCCTCGCCGAACCGCGCCAAGACGGGGATAAACTCGTCGCACGCCTCCGAGACGATCCGGGGGGCGGCGAAATTGCGTCCCTCCTTCTTTGCGGCCTGCGCGCGCCGGACCTCGCGTTCCTGTGCCCGTCTGCCGATGTCCTCCAGTTTCCGCACGGTCTGCGGAAACGTTCCGGTTAGTTGGACGGCCGTCTTCAGGTCCGCCTCCTCGGGAACCCTGATCGCCGCGAGAAGCGCCGCGACTTCCCCCAGGTCGGCGATGAGCGCCTTCAGCTCGGTGCGCTGCTCCTCCATGTCCGCACGGAGCTTCCCGGTCGGCAGATCTGCCGTCCACCGGGGATCCGCCAGCGCCCTCTCGACCGCCGCGAGGCGCGCGACCAGCGCCTCCCGTTCGTGGCCGCGTTCGCTTTCGCGGAAGTCGCCGCGAATCGCGCTTCGAGCCGTCAGGAACACGTCGACGAGGTCCTTCATCAGGCGGGCCTCCCGCTTCATGGTCTGCGCCGTCGTCGTGTTCCAGCCCCACTTCTCGACGTTGGCGTTCAGGAGCGAACCGAGCTTCGTGCTCGCGTCGATCCAGAAACGGCGGCCGAAGTCCTCCTTTGCGGACCGCCAGACCTCCAGGGTGTTCCGCCAGATCAGCAGTTCGCCGCGCTTCCGCTCGATCTCGTCGCGGTAGTAGTCCGCGCCGCGCGCCGAAAGCGCCTGGTCCAGGGCCGCCGTGGCACGCGCGAAGTTCTCGCGGGATTCCCATTCGCACGCTTCGGCGAGCTTCGCCTTGGCGGACGGGAAGATCGTCTGCACGGCAAAATAGCCCGTTCCCACAACGGCCGCCGTGACGAGCGCCACGCAGAGCTTCAGCAGCAGACGGCTGCGGGTGGGATCGACGGTCCGGTCCCAGAACCGGAACTGGACATCCGCGACCGAGATGACGTCCCGATGGCGCAGCATCCGCTTCGCCTTCTTCAGCGGCACGCCGTTGACCGTCGTGCCGTTGCGGCTCCCCAGGTCCTGAATCCAGCACGAGTCGTCCTGCTCGTGCTGGATTTCGGCATGGCGCTTCGAGACAAGGACACTCGAACAGAGAATCCCGTCCGCAACGGCCGAGCCGATGGGCAGGACGGGCGACGTGATGTCGCAGAACGTCCCCGCCTTCTCGCCGTTCAACCATTCAAGCCGGTGGTACGGGAGGATCCGCGCCGCATTCCGCTCGTCGATCCGCTCGACGGTCAGGCGGCATTGCCCGAGGCTGACGGACATCCCCGCCTCCAGCCGCCGTTCGGACACCTTCCGCCCCAGCACGAACAGGCCGTTGCGGCTGCCCAGGTCGCGGATCCACGCATGCCCGTGCCGCACCGTGATTTCCGCATGCGTCTTGCTCACCGACGTTTCCTCGGCGGGTACCTGCCAGGCGCACCCCGGCTGGCGGCCGATCACAAGCGGAAGCTGGAGGTCTTCAAGGCGTCCCTCATGCACGACCTGGTCGTTGCGCTCAAGGCGGATCATCAGGGAATGGTCCTTCAGGCGTGTCGAACGGGTCATATCACCACGCCCCCTTCTTCAGCAGCCCATTACGCCGGTCGTCGGGCGACGAGAAGACCTTCAGCGCGCTTTCAAGCACGCGCTGGCACCCGACCTTGTCCCGGACGCGGTTCGCCTGGTACCAGGCGACCTTGAACTGGCGGTATTCGTGCTTCTGGTTCGCACGCAGTTCGCGGAGCATGGCCAACAGGCGTTCCGCCTCCTCGCCGTGTCCGCCGCAGGCAATGAGCGCGCTCTGCAAGAGGAATTCGGTTTCCTGCCAGAGAATCGGCGATTTGCGCGCCAAAAGGCCGGCCGCCTCGTCCTTCAGGACCTTCACGGATGCGGCACGCGCGTCCGGGCGCCCCTCCCAGTGTCCGTCAATCTCCTTGGCGTTGACGCGCAGAAGCTTCTCAAGCGCGACAAGGGTGGCGCCCCGCCACTGCTCGACCGCCGGAATCTCGCGCGTGAGCGTCAACACGCAGTCACCATGCACGGCAAACAGGGCATGCCCGAACCACTGCATGGATTCCGCGCCACGCTTTTCCGTACGGAGGAACTGGACGTCGAAATACGGCAGGCCGCTGTTCCCCCCCAGAAACGCGGGAGGCGAGACGGACTGGAAATTCCAGCCGTCGCGTTCCTCGCGTGCGCGCCGCCACGCATCGAAAAGCTGATGCCGGTTGCGATGCAGGTTGCCGGCGTTCTGCATACAGCGGAAGACGATGCGGAAATCGACATCGCGCTTGCGCCCAATCCGCGTCAGGATCTCCGTCGTGCCGTCTTCGACTGTCCGTACCTTGAACTGGGGGCTGCCCGGACAATCCGCCCAGAAGGCATCCGTCCCAAACGGCGTCGGCAAATCGACGGACCGGATGTCGTACTTCCCGGACGCCGTAAGCGGCCACGTGAGGGTCTTTTCCGGGCGCTGCCGCACCTGGACCGTGTAGTAGGCCGCCGCCACGCCCAGGAAGAGCCCCACGAACAGCATCACCTTCACAAGGAGGCGCCGTCCGCGCTTCCGCGCGCCGCCGGCAATCAGCTTGGCTATCTCCTCCGGGCTCACGAGCTGGGTCTGCAGGAACTGCGTCTCGTTCAAGTCGGGGGCCGGAGAGGGTTCGGCCGTTCCCTCCTCCGGGGCACCGGGGGCGGGGATGCTCGTCTCGCCCGCCGCATCGGGCAGAACGGTCTCGGACGAGGCGGCGGGGGCATCGATGAGAAGCTGGAACGCCGTCGTGCCGCCGATCTTCACCGGGACGCCGGGAGGAAGCGAGACGCGGTTGTTTTCAGGGATCTCCGTCAACCCGACGGCGGTGTGGTGCCGGCTCAGGTTCACGAGCGACACGCCCCCGTCGGCGACCTCGAGCGCGACATGCCGCCCCGAGACGTCGGGCGCCGGCACCACGATGCCGCACTGGCGCGAACGGCCGACAACCGTCGTCCCGGACGGAAGCGGGAACGCCCGCCCAACCAATGCCCCTTCCGTGAACTGGATCCGCACGGCCATCAAAGTCCCCCCCTCGACGCCTTGAACTTGAGCCAGACCGGCACGCCGATGATGGTAAACACCGCCGGCAGGATGAAGACCGCGATCGGGAAGATCATGATCGACGGCGCGCGCGCCGCCTTGCGCTCGGCAATGTTGAAACGGGCCCGGCGCATGTCCTCGCCCTGGATGCGCAGCGTCTCGACGATGGACGCGCCGATCTCCGTGCCGTGCGCAACCGCCCCGACGAACGCCGAGAACTCCTGCGTCTGCACATGCGTCGCCATCTCTCCCAGCGCCTCCATGCGACTCTTGCCGAATTCCATCTGCCTGAGCAGCAGGCCGAATTCAACCGCCAGCGCCCCCTTGCCGCCGGCGCCGACATAGTAGCGGACCGCCGCCGAGAAGTCGAGCCCCGCCCGCATGGCCGAGGCGATGAGGTCGATCGCGAACGGCAGCGCGCGGATGATCTCAGTCTGCCGTTCATCCGCCCGCTTCTGCACCAGCATCAGCGGATAGACCCACCCGAGGAACGCGCCCACACAGCCAAGGCCGACCGCAAGCGGTGCCTGTGCGCTCGTCAGGAAGAAGCCAAAACAGAAGCACACCGCCCCGGCACAGGCGCCGAAGACCTGCCCGGCCAGCACGTCCGTCTCCGTGAGGTTCCAGCCCGATTTGAGGACCGTGTTCCGGTAGGACTTCGCCAGCGCGGGAAAATCCTCCGTAAACGCATCGCCGAGCGCCAGCGCGATGGCCTCGATGAAGCGTGCGGAGACACGGTAGAAGAGGGGGAGGGACGACGCGCCCCCGCGTGTGGCCGCCTTTCGGGGCGTGCCCAGCCAAAGGGAGGCGGCAAGATACGGAATCAGGACCGAGAGAAAGACGAGCGGATAGGTCCAGAAGGAGATTTCGTCCATATTAGACCTCGATCGTGACAATCTTGTTGATGACGAAGAAACCGATCAGAACCCACGCCGTGACGATTCCGATCGTACACCAGCCGACAAGCGTACTCGTGAGCGGAATCATGAGGTCCGGATCGATCAACCGCAGCAGGACATAGACGAGAACCGGGGCGAGCGACATCGCAATGGCCTCGAACCGCCCCTGTGCCGTCATGTTCTTCAGGCGTTCCTGGAATTCCACGCGGGCGCGGATCGTCTCCACCATGCGTTCCAGCACTTCCGCAAGGCTGCCGCCGGTCTGCAGGGTCAGCTTGATCGACGTCACGAGAAGCCGAAGGTCCTCGCCGGGCATACGGCTGTAGAACCGCTCAAGCGCATCCGTCAGGTCAAACCCCAGCCGCGTTTCGCCCAGCACCACCGCCAGTTCCTCCCGCATGGGCGCGTCCAGCCGCTGCGACGCCGCATCCAGTGCCTGGGGCAGGGCCTGACCGGAACGCAGTCCGTTTGACAGGCTCATGGTCAACTGCAGAATCTGACCATTGAACCGTTCCCGGCGCTTCTGGATCTTCATCCTGAAGTACAGCATGGGCAGATTCCAGCCGACGCCTCCAAGCAGGCATCCGGCCAACAGCAGCGGGACGGGCGAAACGTATCCCGCGCCAACCAGGACTACGACCGCCGCGAGCGCGGGAACCAGGCAGAACGTCAACTTCAAGGCGGCAAGGCGGACGGGCGTGACAAAGCGGCGCAGCGGCGAGACGGCCTCCGTCTCGCCTTCGGCGGATTCCGCCGCGCGCTCGCGCAGCGTGCGCCACACCGTCGACAGGACGAGCGCGGTGGCGACCGCGACGCCGAAGAAGACCAGAAGTGCGAGCTGGAGTGTCATGCGGGCTTTCCTTTCATGTCTTCGGCACGAAGACCGACATGTCGATCTTCAGGTTTCCGCTCTTGCGCAGCTCGTCGACGAAATAGGGGATGTTGCCGGTTGCCGTGTGGTGGCCCACCACCCGCCCCCGTTCGTCGAACCCCTCCTGCTCGAAGGTGAAGATGTCCTGAAGCAGGATGACGTCCGCCTCGCGCCCCGTCACCTCCGAAATTGCCACGATCTTGCGCGAACCGTCGGGAAGGCGCGTCTGCTGGACGATGAGGTCGATGGCGGCGGCGATCTGTTCGCGGATGGCCGACGACGGCAGCTCGAATCCCGCCATCATCACCATGTTCTCCAGGCGCGCGAGCGCGTCGCGCGGATTGTTCGCGTGCGCCGTCGTCAGCGAGCCGTCGTGCCCCGTGTTCATGGCCTGCAGCATGTCGAGCGCCTCGGCGCCGCGGCATTCGCCCACGATGATGCGGTCGGGGCGCATGCGCAGGCAGTTGATCACGAGGTCGCGGATGGCGACACGCCCCTTCCCCTCGGTGTTCGACGGGCGCGCCTCCAGGCGCACGATGTTGCGGTGCGAAAGCTTCAGTTCGGCGGAATCCTCCACCGTCACGACCCGTTCCCCCGGCGGGATGAACTGCGACAGCACGTTCAGGAGCGTCGTCTTGCCGGACCCCGTGCCGCCCGAGACAAGGATGTTCTTGCGCACGCGCACGGCCTCCTCCAGGAAAAGCGCCATCTCCCGGGTCATGGAGCCAAAGCCGATCAGGTCGTCCGTCGTCAATTTCTTGTCGGCGAACTTGCGGATCGTCAGGGACGCCCCGTCAAGGGCCAGAGGCGGGATGATCGCGTTCACGCGGCTTCCGTCCGGCAGGCGGGCGTCGACCATCGGGCTCGCGTCGTCGACGTGGCGCCCCAGCGGCTCGACGATGCGCTGGATGATCTGGATGAGATGCCGTTCGTTGAAGAAGCGGACGCCCGTCTCGCTCATCTTGCCGCCGCATTCGACGAAGATGCGGTCCGGCCCGTTCACCATGATTTCCGACACCTGGGGCATGCGCAGAATCGGCGAGAGGGGCCCGTAGCCGACCAGCTCGTCCAGCAGGGCCTGGCGGAAGACCGGAACCGTCACCGAGCTTGGCAGTTCATGCCGGAACTGGCGCAGGGTCGCGTCGAGACAGGTTTCGAGCTTGTCCTTCATCGTCTCGTCCGCAAACTCCTTCAGCGCGTCTTCCGACAGGTTCATCTCGGCGAGGATGTGCTCGTGGAGCCTGCGCTTGATCTTCATGCACTCGTCCGTGTAGAGGACGACGGCGTTCTTGAACGCCTCGCCGATGTCGGGCTGCGGCTGGGGCTGGGGATCCGGGCCGGGCGACGACGGGGGCGGGGACGGAACGCGGGATGGAGGCGCGGCGCGTTGGGCGACGGGGGTGGGAGCCGCCACAAGGCCGATCTGGTAGGGGCCGATCTTCACCCGGTCCCCTTCGGCAAGGCACAGCGCGGATTCGAGACGCTGCCCGTTCGACCAGGTGCCGCCCCGGCTCCCCGCGTCGGACAGGACGAAGACGCCGCTGCGGCCCGTCAACCGCGCATGGACGCGCGAGACCTCGTTGGCCGGCAGCCGCACGTCGCAGCCCTCCTGCCGTCCAAGCGTCCACGCGAAGTCCGACGCCGGCAGTTCAACCCGCGCGAACGGCGTTCCGTTCTGTGTCACCTCCAGGACCATGTCAGATGCCTCACGGCGTGAACCAGTTGAGCCAGTACAGCGCGCCGCTCCATTTTTTGCGGGATTCAAGGCGGTCGCGGTTGGGGATCTCGACCTCGGTCGGAAGGTCCTTCGTGTCCTCGTAGGCGAGGCGCGTATTCTGCGCCTCCGGCTCGTCGCCGCGCACGATTTTCACGCTCACGAGCATCATGAGCTTGACGTTCTCAAGGGAATCGCTTTCCTGGGAGACGAACCAGTTCATGATCGGGATGTGGCGCAGGACGGGAAATCCGGCCGGCGGCATCGTCGACTCGACCATCTTCTTGTAACCGGCCAAGACGACCGTCTTTCCGATCGGACAGACGATGGAGGGGTTGTATTCGGTCTCCTGGACGTCGTAGCCTTCCTCGTATCCACCTTCCTCCAGGGGAATCGGCGTCTTCTGCGTAATTAGGAGATCGACATCGGCCTGTTCCGCATTCAGGAGAACGGCACTTTTCTTCCTGATCGTAAAGCCATAGGGGATGTCCTCGAAATTCGACGTCGGCACGCCTTCGGCCGTCGCACTCTTCATCTTGATCTTCATCGTACCGCCGATCTTGAGTTCCCGTTCCACGGGATCGTTGTTCTTGAAGAAGACGTGTCCACCGACGGTGTGGCGTGAAATCTCATTCTTCTTGAGGAACTTCAAGGTGCTGTTCAGATCGGCGCCAACCGAGAAGGCGTCGTGCTGGGACTTGCCCTTGCACAGATCGACGAGTCCCTTGAAGACGCCGTTGAACGTCAGGGCCTCGCCTGCAAGACCGGCCTCGGAACCATACGAAGAACCGTCCGTCTCCTTGTAGCCCACGAGCACGACGTCCATGCGCATCTGGGCGGAATCGACCGACACGTTCATGCGGCACGTCGTCTTCCAGGATTCGTCGGACGGAACGTTCTTCCCGTCCTCCACGCGCAGCCAGGCGGCCTGGGCCGCGACGATGCGCTCAAGCTTCTCCTTTTCCTCCGGCGAGTAGACGACGCCGTTGATGAGCAGCAGGTTGCCTTCGTATTTGACGTACAGCTTGCCGGCCTTGGCCTCCTCCAGTTTGTCCGTGATCTGGAACTGCGCCTCCTTCAGCTGGGTGCGGAAATCCTTCAGGGTGTCCGCCTGGACGCGGAAGTGCGTCTGGTCCTTGACGAGGCTGCGGAAGTCAGGGTGCGCAAGCGTCTTCTTCAGGAGTCGCCATCCCTCAGGGTCGTTGATCTCGCCCTTGACGATCAGCGATTCACCGACCTTCGTGACGTCCACGCCCCCCACGTCCTCCAGTTCCGTTTGGAGATTCCGCATGGTCGCGAGCAGATCCCCGCCGACCGTCACCTCATACGTCTCCTTGAGCCCACCGGGGACAAAGAGCGCCAGGGCCGCCGTTCCCTCGGCGAGTCCCGTCACGCGCGCAGGGCCGCCCCCCGGAGGAATGCTCACTTCAATGATGCCCTTCTGCGGCTCGACGAGGAACTTCGTCGCCTTGAACCCCGGATCGACGGGCAGCGACTTTCCCTTCCCGACTGTGAGGCGCTGCCCGGCGGCCTCCGCGTCGGCAAACACGCAGAAGCCAAGGGAAAGGACCAGTGCCATCTTGAGGATCTTCATGATTTCGCGTCTCCTTATTTCGCCTTGTTGGACGGCTGATCGGGGACCTGGACCTTCGGGCATCCCTGAAGCATGTCCACGAACGCCTGGTTGTCAAACTGCCCGTTGTCCTTGCGGCTCGTCGCCTTGCCGTCGTGCGGACGGCGCAGCACGACAAACAGTCGGGCCTGGTTCTGAGCGGCGATCGCGACAAGCGCCTGCTGCGGCGGCAGCGACAGAAGAACCGATCCGTCCGACGCCATGCTCATGATCCGTACCTGCGGAAAGAGGACCGTCGTCACCGTCCGCTTGACGATCTCGGGCTTTGCGCTGGCGTCGGCGGAGGTCGATTTCACCTCTTCCTGGATCTCAAACATGCCGACAACCGCGATTTCGTCGCCCGGCTTGAGCTGCTTGGCGAACTGCCGCGCATTCTCGAAGGAAACCGGAACCGCCCACTCGCCCTCGCCGACGGATTCCCCGACGCTGCTCTGGCGGCCGAAATCGTTCCAGAGGATGTAGTCCCCTGCGGCGATGTCCCGAACAAGCGTCTGCCCCAGGATGGAGGCGTCCTGATCGCCCAGGATATGCTGCTTGGGAACATAGGCGGACGGGACAACGGCCCTTCGGAAATTCTCGGACGACATCACGCTTCCGCGTTTGAGGTTGCCGTTTGCAACCAGCACGGAAACCTCCTTGCCGTATTGCCGTGTGCCGTTCTTCGAAAGCGCCCGGCTGACGGCGAAGACGGCCGCCAAACCAAGAACGACCGCGACAATCAAGGGTATCATGTTTTTCATCTTTTCGTTTCCTTATTCTCAAAAAAGCGAATCAGTCCCATCCCGCGACTTCCCGGATCAGGGCCGCACAGCGCCGCTGCGTCGCCGCATCGCCCGGGTTGCCGTCCAATTCCGGCGCCAAAGCGGCAAAGAGGCGGCGGAGCCGTTCTGTGTTGGGGTCGTGCAGGGATTCCTTCGACTCGGAACAGTCCCGCGCATAGTCGACGCCGGACTTGACCGCGAGAAGGACCTCCCGCGCCAGCGTTTCCGCAGCGTCCGGGGATACGGAGGCCGCCAATCCCCGCGCCGTCGCCTCAAAGCCGTCCGGGACGCCATGCCGGTCCAACCGACGGACAACGCGCATGAACCGCCGGACCGTCTCGCCGTCGCACGACGCGGCGAGCTCCCCCGCCGCCGAGAGGACCGCCTTCTTCTCCGCCCGTGCCGTGGAATGGACAAACCAGGACGCCGTAGCCAGGAGCAGGGCCGCCAGCCCCGAGAGAAGGGCGGCCGCACCGACGCAGGGGCGCGCTGCCGTGCGGCGCCTCCGGCCGGCGCACGTCTCGGCAGGATCGGCCGCGCGAGCCTCCAGCGCCGTCGGCAGCGGATCGTCTTGCAAGACCGGCAGGGGGGCCGGCAATTCGCCGACGTCGATCAGCACGACCGTGATGTTGTCAAGGCCCCCGCCGCACTTCGCCGCCTCGACCATCTTATCGACGGCGTTCTCGGCCGAGAGGACTGACGACAGGATGCCGGTCAGGGCGGCATCCGGCACCATGCGGGAGAGGCCGTCGCTGCAGAGGAAGATGCGGTCCCCCGCCTGCACGTCGAACGTGTTCCGTTCGAGGTCGACGGCCGGCTGCACGCCAACCGCCCGAACGATTGCGCCCCGCAGCTTCCTGTCGACGGCGCGTTCGTCCGCAATCCCCATCAGCTCCGCAACCGAATGGTCGCGCGTCACGCGCAGGAGCGTGCCGTTCCGATAACGGTACAGACGGCTGTCGCCGGCATGAAGGGCGATGGCCGTATCGGGGGCCGTCGCGTCGAAGACGACGCCCACCACCGTCGACCCACATGACCGAAGCCCGTGTTCCGCCGCATGACGGGCGATGGACGACGAGGCGCGGTTGAGCGCGGCGGAAATCCCCATCGACAGGACGGACGCGGGATGTCCACAGCCCGGCGAAACGTGCAGTCGTCCGCAGAATTCCGACAGCGCGGCAACCGTCTCGGCGGAGGCGAACGCGCCGTCATCGCCACCGCCCATGCCGTCGGCCACGCAGAACACCCCCGCTTCGGGGAAGGCTCCGAAGGCATCCTCGTTGTTTCCCCTCACAAGGCCGGGGTCGCTCCGGACTGCATGGCGAAGATGTTCAAAGGGATGCATGTCGGCGCCTCTTCGACCTACATGCGCGGTCGTTCCAAGACGGCACCGAGCCGACGCGGCAGGTCGGCAAACGCCCGGACGAGAAGCCGACGGCCGTACTGTGCCGCCAACCACGGGGGCGCGGCGCCGGTCTCGCGGCCGAGCGCGACGTCCGAGAGCGAGACCGCGACAGGCGCCGCGAGCGGCCGCCCAGAGGCGTCCGCGAGCGCCAGCGAAAAGGCGAGCGTGCCGCGATAGACGAACCCGTCGCCGTCCGGCACGGCGCGGACGGAAAACGCCGTAAGGGACGGCATGAGGCGGCGCGCGCCTTCCCGGCCCGGCACGCAGGAGATCCCCGCCTCGGCGAGCGCCGTTCCGAGGCAGATGTCGAAATCGTCCGCCAACCCCTTCGGCGGATTGGGGAGGCGCAGCTCGACCGGCAGGAGGGCCGTTCCCACCGGCGCAGGCCGCAGGATCTTCGCCATCTCCCCCCGGATGAGCGGCAGGAGCGCCCCCAGGCTCTCCGCCGTCACGCTCCCCGTGCGCGACGCCTCGATCTCCGCCGTCGAAGCGTCAAAGACCTTGAACGTCATCACATACGTCCCGCCGATGCGGCCGACGGAGGCGGCAAGCAGCTTCGAGACCGTCGCGAGCTTGCCGACGCGCGCCTTTTCGCGGCAGGTCGGGTCGGTCAGGTAGGAAGACGTCGTGACGGCGACCTCCTCCATCTGACGCGCCACGTCCGCCCGGGAAATCACCCTGTACGCGCCGCCTTCCACCGCGCTCTCCAGATACCCCCACAGCATGGCGGCCTCGTTCTCGGTCACGCCGTCCCGGAAGTCCGGGCGGAGAATGGCAAGCGCGGGGCGTCCTGCCTCCACGTCGCCGGGCCGGGCACCGCCGCCACGTGGGCCGGCGGCCGAAGACGGGGCGGCCTCGGCGGCTTCGTCCGGCGGCTCGAAATGTTCGACGAGCGCCTCGGCCGCCTCCTCGACCGCCGAAACCATCAGCGAATGGAAGATGTTGTTGTCGAACTGCGAGACGCTGATCGGCCGCTGTTCGTCGCATGACCCCGAAACGGACTTCGCCCACGCGATGTCGCCCGTTGTCCTGTTCCTGAGGGTCAGGATGACGTCCAGCGTCCATTTCGTCGTCTTGGTCTGCACGCCGTAGGTTGCGCCCTTGAACGTATTTTCACGCGACCGCAGAAAGGAAATCACCGGCTCAAGCACATGCGTCGCCGACGTTTCGTCCTCGGTCACCACAAAGGGGCGGCCGGGCCGGGCAAGCCGCGCAACGAGGTAGGACTTGCCCAGCGCCACGGAGCGTGCGTCCGCGTCCTGCCGGCGCTTTTCCGGCAGCGCGAACGATTCGGCCGTCTTGAAGGCATGAACGGAAATCCGGGGGCGGGCGTTCCCGCCTTCCGCAGGTTGCGCGCCATGTGCGCGTGGCACGCCCGCAACCACCAGTGCGACAAGAAGCAGACCGCTGCGCATTCCGTTCATGCCTGCGCCCCCGCTACTTGTTCGTCTTGACGGGCGTTCCCGTCACGCGCGTCGTCATGATCTGGACGCAGCAGAGGTTGAGCATCTGGTAGTCGACGGCCATGCTGATGAGTCCGTCGGAGCCCGCCGCCTTGTCAAGCGCGTTCCGAAGGGCGCGGCGCTGCGGAGACCCCGGCAGGCCGACGCCGTAGCCAAGGACGATCAGCTGCGAGTCGGTGCCTTCGACCTCGTCGCCGACGACGGTGTACTTGCCCTGTTCGAGCGGAAGCGACGCATCCGAGAAGTTCTGCGGAGCCGTCGTGCATCCGGTCATGGCCGCCGCGACGGCGGCCAGGGCGGCAACGCCCATGAGTTTCTTCATTTTCTCTCCTTTGTGTTTCGTGTTTGTGTGTTTCGTGCCTGTCTTGGTCAATACACCACGCGGAACGTGCAGTAGGCCAGCGAATCGCGCTGGTCGGTCTTGAAATCGCCAAAGCGGACATTGGCCTTCACGGCCTCGCCGCCGCTCTGCTGCACGCCGGCGCGCTTGTCCATTTCCTGCATCACGTATTCCTTGAGCGCGTCGGCGGCCTTCTCGGCCGTCTTCCCCATCAGACCGAAGTCCACGGCGCACGTCCCCGACTTGGTTGCGGCATCGTAGTTCAGCACCATCTCGGAACGCGCAAACGCCGAGAACGACACGTGCCACTCCCGCGTCTTCCCATCGTAGGAACTGGCGTCGTAGATGACGCGCACGCGCGCCGCCTCGACGCCCAGTTGGTTTTCCGCCCTCCGTTCAAGCTGCGCCCGCAACCAATTCGCGGCACGGCCCTCGTCCCAGTCGTTGCAGGACAGGATGCAGGTGCCCTGGATCACGCCCGCCGCGTTCTTGGGACGGCTGTCAAACTGGCGGAACGCCGGCTTCCTGACGGTTGCCGCATCCGGCGAGATGCCTTCCAGGCGCGCGATCAGCGTGCGGTCCTTCGACAGGTCCTTGAGGAACGCCGCCGCGATTTCCTGGATGCACGTGTACACGGAATCGGGAATCAGCTCGCCGCCGTCCCACGGCTTCTCCGATTTCCCTCGATAGACCTTCTCATGGCAGACCACGTCCTTGGCGACGTCCTTGATCGTGATGCGCATCGTCGCCTCGCTCTTGACACGTCCGTCCTGCCGCGTCAGGATGATGCCGAGGATGTCGACGAAAACGCGAATGGCCGGCTGCTGGTCGCCAACCAGGGGGTGGAAGTGTTCCGACACGGCCCGCGTGAACTGTCGGCGCACGAGCGAGGAGACGGGAACGGACGCCACCAGCTCCGACGTTCCCCACAGCATGCGCTTGGTGATGAACACGTTCTCGACGTGATCCGAGATCACGAACTGCGCGGGGACCTCCTCGATGCGGCGCAGTTCCGGGAACACGAAGGAGGCAAACGCGCCGGCGCGTTCCGGCTCCTTCAGCTGCCGCCTGTTGTCGAACGAAAAGCTCGTCCCTTCCCAGGTAAAGCCCTCCGGCTTCACGCTTTCACAGCCGCAGAACAGCGCCACCACGGACAGGCCCGCGAGGATCGGTGCGTTCATCTTCATTTTTGGACACTCCTTTTCTTCACCGTGCGTCATACTTGGGAACGACAACCGAATCGCTCCAGAAGACTGTTCCCGAGGCGGCATCGAGCATCTCCAGGTTCAGGAAGTGGTGGTAGACCCTGCGGCGCCCGTCGTCGGTCCGCTCGCGCCGCAGTTCGCCGGTCAGGACGAAATCGGCCGAAGTGTACGATCCGATGCCCTGAAGGGCCGCGGCGTCCTCTCCGGCATTGGTTCCGGCGATCAGGGCGTCCGTCATCTGCCTGCGACGCATCGGATCGATCATCAGGAACTTCCCGGTCTTGCGGATGGCCGTGAGGAGGTCGCGGTACAGCTGACCCGTCGCGGCGGAATCGGACCGGCCGTCCCCCGTGTTGTTTTCGATCGGGCTGACTGAAATCGTCGGCAGCGCCCGCCCGGCATCACGCGCGCGCTTCCGCGCCGTGTCGTAGTTCTGCGTGAACAGCGGGTCGGTCAGAAGCCGTTCAACGGATTCTACAACCGTTCGCCGCTTCTGTGCATACTCCATCCGCGACGCCCTGCCGTAGACATCCTCCTCCGGGTCGAGATATCCTAACCTAGGACCGGTTGCGCACCCGGAGAGGGCGGCAAGCACCGTGGCAAGCAAGACCTTCTTCATTTGGAAATCTCCCTCTATCTTCCTTCAATCCGCTCAGCGGCCTTCCGAAGAATCTTCTCGGTCGACTCCACCCGTTCGTCACCCTGCTCCGGCCTCAGCCCCAGCTCCGGCGCCTGGCCGGCAGGGCCCCAATTCCACTTCGTGAGGACCTGGGGCATGCCCGCGATGCGTGTGTGTGAACTCGCAAGGTACTTGGCATACCCCTTGGCGCGTTCCGTCCGGCAGAAGTCATCCGTCGCCCCGCTCTTCGCCGCACGGTCGAGAAGTTCGGCGAAATAGGCATCGTCCTTACGGCGGCGACGCCCTTCCTCGGTTGGCTGCAGGGAAATCATATAGGTCGAGTTCGCCATGAAGTTCGCCTGGACCTTGTAAGGCAAGGCAAAGGGATAGGAAACGGTCAGATTGTGGATGCCCGGCGAAACAGGAACCTGAAGCGGCGCCTCGCCCACGGTTCCCGCCGTGCCGTAGGACACGCCGTCGATCGCGACATCGGCGCCGGCATAGTTGCAGCCAAACGCCACCATGACCTTTTGCGCAGACGTCTTCCACTCGACCTTTGCGACCTGCGGCAGGAACTGCTGCGCCGCGCTCCTGCAGATCTGCGACATCAGCTGGGCATAGACAGCCCCTGCGTTCTGCGCGAATTCCGCCGTTGTGTACTTGCGCGACAACGCCGTCACCTCGATCCCCCCCGTCCCCCCACCCGAGGGGACGCGCTTGGCCTGCAGGGTCATGGTGACGCTGAGCTGCTTCACCAGTGCGGGAGAGCCGATCGTGATTTCCGAAATGTCATCGATGGACGCCGTAATCAAGGCCCCCGCGCCCAGATGTTCGGCCAGGCGCGTGGCGGACGAAAGCGGCATCGTCTCGCCCTTCACGCCGCGGTTGAGGTCTTCGCCCACCACGTCGTTGGGATCGATGACCTCGAAGGTCTCGCCGCTCAACGCGGCGGAAAGGCGCGTCGCAAGGTTCGGCAGCTTGATGCGGCATTCCGCCCCTGCATGGTTCTGCACGACAAGGAGGGCCTTCACCGGCTCGGCGCCGCCCAGCAGCGCCATCAGGGCCGTCCCCAGGAGGATCAGCGGTCTTTTCATGTTTCTACCTCGTCTTTACGGATCGAACCGGCGAACGGACAGGCGGAAATCCTCCGTGTCCTTCAAGGGCGAAACGGCCTCGAACACCGTTTCATCGCGCCCGTGGATGACAGCGGGGCGCCACGGCGTCGGCGCATGGGTCTGCACGAGCCCCTGGGCGGTCTTCCACTCGAAGCGGTACTGGCAGCGGAAATCCGTCTGGTTCATGTTCCGGATCGTCGTCTGGACATGCAGGAAGCCCTCCGGCGTCCGTTCGCGCGCATCCTGCACGACTTCCAGGTTCAAGGCAAAGGACGGATCATGGATCAGGAGCCGACCCTTTTCCACGACGACGCCACCGGTTCGGGGCGAAAGGCAGCCCCCCGCGAGGAGGCATCCCACGGTACAGGCAATTGAGAGGACTTTCATGCGCGGCTTTCCTTAGAATGCAAAGTTGAACACAGGCAGGACGGGGACTGCCGAATCGCGGTTGATGTTCAGCGCGCCGAACTGAAGGCCCTCCAGCCGCTCGGACATGTTGACGACGCCCACCTGCACGCCCGTCCCCTGCTCCGCCATGTTGAGGCCGCCGATCTGGAGGCCGTCAAGGCGGCCGGCCTTGTTGACGAGCCCCGCCTGCAGGCCGCTGAACGCCCCCTCCGTCCTGTTCCAGACAAACGAGACCTGGCAGCCGCTCATGTCGCGGCCGGCCTCGTTGCACACGCCGGCGAAATGGAACGCACCCGGCGAAGCCCCCGTCCGGTTGAAGATCCCGGAAACGCCAAGCCCCGTCATTTCGCCATCCGAAATGCCACCAATCACGCCCACGTCCAGAATGGACACGCGGCGGTGCGCCCCGACAAGGAGATTGAGCCGGAACAGTGAGACGTCCATGGCCCTGCCGGGCGCTTCGACCTGGGGGAGAAGGGAAAGGGCGAACGGCTGCTCTCCGGCAAAGGCCGGGGCGTCCACGGCGTGGACGGGCCGCACGACGACGGGATTCCCCGCCGTATCGCCCGCCCCCGCCGCCGCATACGTCCTGACCTGGACGCCCTGCGCCTGGAGGCGAACGAGCGAAACCGCCGCGCCCGCCACAACAAGCAGGATCCTCTTCATGCGTCACCTTCTCCTTTCGTTTTCCTTCTCCCCTCCATGCAGATGCATCCGCGCCCCTGCACGCACGCTCCCTACATGGCCTCTTCCGCCCCCTCCCGTCCAAAACGGCACCATGCGGGACGAACGGCGCGCATTGTATCACATTGTTATACGCTATTGCAAGGCCATATCGGCAATTCTTAGTGTAAAATCAAACGCCATGTTTGAAAAGAAGGGTTCAGCGACGCCCGTCCGCCTGACCGAGGACGAAAAGAACCAATTGGCCCGCATCGCAAGCGACACGGGCCTCACGTCTTCCACCCTGATCCGGCTCCTGATCAGCGCGCTTGTCGCGCACTACCGGGAAAACGGCAACACGATCACCCTCCCCCTCAGGTGGACGCGCCTCATCGCCGAGCAGAAGGCGGCCGCGCCCAAGCCCCGGCGCGCCTAGCTGCTCACCGTTCCGCCGAGACGTTACCCCAGCGGTCGACGCTGCGGACGGCGTAGGCACCCTTCGCGCCCTTCACGTCGAGGCGCGTCGCGACCGTCGAGGCGATCTGCCCGCCGTCGCGGTAGACGCGGTAGTAGACGTGCACCGGGTCCTTCACGGCCGTCCACGCGAGGACGCCGCCCTTGAGCGCGACGCCCGCCACGGGCGGCGGCGCGCGGTCGACGTAGTCCGTCGTGAAGAACGTCAGCGAGCGCGGCGGCAGCGTCGCCGTGAAGACGTCGTTCGTCGCCGTCACCACGCCCTTCGCAGGCTGCAGGTCGTTGAAGGCGTTCATCGGCGGCTTCGCCGAATCGTATTCGTAGACGCGCAGGGGCTTCGCGAGCGGATGCGCGCTCGCGACGCGCACCGTCTTCGCCGCGCCCCAGTTGACGACGGCGACCGAGCAGGAGCCGTCCGGGTTCGTGACGGCGCCGACGCGCAGGTCCGGGTCGGCGAACACGGGCTCCAGGACGCGCGCGCCCTTGCGGAAGAGCTTCACGAGATAGCCCATCGTGTAGAGGTCGGGATAGGATGCGTAGTCGCGGTTCTCGTCGTCCCAGCGGAAGAGCCCGTTCTTGTTGTAGCGGACGTCGAGCCCCCAGCCGGAGAAGCGCGCGACGGCGTAGCGCGCCTTCTCCTCGGGCGTGTCGCCGTCTTCGCGCAGGAACGGGTCGGGGTAGTCGACGAACGTCCAGCTCACCGCGTTGAGCGCGCCCGCGTTCAGCGCCGCAAGCCCCATCTCCGCGCGGCAGATCGCGGCCTCGCGCGCGAATGCGCTCATCGGCCAGCGCCAGCCACCGTGCCCGTCGTCGCGCATGTGCCCCTTGTCGTAGGGGACGTTCATCCCCGTCACGCCCCATTCGCCGAGGGAGAGGCGCTTCTCGCGCCGGAGGCAGAGCGCGACGAGGTTCGTCAGATGGCCGTAGACGTCGTTGTAGACGCGCGCCTCGCCCGGCTTCGACCTGCGGTCGTAGTAGTGCCAGCAGTAGACCTCGGTGATGTCGTTGAGCGTCTGCGTCGCCCAGACGACGTCGTCGATGTACTTCGGCATCGCGGAGTCGGGCGTCATGAGGCCGATGTCGAGCCCATGCCGCCGGAACGCCGCGTAGAGGCCACGGCACAGCTTCTCGTAGACGTCGCGGTGCGTCGAGAACCAGCCCCACGTCGGCCCGGACGCCATCTCGTTCGTGAGCGCGTAGTAGCGGATCTTCGTGCAGCCGCGCGTCTTGACGAGGTACGCAAGGCGCGTGGCGACGTTCTCGCAGTAGCCCGAGACGTCGAAGTCGTCCGTGACGACCGGCATGCGCCCCGGCACGAGGTAGAGCGTCGTGCCCGCAGGGCGGAAGGTCGCGTCGTAGTAGTCGGCAAAGGCGTCCATCGCCTCGCGCGTCCAGTCGTGGAAGCCCGCGAAGAGGCGCGCGTACGTGGGCGCGATCTCGCGGAACGACTTCAGGACGCGCTCGTCGCGGAACGCCTGCGACATCATCGGCGTCATCGTCGCCTCGGCGTTGTGGAAGCCGAAACCGCCCCAGAGCCAGCGCATCGCCGGCTTCGCAAGCGCGATCTCAGACACGTCCGCCGCCGTCGCGGAGGCCCCCAGCAGCAGCAGGCCCAGCAGCACGTTCGCCTTCGCCGTCATCTTCATTTCATTCTCCTTGCCGGGGCGTCACTTCAGCAGGCCGCCGACTTCAAGCGCAATCGCCTCGGCGATGCGCGCGTGGCCGGCGGTGGACGGATGCAGGCGGTCCCGCTGCGGGTTGCTGATCCACGCATCCTGCCCGCGCGCGTTCGGAAAGAGGCCCGACACCGCGTGGAGGTCCACCACCTTCACCGCCCAGACGTTCCCCGCCTCCTTGATCGCCGCCACGTAGTCGTCGAGGAAGAGACCGCGCCCATTCGCATACGACTCGTCCGGCTGCACGTTCTTCGGCCCGAACGACGCATACCCCCGGTGGACGGGCGTGAGGAGGACGATCCACGCCTGGGGGAAGTTCTCCCGCAGATAGGAGAGCGCGAGGTTGATGCGTCCCCGGAACGTACTCGCGTCGAAGCAGAACGTCCGCTTGCGCAGCCTGACCTCGGCGCCGTTCTTGTTCACCGTCTCCTCGCCGAAGGTGTACCAGTCGCCGAGCGGGACGCCGCCATTGAAGTCGTTCGTGCCCGCGAAGACGAACACGACGTCCGCCCCCTCGGGAAGCTCGGCCTTGGCCTTCTTCGCCTGGGCGGCGATATGGCTCATCTGCTGGCCGTTGACGCCGTAGACGCGCGGCGTGAAGCCGTAGCGTTCGCCGAGGAACCCCCAGTAGTTCGTCTTACAGCCGACGTGGCACTTGTCCGTAATCGAGTCCCCCAGGAAGACGACGCGCTTCGCGGGGGCCGCGCACGCCGCAGCCGCGAGCGAAAGGGCGGCGCCGCAGGCAAACAGCTTCAGTCTCTGCTTCATGTGTGGATTCCCTTCTTCTTTTTTCGTTTTTCCCGCTACCGTTCCAGAAGCGCCTTGCGCACCGCAGGCGGCACGAGCGCGAAGTCGCTCGGCTCCATCGAATAGGAGGCGCGGCCCTTCGTGAGCGAGCGGATCGCCGTCGAATAGCCGAACATCTGCGCCATCGGCACGCGCGCGTGGACGATCTGCATGTCGCCGCGCTGTTCCATGTCGAGCACCGTGCCACGCCGCGCGTTCAGGTCGCCGAGCACTTCGCCCACGCTCTCGGGGGGCGTCGTGATCTCCAGCTTCATGATCGGTTCGAGGAATTCCGGCGCCGCCGCCTCGGCGGCCTCGCGGAAGCCCATCACGGCCGCGCTGCGGAAGGCGATCTCGTCCGAGATCTCGGGATCGACGAGCGTGCAGCGGACAGCGCACACGGCGAGGTCGGTCATCGGGAAACGCGCGAGGACGCCCGTCGCCACGCCGTCCCGCAGGCCCTGCACGACGACGTCGGCGAGCTTCGGGTCTGGAAGCGTGTTCCGGAAGTCACGCGACACGTCGACCTGCACGCCCTTCCCGCGTTCGAGCGGACGGATCTCGATCGCGAGCGTCACCGCGTGGCGCTTGCCGCCCAGCTCGCGGTCGAAGGTGAACGCCTTCACGGCGGGCGCCGTCACCGTCTCGACGTAGCTCACCATCGGCTTGCCGACATTCGCGGCGCACTTGAACTCGCGCTTCAGGCGGTCCACGAGGATTTCGAGGTGGAGTTCGCCCATGCCGGAGAGGATCGTCTGGCCCGTCTCCTCGTCCTGCCGCACCTGGCAGGTGGGATCCTCTGCCGCGAGCTGTTCCATCGAGGCGACGAGCTTGTCCTTGTCCGCCCCGCTCTTCGGCTCGATGGCGAGGAACATCACGGGCTGGGGCGCGGTGATGCGTTCCAGGTAGAGCGGCTTCATCTCGGCGCAGAGCGTGTCGCCCGTCGTGCATTCCTTGAGGCCGACGAGGGCGCCGATGTCGCCGGCGGCGAGATGGTCCACCTCGATCTGCTGGTCGGCGAAGAGGCGCACGATCTTCATGATGCGCTCGCGCTTCTTCGTGCGGGGGTTGAAGGCGTTCGCGCCCTTCTTGAGGACGCCCGAATAGACGCGCACAAAGTAGAGGCGGCCCACGTAGGGGTCCGTCGCGATCTTGAAGACGAGCGCCGCGAGGGGTTCCGCCGGATCCTGCCGGCGCGTGACCTTCGCGCCGCTCTTGAGGTCCGTCGCCTCGACCGGCGGACGGTCCGTCGGCGCGGGCAGGTAGAGCCCGATCGCGTCCAGGAGCGGCTGGATGCCCTTGTCCTTGAACGCCGTGCCGCAGAGGACCGGCACGAACGCCCCCGCGACGACCTGACGGCGGATCGCCGCGCGCAGTTCGTCCGCCGTGAGGTCGCCCTTTTCGAGGTAGGCCTCCATCACGCCCTCGTCGAGGTCCGCGATCTTCTCGCACAGCTCGGCGCGCGCAAGCTCGGCGTCGTCCTTCAGTCCGGCGGGGATCTCGCCCACGGTGAAGGTCTTGCCCTCGCTCGCCTCGTCGTAGACGATGCCCTTCATCTCCAGCAGGTCGACGACGCCCTGGAACCCCTCCTCCTTGCCGATGGGCAGTTCGACGGGGGCCGCGTTCGCGCGCAGCTTCGTGCGGACCTCCTCCACCACGCGGCCGAAGTCCGCCCCCATGCGGTCCATCTTGTTCACGAACGCGACGCGCGGCACGTGGTAGCGGTCCGCCTGGCGCCACACCGTCTCGCTCTGCGGCTGCACGCCGCCCACGGCGCAGAACACGCACACGGCGCCGTCGAGGACGCGCAGCGAGCGCTCCACCTCCATCGTGAAGTCCACATGGCCGGGCGTGTCGATGATGTTGATCGCCCAGTCCTTCCACGTGCAGGAGATCGCGGCGGACTGGATGGTGATGCCGCGCTCCTTCTCCTGGACCATGAAGTCCGTCGTGGTGTCCCCCTCGTGGACCTCGCCGGTCTTGTGGATCTTGCCGGTGTAGAAGAGGATGCGCTCGGTCGTCGTGGTCTTGCCCGCGTCGATGTGGGCGACGATGCCGATGTTGCGTACGTGTGAGAGCGTGGTGTCGGACATAGGCGGCGATTATACCATATCCGGACGCCGGGTGGGCGGGGAACGAATGGCGGGGGGCGGCGAGATTGTGGTAAACTACGCGGCATGGACTACAACCGACTCATGGACCAGAAGAGCGCGGCCGCCCACCTGCACATGCCGGAACGGGAGCTGCGGCACGTCGCGCAGCGCGGCGAAGTCGAGAGCTTCAAGCGCGGCGACCTCTACTTCTTCGAGCACCGCGCGCTCGACGAATGGGCGCAGCGCCGCCTCATGACGCTGAGCGACAAGACGCTGACGGCCGAACACGCAGTCGCGATGACCGAACGCCGCCGCGCCGACGGGCACGACGTCCACGTCGCCGACCTTCTGCGCCCCGAGACGATCGCCCCCGCCCTCACCGCCAGGGGCCGCGCGGGCGTGCTGCGCGACATGACGGACTTCGCGGACGGGACGGGTCTCCTCTACGACCCCGAGACGCTCTTCGCCGAGCTGAGCGCGCGCGAGGAAGTCGCCTCCACCGCCGCCGGGGGCGGCGTCGCCTTCCTGCATCCGCGCTACCACGACCCCTACCTCTTCCAGGAGACGTTCCTCGCCCTCGGTCGCGCCGTCCGGCCCGTCTTCTTCGGCGCACAGGACGGGACGGGCACAGACCTCTTCTTCCTCATCTGCTGCACGGACCACACGCTCCACCTCCACATCCTCGCCCGCCTCTGCCTGCTCGCGCACGGCACGGCCCTTCTCCCGGCGCTCCGCGAAGCCGCCGACGCGGAGGCCATGCATGCCGCGCTGAAACAGGCCGAGGACGGATTCCTCGGCCACCGCTAGCCCGCCCCGCCCCTTATTCGTACCAGGTGCGCTGGCGGCGGGGCATCGCGACGTTCGGCACGAAGCCCGTGAGCGGCACCGGCGCCAGGCCCTTCTCGCGCCGGACGTCGTTCAGCTCCAGCCAGTGGAACGCGCTGCGCTTGTTGACCGTGTAGAGGTAGCGCTGGCAATGCCAGTCGCTCCAGGCGTGCGCCTCGGGGTAGGCGCTGCAGAACGGCACGGCGAGGTCGATCCAGAGCGCGATTGCGCGCCGCTCCGCGTCCGTCAGCCGGCCGTGCCCCGCCTTGAGCTTCTGGTACCAGCGCGAGCGCGCGGCGCCGAAGGAACGCGGCGGCTTGAACGGCGCGAAGCCGAGCCCGTGCGCGAAGTTGACGTTCTCCGTACACTTCCCCTTCTCGGAGAGGGCGAGGTAGGCGACCGAGTAGACGCGGTGGCTCTGGTCGTCCGACGGCGGCAGCTGCGCGGGGACGCCGCGCAGGTCGAGGCGCTTCCCCTCGCCGTGGCACGACACGCAGCGGCGGTCGAGGATCGGCTGGATGTCCTTCGCGAACCCAAAGCCGTCCCCGCGCACGCGCGCGTCCGGCGGCTTCGGGCGGTTGAGCCCCATCCAGACGTCGAGCGAGGCGAGCGGGCCCTCTTTCTCCAGCGCCTCGACGAACGGATGGCGCGGCGCGCCCGGCAGGGCGGGCTGGAGCGACTGGGGCGGGCGGCGCAGGGCCGCCGCGGACGCCGTGTCGGACGCCGCCTGGTGCGGATGCTCGTGGCAGCCGATGCAGCCGTTCACCTCGCCCGGCTGGAGCGTCGACCAGCTGCGCATCGTCTGCACGGCGCAGCCCTCCGCGTCGACGAGCTGGAAGTAGACGGGCGTGCGGGCGGGGACGCGCACCGAGCAGCTGCCGTCGGCCTCCACGTCCGCCTCGCCGAGGACGTGCTTCACGTCGAAGGCGCCGTTGCCCACGGCGATGGGCGTGCCGATCTTGCCCTGCGTCGAGTGCCAGCCGTACTGCCAGTTCCAGCCGATGTGGACGGGGCGGTACTCAAGGCCCACGACGCGCAGCTTCTTCACGCACCCCTTCGGCGCGCCCTTCATCGCCGCGCCCGCGTAGACGTTCTGCACGTAGTAGGTGCCGAAGCCCTGCGCGTAATCGAGCGGCGGCGCCTGGCGCGGCGGCGGCGTGCGCCGCTTCAGCGCGACCGGCTGGAGGCAGTGGTTGCCCCAGTCGAAGGCCAGCAGCTCGCGCCGCCCCGCCTCGTCCATCGCGTAGACGCCGAAGCGGCTCGAATAGGGCCCCCGGTAGAAGCTGCACCCCTCGGGCATGAAGGACACCAGGAACAAGCCGTTCGCGGGGGCCTCCCCCGTCCCTTCGGCCCCCTCCCCCAGCGGGAAGGGATACGCCCACTGCGGACCGAACTGCGTGTGCATGTCGAAGACGTTGTAGTGGTAGTCGTGCGGCATGCGCGTGGGCTGCACACCCGGCGCGACGTTCATCGCCGCGCCCGCCACGTAGTACATGCCCGGCATGTTCGT
Organism: uncultured Kiritimatiellota bacterium; assembly: GCA_934643865.1. Taxonomy (GTDB): domain Bacteria; phylum Verrucomicrobiota; class Kiritimatiellia; order RFP12; family UBA1067; genus RUG572. Next base: position 44,486 of record CAKUCX010000020.1, read on the forward strand.
GACGGCGGGGCCGCAGGGGTTGTCCCACGGCGACCACGGGATCGTCATCACGCGGTTGCCGGGGAAGGTCATGACGATGGCGTTCGTGTTCATGCCCCAGACGCTCTGCGCGGGGTCGTAGGTCGAGTTCGTGTAGTCGTCGCCGTCGGCGAGGCGCGAGCGCGCGAGGCGGCCCTTCTGCGCGACGTGGTGGCCGCAGGAGATCATCATGATGTCGCGCGTCCCGGGGATGCCGCGCGTGTGCATGAGCGAGAACGGGAACTCCGAGTTGTTCGCGAAGAGGCCCGTCATCTTCGTCCCGTTCGGGTTCATCGCGTAGAGCTGCTGGATGCCCGAGGCGTTGCGGTCGTTGTACTCCCACTTGGTGAACGCGACGCGGCCGTCGTCCAGGAGCTGCGGATAGAACGTCTGCACCTGGTCGAAGCCGATGCGGCGGATGCGCGAGCCGTCGGCCTCGCAGCGGTAGAGGTTCGAGACGGGGAGCGGCCAGCAGTCGACGGAGTGGCTGCAGCGCGTCGACTGGAAGACGAGCGAGCCGTCCGGCAGCCAGCACGGCTCGATGTCGCTCGCCGCGAGCTCGACGTCGTTCGTGAGCCCCTTCACGGCGCCGGCGCGCACCCATTCGTTCGAGGTGAGCTGGGTGAGCGCGCGCGTCTCAAGGTCGAGCGTCCAGAGGTGGTAGTCGTCCGTCTCAAGGCTGCGGCGCTTCGCGAAGACGACCTTCTTCGCGTCGAAGCTCACGGCGGGGTCGCGGATGATACCGGCGGGCTCGTCGAGGAGGACCTCCTGCGAGACGGTGCCGTCGGGGTTGATCGTCGCGCGGATGAGCTGCGAGCCGCCCCGGTAGTCCGGCACGCTGCGCCACTCCTGGTAGGAGGCGTCGGTGAGGTCGTCCGTCGCGTGCATGATCGAGTTGCCCATCACGAGGTGCTTCACGTAGAGGAACTGGTCGCACCGCGTACGGAACGACGCGAGGAACGCGCGGCGCGCCTTCTCGCGCGCGGCGCGCCAGGCGGGGTCGGGCGCGGCGAAGGAGCCGTCGGCGGCGAAGCGCAGGTCGAGGTCGCGGCCAAGCGGGTCGGGCTTCGTCGTGTCCGCCTCCACGTTCGCGCAGTGCGAGACGTTGCTCACGGCGGCGTCCTGGAGCTGCCAGTCCCGGACAAGGCGGGCATCGGGGTAGGCGAGCGTGCCGTCCTTGTTGGGCAGCGGCAGATCAGGCGGCGGCGTCTTCCCGAAGAAGGCGAGTTCGGCGATCTGGACCGTCTGCGGACCGTCCGCGCGGATCTTGTAGGCGGGCGTCTCGAAGAGTTGCTGGATGTACTTCTGCGCCTCGAACATGTAGCCGCAGTAGTAGTGGTTCGCCTGGTCGTAGGTCCCCTCGACGACCATCTTCACGCGGCGCGCCGTGACGGGCGCCCAGGTGACGACGTTGTCCTTGTACGTGTGCGAGGGGCGCAGCTCGACATGCTCGGCGAGCGCGCGCCCGTCCGCGTAGAAGCTCGCCTTCCTGACGCCCCGGTTCGTGAAACTGCGCCCGCTCACGAGGCGCACGCCGCCGACCTCCCACGCCGCGCCGAAGTCGACCGTCACCTCGATCGGCTTCTTCTCCCACAGGAGCGCGCAGGCGGGGTTCACCTTCCCGTCCACGAGCCTGTCGGCGCCCTGGCCCGGCAGGGCCCGCGCCGTCGTCGTCGCCGTGACGGGCGCGTCGCCCGCCGCCGCGCCCGCCCACGCGAGGAGGGCGGCTGCGCCGAACATCGTAAGCATTTTCATCTTCACGTTCTCCTTCTGTCAGACATCCGGTTCGACCTGCGCACACCTGCGGGCGCGCCCCCGTCTTCGGCCCGCCGCGCCGCCTACTTCAAGCGGTGGCGGGCGATGAGCTCGTCCTGCCAGCGCTTCGAGAGCGAAATGAAGCGCGCCGAGAAGCCGCAGACACGCACGATCAGGTTAGGGTGGCGTTCGGGATGGCGCTGCGCCTCCATGAGGAGCGCCGCCGAGTTGCAGTTCGGCTGGATCATGTGCGAGCCCTTCAGGCAGAAGACCCTGAGGATCGCCGCGAGGGTCCGGGCGTCCATCGCCGAGGCGTCGAAGGTGAGGTTCGCGTTCGAGGCGTAGAGGCAGTCGTGCGGCAGCTGGCCGATCGCGTTCATGACCGTCGCCACATCCGACCGGCAGCGGTATTCGCTCGGGCTGAAGCCCTGCGCGAGGCGGTCGCCGTCGCGGCGGCCGTCGGGCGTCGCCCTCGTCTGCGCCCCCCAGTACATGAACTCGCGGTAGGTGTAGACGGCATAGCGGTAGGCGTCGCCGAAGCCGTTGTCCTTCCCCGCCGTCGCGGCGTTCGCCTGGCGCATGAGCCAGCCCATGAGCGCGACCGGCTCGGGCGAGCCGTCGCCCCAGGAGGGCGCCGCGAGGGCGGCGCGCCGCAGCGCCTCGCCGCGCGGCCCCGCCCAGTTCGCGCGCACGGCGTCGAGGAACTCCTTCACGGTCGCGAGCTTCCGGTCGAAGCAGACGCTCTTGATCGCCATGAGCGAGTCCGTCACGTTGCCGATGAAGCCGAGCGTGAGGATGCGCGGATGCGAGAGGGAGCCGCCCTCGTTCGTGTCGCGGCGCGACGCGACGCAGCCGCGCAGGCACATCGAGTAGACGGGGTGCGGGAAGACCTGCGCGCCCGTCGCGCCGTAGGCCGAGTAGTCGTCCGTCACCGACGCGAGGAAGCGCGCGAAGTTCCGCCAGTAGATGGCGCGCAGGTCCTCGAAGTCCGCCGCGCCGTCGAGCGGGTCGAGTTCGAGCGCGCAGGCCTTCAGCGTCGCCGGGTCGGGGTTGATCGTCAGATCGAGGAGCTTGATCATCGAGAGGTAGTTCGCGCCGTCGACGTCCTGCACGGAGTCGATGTAGCCGTTCCAGCAGCCCGTCCCGATGTAGCTCGCCGCGTCTTCGAGCGAGAAGCCGTCGCGCGTGTACTGCCTGAGGTAGCGGTCGTCGTTGAGGAGCGTGAAGACGGCGTGACCCTTCATGAGCATCGCGCCGATCTTCTCCAGGTAGGCCTGCGGCGCGCGCGCGGAGATGCGGCAGTGGAGCTTCGGGTAGACGCAGTCCGCGTCGAGGTGCGCGTCGAGGAACATCTCGGTGAGGTCGTTGTAGAGCGGCGCGCCCTTCGCGTCGCACCCGCCGAGCGACATCGGGATCTCCATCTCGTGGTCGGTGTAGTCGTCGACCCGCGTCGTGCCGTCGTAGTGGCACTCGGCCGTCAGGAGGAACTTCGCCACGAGGTCCCGCGCCGCCGCCGCCGTGAGCGTGCCGTCGGCGCGCTCGCGCGTGTAGAAGTCGATCAGGCAGGCGTCGGGGCGGCCGAGCGAGAAGCCGTTGACGCCATCGACGTAGCCGAGGATCTCGCGCACGAACCAGAGCGTGTTCAGGCCCTCGTAGAACGTGCGCGGCGGCTCCCAGGGGCAGCGCCGCGCCGTCTGCGCGATGCGGCGGAAGTTGGCCGCCTGCGCGGGCGTGAGCGCGTCCGGCCCGGCCAGGGCCCGTTCGGCGGCCTCGGCGAACGCGAGCTGGAGCGCATGGACCGTCTCAAGCCCCACGAGCGCCGTCTCCAGCTCCTTGCGGCCCTTCGGGTCGTCGGCGGGGCACGTCTCCAGCGCCGCCGCCACCTCGTCGTAGACGCCCTTGAAGCCCTTGGCGAAGACCGTGCGGAACGGCGGCACGTGGTGCATGTCGTCGCAGAACGGCCCGCAGCAGAGCGCGAGGCACGCCCGCTGGCGCGCGCGCTGGCGGGCGAAGGCCGCGTCGGGCACGAGCCCCTTCTCCTTGTAGAACTTCGCGCAGAGCGCGTTGACGAGCCGCGCGGGGCGGTGGCCGCCCCAGCCGCCGTTCACGCCCGCCTCGAAGTAGAACGGACTCTCCTTGAAGAGGAACGGCACGAAATGGCGCCGCATGGCCCGGTAGCTCTCGCGCCGCACGTCGAGCGCGTCGTAGCCGGGGTGCGCCGCGCAGAAGACCCGGAGGTCCTTCTCGATGGCCGCGACGCTCGCCTTCTGGCGCGGATCCTTCACGGGGTCGCCCTGGAAGCGGTCGGGGTAGAACGCGCGCAGCTCCGCCCGGAAGGCGGCGTAGGCGTCGGGGGCGGGGCGGGCGCAGAGGCCCGCGCCGCACGTGAGAAGCGCGGATGCGGCGAGCAGGAGCGTTTTCGTCATCATATGCGTCATTCCTTTGCGTGCAGACGTGTCAGCCGACCGCCTCCACGGCGGCGTCGACGATGGTGCGCCTCTCCTTCGAGAACGCGAGGCCCTGTGCCGCGCGCGAGAAGTCCTCGTCCTGCGCCGTATAGGCCGGCACGACCTGCGTGACGAAGGAGTCTTCCACCTCCGCGTTCGGGAAGTCGAGCGTGTAGAGCCGCCGCCGCCCGAGGACGTGCAGCGCCTTGATCGTGAGGTAGCCCGTCTGGAAGAGGAGCGTCGTGAGGTCCGCACGGTCCGGCTCGTAGGTGCCGAGCACCGACTCGTCCACGTCCACCTTCGCGAAGTTGAGCGGCTGGCGTTTCAGCTCGTCCATCAGGAACGTCGTCATCGCCGTCGTCGACCAGTAGTTCTTCAGCTCGCACGAAAAAAGGCAGAGGCCGAGCGAGACGGGGTTGATCACGCGCTCGGCCAGCGGATGGAACAGGTAGCCGTCGTACCAGCGCTCGATCTCGGCGAGGCCCTGCGCGCGCGTGAGGCCGTTCGCCTCCGCGAAGCGTCCGAGGAGCCCCGGCAGGTTCCGCTCGACCTCCCCGCGCGTGTAGCCGAAGAGCGTCGCGCAGCTCCGCTCCATCGTCATGTCCTT
>CAKUCX010000021.1 GCA_934643865.1 uncultured Kiritimatiellota bacterium
CGGCAGCGCCGTCACGTCGAGCGCCGCCGCGCCCGCGCGCACCGCCGCCCGCACGCACGCCGCGACCTTGTCCTCCGGCAGGACTTCGGCCGCCGCCACGAAGGCCGCCGCGCCCGCCAACCGGCGAAGCGCCGCCGCATCGGCCTCGACGAGAAGCGCCCCGGGAGGCAGGACGCCGACGACGTGCGCGCCGCAGGCGGCGGCCCGCGCGCGCGCGGCCTTCGCAACGGCCGTGCGCGCGACGACGATGTACGGCGCCGTCCCGCGCGCGGAAGGCGTCTGCGCCGCCGCAAACGCCGGCGGGAAGTCCCTCCGCGCCGTCGTCCCCTCCAGCGTGCGGTGGACGAGGCGCACCTGCCAGGCCGCCGCCCGCGCGGCGCGCGGACGTCCGCCGCCGTCCCGGCACATCCACCACGCGCCGAACCCGCCTGCGGCGAGGAGCCCAACGAGGAGCCCGAGCCATCTGGGGCATTGGCCCTGCACGCCGCCGCCCCTAGAATCCGCAGACGAACGTCGCGACGGCCCCCATCGAGGCGAAGATCGCGAGGGAGAAGAGGAACGTCCAGAGAACGCCCTTCCCGGCATCGCGTCCGTCCGCGCGCACGAGGGCCTTGAAGCGCGCCAGGACGTCCGGCGGTTCCGGTTTCGTCACGAGCGTCGCCGTGAGCCACGCCACCGTCGTCACGCCCGCGCCCATGAGGAGCTTCTTCCAGCTGGCGATCTCCGGCACGCCGCACAGCGGCAGCACGAGGTCCAGGATGACGGCGGCGACAAGCGCGGCGACAATCCCGACGATCTCGCTCCAGGCGTTGATGCGCATCCAGAACCAGCGCAGGAGGAAGATCGGCCCCGACCCCGCGCCGATGAGCAGCATGAGGTCGAACGCCGTCTTCGCGCTCTTCAGGAGCGGCGCGAGGAGGCAGGCGCAGACCATGAAGGCGACCATCACCGCGCGCGCCGCCCAGATGAGCTCGCGCTCGCCGGCATGCGGGCGCACGAAACGGCGGTAGAAGTCGTTGACGACGTAGGAGGCGCCCATCGACAGGTGCGCGGCGACCGTCGAGAAGAGCGCGGCCATCATCGAGGCGGCGACGACGCCGAACCAGCCGTGCGGCACCTTCGTGAGCATCGCCGAGTAGGCCATGTCGCCGCCGACGAGCTTCGGGTCGACGTTCGGGAAGGCCCGCTGGATGTCCGCAAGTTCAGGGAAGACGACGAGCGAGCAGAAGCCCACGACGTACCACGGCCACGGGCGGATCGCGTAGTGGATGAAATTGAAGAAGAGCGTGCCGCCGACGGCGTGCCCCTCGCTCTTCGCCGACATGATGCGCTGGACGATGTACCCGCCGCCGCCCGGCTCGGAGCCCTGCTTCCAGACGGCCCACCACTGCACGGCGAGCGGGATGACGAGGAGCGAGAAGACGGCGTCCGCATCGGAGAAGTCCGGGAAGATCGAAAGCTTCCCCTTGAGCGCGGGATGCGCCGCGAGCCCGGCAAGGCCGCCGACCTCCGGCAGGTCGAGCGCGAAGAACATCGCGGCGAACGCGCCGAGCATGATGACGAGGAAGAGGAAGAAGTCCGTGTAGACCGCCCCGCGCAGACCGGCAATCGCGACGTAGACGATCGAGAAGACGCCCGTGAAGACAAGCACCGTCGTCGACGAGCAGCCGAAGAGGATGACGCCGATCTTGAGGCCGCCCAGGACGACCGCGCCCATCACGAGCAGGTTGAGGATGACGCCGAGGTAGACGCCGCGCAGGGCGCGCAGGAAGGCCGCCGGCCTCCCCGAATAGCGCAGCTCGTAGAACTCGACGTCCGTCGTCACGCCCGTGCGGACCCACAGCTTCGAGTAGATGAAGACCGTGAAGACGCTCGTGATCAGGAACGCCCACCACACCCAGTTGCCGGCAAGACCGTCCTTGCGGATGATCTCCGTGAAGAGGTTCGCCGAATCCGTCGAGGTGCAGGCGGCCGTCATCGAGAAGCCGATGAGCCACCAGGGCATCGAGCGGCCCGCGAGGAGGAAGTCCCGCGACGTGCCGCGGTTCATCCGCGCGGCCACAAGGGGGATCGCGACGAGGATCGCGAAGAAGCCCGCGACCATCCACCAGTCCAACGCCTGCATCAGCATGCCGCACCGTCCTTTCTCGTCTGTCCGAAGCACGCCTCCGGCATGCGGGTCGAGCCCGCGCCCATCCAGCCGCCGTTCACGTCGATCATCCCGCCGTTGAGGACGGGCCCCGAACCGCCGGCGACCGCGTCGGGGTTGACCGGGCGGATCGATCCGCCCCAGCCCCGGCACTCGACGACCGAGCTGTCGCCGATCCAGGGCAGCTGGTTCTCGCGCCGCGCGCCCGGCACGAGATACGGCCCCTCGATCATCGGCGACGGCGCCGTGTACCACGTACCGTCGATCTTGACGCCGTAGTCGACGCCGTTGCCGCCGGCGGCCGTCATGAGGCCGCGCGCGCCGCGCTTCTCAAGTCCGAGCAGAAGCGCGCGGCTCGCGGCCTGCCCGAAGTTGTGCGTGAAGCGGTCGGCCGTCGCGAAGTACGTCAGAAGGTCCGCCGCGTTCGGACACTTGAGCGCAAGCGGGATGATCGCGCGCGTGAAAAGCGCGTCGATGGCCTTCTGCGACGAGTGAAGTTCGTCGCCCATGCGGATCGCCTCCGCGAAGAGCGCCTTCATCGGAAAGCCCCCTTCCGCGCGCAGGACGGCCGCGAGCGGCGGGAAGAGCGCGTCGCGCAGCCAGGCGAGGTTCGCCGCGATCTCCGGCGTGTAGACGCCCCAGCCGCAGAAGCCGCCCCCGAAACGACCTTCGGACGGAAACACGCCCGCGACGCCGCCCGTCTCGCGGTCTTCGACGACCAGGAGCGGAATCGACGGCGTGACGATGCCCGTCCCCGAGCCGTTCGTCGCGTAGTCGCACGCCGCCGCGCAGCGGACGCCGCCGGACGCCAGCAGACGCGCCGCCTCCGATTCGGACGTCGCCCAGCCCTCCAGCAGGCAGGCGTTGACCATCCCCCGGCGATGGAGCGGGCACATCCGCCCGAATTCGATCGGCGGCCCCGCGTGCAGCACCGTCCTGTCGGGGAGGCCGAGAACGTCTCCCGCCGTCCGCACGTCCACCCACCAGGGATCGCCCCTGAACCGCAGATCTTCAGGCCTCATCGCCCGTCCCTCCTCCTTCGATTTCCCTCAGATGTTCCGACACCGTGTGGAGCGCGAGGAAGAGCGCCTCCGGCATGCCGCAGCCGACTTCGCCGATCAGCTTACGCGCGAGCGTGACGGGCTCGGCCTCGACGGGCACGCCCGCCGCCACGTAGGCGCGGATCTTCTCGCCGTAGAGCCGCACGCGCGCCGCCGAATAGGCCAGCGCGTCCGCGACGGCGCGCTCGCCCCGGATCACGTCGCCGATGCCGTCGTAGGCGTGCGCGCACACGATGTTCGAGAGGTTCGCCGCCGCCAGCTTCGCGAGCGTCGCGCGATAGGCGGGGAGGGAGCGGTAGAAGCCGATGCCCTGCGTCGGCGTGCCGTTCCCCTGGAGCGAATCGCCCGTGAAGGCGGTGTTCGTCTTCGTGTCGATCCACGTGAGGCAGTCGTCGTCGTGTCCCGGCGTCGCAAGCGCGCGGAAGCGTCCCGCGAGACGTTCGCCCTCCGCAAGCAGGCGATCCGGCTCGACGCCCTTCAGATAGACCTGCGGCGCCGGCGAGTTGTGCGGAAAGCGCGTCCGCACGCGAATCGCGACCTTCACGGGATCGCGCAGGGCGTCCGCCGCCGAGGCGAGCGTCGCCGTCTTGAGGCCATCGCGCGTGACGAGGGCGTGATGGCCGCCGATGTGGTCGCCGTGGACGTGCGTGTTCAGGAGCCAGTCGATGTCGGACGGCTTCAGCCCGAGGCCGGCGAGCGCGGGCAGAAGGTACTTCTCGGGTTCGAGGTGCGACGAGTCGATCAGCACGTTCGTCTCGCCGCGCACAAGGACGATTCCCGTCCAGACGGGCCCGAAGGGGACCTTGAGGAGATACGTGTCCGGCAAGACCTCCTCGAACGCGGGCGCGCCCTGCTGCGCGCGCGCGTCCCCCATGCCGTCCGGCCGTTGTCTTTCGTCTATCTTCATGATGAGATTATAGCATAGAGGCGGCCGCGCTTTCGCCTGCGATCTTTCCGAACACGAGGGCGGCCGTGCCGCCGTTGCCGCCGAGGCGGTTGAGCCCGTGGACGCCCGCCGTCACCTCGCCGCACGCGAAGAGCCCCGGCACGGGACGGCCGGCCGCGTCCAACGCGCGGCCCTGCGTGTCGATGACGATGCCGCCGAGCGAACTGTGCGGCGCGGGCGCGACGGGAATGCGCCGCTCCGCCGGATCCATCTTGCAGGCGCGGAGCTTCGCCTCCGGCACGTCCGTCAGGTCGTAGATCGCCGTGCCGCCGGCGGCGAAGATCGCGCGGGCGAGTTCGTCCTTGTTGCGCCGCGCGTCCGGCAGGATGTCTGCGCCGTGTGCATCCACAAGGCGCGCCCCTTCGTAGAGCAACGTCGTAAGGACGGGAATCCCGCGACGCGCCCCCTCCGTCCGCACAGTCGGTTCGTACTGGACATGCGCCGCGTCAACGTCGCGCACGGCCGCGCCGAACGCCGCCGCGAACACGAGTCCGTCCCCCCTCAGATACGCGGGATTCGTCGAAAACGCATACTTGCCGCACCAGCCACCCGTCGCCAGGACAATCGCCAGACGCGGATGTGCCGCCCGCGCGGCGCGGAGGTCGTCCACCGTCAGCGTGCGGTGTTCGACGGCGACACGCCCCCGGCACCGCGCCTGGATCTGCGCGAGGATCACGTCGCCGACGGCATGGCCGATTGTCACGCAGCGCGGCACGGACGAACCGAGCGGACGGATCGTCCGGTAGGTTCCAGCCGCATCGCGGTCGAAGGCATACTTCTCCTTGAGGGCCAACGAACCGCGACACAGCGTCTCGACGAGCGCGCGGTCGTTCGCGCCGTGTCCGCTCGCAAGCGTGTCCTCCACATACCGTTCGACGGAATCCTCCGGCAAGACGGGACAGTTGAGTGCGTGGACATGGGGCGAGTTGCCGGGGCCGTTTGCGACGAGCGTGACGGCGCGGCCGGCCTCGGCGGCGGCCTCCGCCGCCCGCCAGCCGGCAAGCCCGCCGCCGACGACCAGGACGTCCGGCGCGCCGCTCATTCCCAGATGCCACCGTGCGCCATCGAGCCCACGTTCCTGACGAAGAGGTTGAGGAAGCGCGGGTACTTCGAGCCGTCGAACGTCCACGCGAAGTCCTTCTTGCGCGCGTCGAGGTCGGCCGTGACCGAGATCGTGCGCTGCGGGATGTCGATCACGATCTCGTCGCCGTCGCGGACGAGCCCGAGCGGGCCCATGAGCGCCGCCTCCGGCGAGACGTAGCCGACCGAGAGCCCCGAGCTGCCGCCCGAGAAGCGTCCGTCGGTGACGACCGCGCACGAGCGGAAGAGCTCGTCGCGCCCCTTGAGCATCTCCTGGAACGTGAACGCCGTCGTGCCGAACCGGCCCTTGAGGCCGAGGAAGCGGAGGACGCAGGCGTCGCCCGGGCGGATCTTCCCCGCCTTGAGCGCGTCGAGCGCCGCGTCCAGCTCGTCGAAGACGCGCGCGGGGCCCCTGAACGTCAGGAGGTTCGGCGGCACGGCGGCGATCTTGACGATGGCCCCCTCCGGCGCGAGGTTGCCGTAGAGGACGCCGATGCCGGGCAGGCGCATCACGGGGTTGTCGAGCGTATGGATGACGTCGCGGTTCCAGACCCGCGCGTCCTTCACGTTCTCGGCGAGCGTCCGCCCCGTCACCGTCAGGCAGTCGCCGTCGAGCTTCGGCAGCAGCTCCTTCAGGAGGGCGGGCGTGCCGCCCGCGAGGCAGAAGTCGTGGAGCGAGTAGCGCGGCCCGCTCGGCACGAGGTGCGCGAGGAGCGGGATCTCGTGCGACGCCTCGTCGAAGCACTTCCACCACGGCTCGTCGTAGCCCGCCTCGTGGGCGATGGCGGGGATGTGCAGGATGAGGTTCGAGGACGCGGCGACCGCCATGTCCATCTTGATCGCGTTGCGGACGGACGCGGGCGTGATGACCTGGCGCGCCGTCACGCCCTCGCGGACGAGGCCCAGGATGCGACGCCCGGCCTCGTAGGCGATGAGCCGGATCTCGCTCGACGTCGCCGCGACGGACGAGTTGCCGGGCAGCGACATGCCGAGCGCCTCCGCGACGAGGCACATCGAGTTCGCCGTCGTCATCGACGTGCAGCCGCCGCACGAGCCCCACGAGTGGACGATGAGGTCGTCGTACTCCGCCGGGTCGATCCGCCCCGCCTCCCGCGCGCCCACCTTGTCCTGCGCGTGGATGTGGATGACCTCGCGGCCCCGGCAGACGCCGTGCGGCATGTAGCCGCCCGTCACCATGATCGCCGGGATGTCCAGCCGCGCCGCCGCCATCAGGTGGCCGGGCACGATGGAGTCGCACGTCGAGAGCAGTACCATCCCGTCGAAGAAGTTCCCCCCGACCGTGATCTCGACCTGGTCGGCGATGGCGTTGCGCGAGGGCACCTCGATGTACTTCGGGTCCTTCTCGACCATGCCGTCGCAGATCGCGGTCGTCATGACCTCCAGCGGCAGGCCGCCCGCATCGCGGACGCCCGCCTTGACGCGCTCCGCGAGTTCCTTCAGGTGGACGTGGCCGGGATTGTACTCGTTCCACGAGTTGACGACGGCGATGCGGGGCCTCTTCTGCTCCTCCTCGGAGTAGCCCATGCCGCACATGAGGCCGCGCCGGCACTCGCTCGCCTGGCTGAATTCCCACTGACTCTTCAGTTCCATCTCAAACCTCAAACCGCTCAAACCGCTAAAACCTAAAACCTAAAACCTAACACCTAAAAGCTAACGGAAAGTTCATCGACTCGATCGAGCCGTCGCAGGACTGCCCGCCGTCGACGCAGATGACCTGCCCGACGATGAAGCGCGTCTTCTCGACGTCCGCGAGGAACTGGATCATCGGCACGATCTCCTCCACCGTGCCGCCGCGCCCGACGGGGATCTTGCGCGAAAAGCTCGCGATGTCCTCCTTCGAGTAGCGCTCGGCGAGCTTCGTGAAGATGAGCCCCGGCGCGACGCAGTTGACGCGGATGCCGTACTTGGCGACCTCGACGCCGAGCGCCTTCGTGAACATGTTGAGCCCGCCCTTCCCGGCCGAGTAGGGCAGCATCCGGCGGTGGACCCACGTGACCTGCCCGTGGACGGACGAAATGTTCACGATGCGGCCCTCGGTCTTCTTCTCGACCATGTCCGCGACCGCGTAGCGCGCGCAGTAGGCGGCGGCGTTCAGGTTGAGCGCGATCTGGCTGTCCCAGTACTCCATCGGCATGTCCTTGAACTCGCCCGTCGGCCCGCCGGGGATCTGCAGCGCGCCGCCCGCGTTGTTGACGAGGACGTCGATCTTGCCGAACGTCTTCACGAAGTCCTCCACCATCGCGCGGCAATGGTCGTGATTGCCCACATCGCCCGCGTAGATCTTCGTCTTCACGCCGTACTTCTCGCACGCCGCCGCGACCGCCTCGGCCCCCGCCGGGTTCCTGTTGCAGGTGATGCCGATGTTCGCGCCCTCGTCGCGCGCAAACGCGACCGCGCACCCCGCCCCGATGCCGTGGGACGACCCGGTGATGAGAATGTTCCGCTTCATGTTTCCTTCTTTTCGGTTTCGATTCACTGCCCTCCGGCCGCGCGCGGCGTCACATGCCGAGCAGCCGGAAGGACTTCGCCGCCACCTCGACGGCGCCGTCGGCGCAGGGCCTGGACGTGTGGTTCACGTAGAGGCGCGCGCCGTTCGCGTAGGTGACGCGCACGAACCCGTCGGAGAGAATCCGGTGCTCCGTCATCTCCTCCAGCTGGAGGGGGCGCAGCGTCTTGAACTGCTCCCACGCCTTCACGATGCCCGGCATGTTCCGCTCGTTCAGGCTGTAGAAGATCGGCCGCCCGCCGTACTCGACGAGCGTGAGGTTGTCTTCGGGCGACAGGACCTCCTGCGTGATCTTGTCGGGGTTCGACAGCACGACGTCGTGGAACGCAAGCTCGAAGAACGGCACGAAGCGGTCGACGGCGGACTTCCGGCCCTTCGCCTCGGCCTGGCGCTTGCCGCGCATCGGCGCGCAGACGTAGTTGATGTAGTCGACCTGGCCGAGCAGGTGGTCCATGCAGCACTCGCTCGAAAAGCCGCCGAAGAGCGCGTGGCAGCGCTTCGCGACGGCGAGCTGCACGGCGGCCTGTTCCTTCGTGGTGGCGGGATGGCGCGGGTCGGAGCAGCGGTAGGGCTGCACGGCCGTGAAGACGTCGATGTAGTGGCAGCCCCGGAAGCCGAGCTGCGCGATCCGCTCCAGGTCGCCCGGCAGGAACGTCGCCCAGGCGTGCTTCAGGCAGAGGTTGTGGGCCTTGCCGCCGGACCACGCGCCGTTCGTGTAGAGCGAGCCGTCCGGCTTCTTGCAGGCGATCTCGCCCCCCCGCCAGTCGGGCGAGCAGGTGAAGCAGTCCGTGTAGTTGGAGTGCCCGTCGACGAGGTAGCCGAGCGCGCGGCCGCCCTCGCAGAGCCGGCGCAGGCCGGCTTCGCCGCCGGGCCCCTCCTCGACCGGGAACGACGTCGGGCAGCGTCCGTCGTAGCCGCCGTTCTGCCAGCCCGCGACGCAGAGCGCGACGTCGTCGACGCCCGCCGCCTTGAGCTTCTTCAGGCGTTCGAGCGTCTGGTCATAGGTGACGTACGTCTGCACCGGCGGCTCGTCGGCGGCCGTGAAGTCGCGGTTCGAGTCCGGCAGCTTCCACGGCTTGCCCGCGTGGGTCTGGCGGATCGCCACCGACCGCGCGAGCTGCGCAAGCTGCGGGCGCGTGCGGATCCGCTCCTTGAGCGTGCGGATCGACGGATCCTGCGCGAAGCGGTAGCTGCGATACGCCTTCGCCATCGCATTGTAGTCCGCCTCCGGCGGCAGCTGGTAGAAGACGACCGTCATGTCCTCGTAGGGCGCCGCACCGATCTCGGAGATGCGCCAGCGCGGGAACATCTCGTAGCGGCCCTTCCGCGCGAGGAGGAGCAGGTCATGTTCGAAGCGCATGCCCTCCATCACGGCGAGGAAGACGTGCTGCGGCGTCTTCATCGCGTAGTAGGGCATGTAGAGCCAGCCCCGGTGCTGGATCCACGTCAGCTCGTCGCGGGCGAAGTCGAAGACGAGGCCGCGCTGGGCGAGCGCATAGCCCGCGTCGCCCTTGCGCGCCTGCGCGACGTCGGCGTGGATCTCCACGTCCACGACGTCCGGCGTGATCTCCTCCTTCGCCACCGTGAAGGCGAGGCCGCCGTCCGCGCGCCGCACGCCTTCCAGCTTCCGCACGCGCAGACGCGTGTGCTGCGGGCCCATGAACCAGGCCTCCGCCTGCACCGGCCGCGCCGCGAGCGCGGGCATCGGCGGCCGCCGCCGCGCCTCCGCCGTCCCCACGCTCGAACAGCCCGCCAGGCACGCACCCAGCGCAAGCCCCGCCATCACATGAAGCAGACCTCTTTGCATCGTCTTTCCTTCCTTCGCTTGTTTTCCGTTCATCTAAAGACACCTCATCGGACAAGGAGAAGCGTTCCCGGCGTCCCCACGATCAGCCGGCCGTCGCCCGCGAGATGGCCGCCCCCGTGTACCCGGTCGTAGACGCCGGAGGGCTTGCGCACGCCGTCGAGCGTCAGGCCGCCCACGCGCTGCACCACGCCCGCCGGCAGTTCGATCACGCCCGTCCCGGCGAGCTCGACCTCCGTCTCCTGCGAGAACACCTTGCCGTGGCGCAGCTCCAGCACGCCGCCGGAGACGCGCACCCGCCGCGCCGCCGGCCACGTCGCGGCCGTCGTCGCCACATACGACGTGAACGCCTCGCCGGCCTGGCCGCGCGGATGCGTCGTGTCGTCGAACGCCAGCGTCTCCCCGGCCTTCGTGAAGACGAGCCGCCCCGCCGTCACCTCCACGCGCCCCGTCGAGGTGGACGCGCCCATCGAATAGTGCGTGAGCGTGCCCGTCTTGACGAGCCCCGCGCCGCCGCGAAACGAAATCGAGTCCACGACCTGCGTCGCACCGTGGATCTGGAGGTACGGATCCGAGACGACCCCGCCGACATTGCCCGCGAGATTCGTCGTGATCTGGTTGTCCGCCAGCCGCACGACGGCGTCCGTCGCGCTCGTGACGACGCCGGGGACGCGCTCGGAGAAGAGGACGTCCACCTCCTGGTCGACGCCGCAGAGGTCCCACGTACCGGCGCGCACGAAGCGGATGCCGCGCACGAGGTTGCCCGCGCACTTCGTGTTCGTCGGCGTGGCCATGAAGTTCGGAGCCTCCGTGTAGAGCGTCGCGTTCGTCGCGCCGACGATCAGGCCGCGCGCGAACTTGTTGCCGCCCACCCTGAAGCGCCAGTCAAGCGCGGGATGCGGCGTGTCGAGCGCGGACGGCGGCAGGTTCCACGTGTAGGACGACGTCAGCAGCAGGAGGCGCGTCACCTCGGCGGGCGCCTCCTCCACCGTCACGCCGATGCGCCCGGACGTCGCCGTGCTGGACGCCGAGAACGCCGAATTGTTGTTCGCGCCCATGTACGAAAGGCCGCCCCGGAAGCGCACCTGCGCGTCCGCTTCGAGGCGGAAGTTCTGCGCGTTGAGGTTTCCGTCATCCGTCAGCACGCATGCGCCCGCGACGACCGTCTCCCCGGCTGGAAACGCCGCAAAGGGATTCGGGCAGGCATCGAACGCGGGCCTGACCTGCGCCAGGACCGAACCCGTGCCGAAGGTGGGAATCTGCGCGGCGGAGTGGACCTTGACCACCGTCCGTTCGTCGCCGGAAGCTCCATCTGCACGGAAGAAGGTTCGTACCCCGTAGACCTCCTCCTTCGGCCCAGTTAAAACCAGCGTCGCGAAATGGTTATGGTCCGCGTCCACGACCCACGACCCCGTGCCGATGCGCGTGAGCGTCGTCTCGGAGAGCGCGGCCACGTGCGCGCCCGCCGCGAGCGTCAGGTCGTTCGTGAGCGCCCAGGTCTGGTCCGCCACGAGGAGGAGCGGCGTCTCGACCGTGCAGGCGCCGCCGGCCTGCTTCGGCAGGACGAGCCCGCCGCTCCCCAGCCGCACGCGGGCGCCCGCGCCGCCCGTAAGGACGAACGGCGAGGCGGACGACACGACAAGCTTCTTAAACGCCACCTCGGTTTGCTCCGGCACGGTCGCGCGCGCGCCGACGGGGAACGTCGCCTCCAGCGCGCCCGATGTCAGGTCGGGCAGCGTCGCGTTGTCCGCCGCGCCCCAGTTCGCGGGGTTCAGGACCGACGTCTCCGCACCGCCGTTCCCCGTCCACGTCGCCGTGGCCGTCCCGGACGGTTCCGCGTCGCCCGGCACGAGGACGTACCCGTCGCCGTCGATCCAGTCGCAGTTCCCGCGATGGTACAGGCCGGGCGCGAGCTGTACACCGTCCAGCATGAACGTGTTCCCGGCGGCGCCGCGCAGCACGGCGTTCTCCGCCAGGTAGAGCGGCTTCCGGTCCGCCGAACGGAAGAGGGAAATGTTGCCCTTCGGCGCGCAGAGCGCATGCGGCGTCTCGTTGCGGTACTGCGCCCCGGCGGCAACCCGGAAATGCCACGGGGACACATAGACCGCGCCGTCCGCGAGGCGGAAGACGCCCCCGTCCACGTAGAGCGAGCCGCCGCCCGTCGACGTCGAGCCCGAGAGCGTGAAGACGGCGTCGTTCGACGGCATCCAGCGGACGACGAGCGCGCCGCCGATGAAGCCCGTGAAAACGGTGTCCTGCCAAGTTCCGGCGAGCGTCAGGGTGCGCCCCACCGGGCCTTGGAGCGAATGGGCATGTCCCGTCATGTCCGTCTCGACGAGCGCGCAGTCGTTGGAGAGGACGACGTCCTCGACGGGGAACGTCACGCACGCCGCGTCGCAGGCACCGAAGAACTCGATCCGCACGCCCCGACGGGGCGCCGAACCGTAGTGCGTGCCGTCAATCTGCCGCGAGGCGCGCCCGAGCCCCAGCGTCCCGCCGCACAGGCGGACCTTCAGGTTGTCCGGGAATCCGGGGTTCGTGCCGGCGGACGCGCAGAGAACCATCTCGCCGGGGCCGCTCTTGCCGATGACGGTCTGCGGATCCGGATAGACCGAGATGTCGAAAGAGGTCTTCGCGCCCTCACCCACGAAGCTGTCGACGTAATCCCCCTTGAACCGCGAGACATAGGAGAACTTCACCTGTGCGCGGGAATCGTTCGTCACGCCGCCGGAACACAGGATGTTCTCCTGGGAGGGCTTCTTCGTCACCTCCACGTTCGCCGAGCCGAGGAACCGCATGCCGTGGAACTTCACGGTCTTCGCCGGCGTGAGCGCAAGCGGCGCCGTGTTGGTGAACACCACGTCGTCGTCCGTGCCCGGGCACGCCGCAAGGGGCGCGCCGCGCCCGTCGGCCCAGTTGGCGGGATCGTGCAGCGAAGTGCCGTCCTCCGCGCCCGTCCAGAAGCATTCGGCGGCGGGCGCCGACACGGCGGCCAGCAGCGCCGCCAGTCCAACCCCAATCCGATGTCTCATGTTCGTCTCCGACTTGCCGTGTTGTCCGAAAGGAGGGCCACCACCCGGTCTGCCCCACGGACGGAAGTATAACACGCCCGTCCGCCACGGACATTCCAGATGCGAAACAATTTCCATAACCAAAACGAAAGATGGTATACTCGTTCCAGCATGAAGACGATTCTCGTGTTCCGAACCGGCACGCTCGGCACCTGGCGGGAGAAGCTGGGCGGCGTGACGGCGTTCGCCAAGGCGAAGGGGTGGCGCGTGCAGACGATCGACGCGCGCGCCGCGGCGCCCGACATCCGCGCGCTGTGTGCCTTCTGGCGTCCCGACGGCGTTCTCCTGGACGCAAGCGGCCAGACGGACGGTCTGGACGTCCGTGCCCTCGCGGCGCGCCCCTGCGTCGCCCTGACGCCCAGCTCGGACCGTATCCGCGACCTGTTCCCCTCCGTGCAAAGCGATTCGTACGCCATCGCCCGCATCGCCGCGCGCGAACTGCTGCGCCGGGACGTCGCCTCGCTCGCGTTCCTCGACGCCCCGGGGTCGCCCAGCTGGTCTGCCACGAAGCGCGAAGCCTTCCGGCAGATCGCGCGTCTGCACGGCCTCGCGCTCACCGTCGTCACGGCGTCCGGGCTCGCCGCGCTCAAGCGCCCCATCGGCCTCTTCGCCGCGACGGACGCCCTCGCGGCCGAGGCCCTCGTCGCCGCCGAGCGCGCGGGCCTTGCCGTCCCGGAAGACCTCGCGGTCGTCGGCGTCGACGACGACCCGGAGATCTGCGAAAGCTGCGAACCCACCCTGTCCTCCGTCCGGCCCGACTTCCACCAGCTCGGCTTCTCCGCCGCCGCCCTGCTCGCCCGGCTCATGCGCGGCGACGCCGACGCGCACGACGCCCTCGTCATCCCCCCCGTCGGACTCGTCCGCCGGGCCTCCTCCAGCGGCTGCCCGGACGCGCAGGTGCGCCGTGCGCTCGACGACATCCGCCTGCACGCCCACGAAGGCATCACGGCCGCAGACGTGGCGCGCCTCTTCGGCGCGCGTTCGCGCCGCTCGATTGAGATGCGCTTCAAGGCCGCGACCGGCGAAACGATGACGGACGCCCTCCTCGCCGTCCGTCTCGCCCGTGCCTGCGACCTTCTCGCCACAGGCCGTACCTCCATTTCGGCCATCGCCAACCGATGCGGCTGGCGGAGCGACCTCGCCTTCCGCAAGGCGTTCAAGGCCCGCTTCGGCCTCACGCCGACGGCCTACTCGGCCACGCTCTGGTCGCGGTCGAGGCCGGGGATGCCGCGCGCGCCGAGCGGGCCGCCGTCCGGCGCGAGGTCGCTGCCGAAGCTCCCCGGCTTGAGCCGGTAGTCGCGCTTCGCCTCGTCGATGAACTGGGGCTCGCCGTAGACGCTCCCCCGGTCGAGGCCGAACTCGGCCTGGTAGCGCGCGAACGCGGCCGCGCCCGCGCCCCACTTCCCCGGTTCGAGGCGGATCTTCGGGTTCCCCGAGCGGCGCTCGCGTCCGTTCACGTGGTACTCGCAGACGAGGTTTTCGGGGATCCAGTAGAGGTTGCGGTCCATCTCAAGGCCGTCGCGCGCGGCGGGGTCCTTCACGCGCCAGTCGTTGAAGAAGCGCGTCGAGCGGTCCGTCGTGCGCACGAAGAGGTTGTTCCGCACGACGAAGTTCGTCGTGGGCGCGGCGTTGTCGTAGAACATGAGGTGCGCGCCGTTCGGGTTCGGGCGCTGGCCGTGGCTCCAGCAGAACCCCGCGTCGACGCACGTGTTGTGCTCGAAGAGGATGTTGCCCGTGAAGCTGCGGAGGTCGTGGTTCCAGTACTCGAACGAGTACTCGGCCTGCCAGATCACGTTGTCGCGCCACGTGACGTCCGTTTCCCACCGGGGGTCGTGGTTCGTCTGGTTTGTGAGCGCCGCGTCGTAGATCTGCCAGATGCGGTTGCGCTCGACGAGGTTGTTGTGGCACGCGCCCCAGAACTCGATGCCGTTGCCGTAGCGCACGGGGTAGGCGACCTTCCCCGTCTTCGGGTCCTTCTTCCAGAACTGGAGGCCGCCGCCGATCCAGGAGATGTCGCAGTTGCGGATGACGATGTTGCGCGTGTTGCCGCCGCCGAAGCCGTGCGCCGCGCCGTAGCGGACGGCGAGGCCGTCGTAGACGACGTCGTGGCAGCCGCCCTCCGAGACGATGTGGCGCGTGAGCGCGAGCTCGATCGAGCGGAACGCCTCGCCCGGGTTGCGCGGGTACTTCACGAACACGCGCGCATGCTCCGGGTCGTGCCAGAAGTCGAGGTCCTTCTCCAGCGTCGTCGCCTTCGGCCAGGGCTTCTCCCAGTCGGGATTGCACCACTTCTTCACGCCCCACGCCGCGCCGTGGTCGCAGATGAAGATCCCGACGTCCACGGGGATCGCCTCCTCATCCTCCCGCTCCTCCAGGCGCCAGAGGCCGAGGGGCGCGAAGTCGAAGACGGCGCCCTGGGGCATCACGTCGCCGATCGAGAAGTGGAAGCAGCCGTCCGCGAGGTTGCCAGGCCGGCGGAGCGGCACCTCCAGCGTCTGCCAGTCGGGGCCGATCACGGCGCGCGGCGCCGTGCCCGCAAGCGCGCCCGTCCACGGCGGACGGTCGAGCGAGAGCCGCAGGCCTTCCAGGCGGAAGGGCTTCGTCGCGCGCACCTTGAGGCGCAGGAGCGCCGCCTCGGGCAGGTTCACGACGCGCGGCCCCCAGAGCTGCAGGAGGTTCGACGCCGCGCGCACCTTCTTCTCCAGCGTCACGCGCACGAAGCGCTCGCCCCCTTCCGCCACGACGCGCGTCGTGCCCCGGTTGCCCTCCTGGTAGGAGGCGCTCCAGGCGCCGAAGGCAGTGGCGGCGTCCCAGACCTGCTCCTTCACGACGGGCGGCGTGCGCGGCCGCGTCGCCCAGACGCCTTCGCCCGCCGGCACCCAGTCCTCGGGGCGGCTGCGGTCGACGCTCTGCTGCAGGATCGGCTTCGGCCCCGTTCCGTAGGTCGCGTAGGTGACGGGCTTGCCCGGCTCGCCGCTCCGGGGCCGCAGCGTCCCGCGCCACAGCCCGCCGCGCCGGAAGAGGACGCGGTCGCCGGGCTTCACGTCGAGGCGGTTCACCCGCCCAAGCGTGCGCACGGCCGCCGCCGCGTCCGTGCCGGCCGCCGCGTCGTCGCCGTTTGCGCTGTCCACGTACCACGTCGCCGCGCCGGCGCCGGCCGCCGCGGAAACACCCAACAGAACCAGTGCGAGTTTCTTCATGCGCGCAGTGTACCATATTTCCCCGCCGCCCGCAGGCGACGGGGCGCTTTTCTGCGCAGGCGTCACCGCGCGCAGGCGGCGGCGAGGACGGAGAGGCCGAAGACGGCGGCCGTCTCGGCGCGGAGGATCGTCGGGCCGAACGAGACCGGGACGGCGCGCGCCAGGAGCGCGGCCAGCTCGGCGGGCGTGAAGTCGCCCTCGGGCCCTACGAAGAGCCCCCAGGAGCGCGCGGCGGTGCCTTCGCGCAGGACGGCCTCCAGAAGCGGCGGCGGCGGCGGGCGCGTCAGCGCCCCCGCGAACACGCGCCCGCACGTCGCCACGAGATCGAGCGCCGCAGGGAAGTCGACCGCCTCCAGCACCTCCGGCAGCCATACGGCGTCGCTCTGCCGCGCCGCGTCCTCCGCGATCCGCCGCCACCGTTCCGCCTTCGCGGCGCGCGCGTCCGGCGCGAGGCGCACGATGCAGCGGTCCGAGATCACGGGGACGATCCGCGCGACGCCCAGCTCCACCGCCTTTTCGATCGTCCAGTCCCAGCGCGAGCCCTTCGTCACGCAGGCGAAGAGCGTCAGCGGGAACGGACGCGCCCCGGCGCAGACAAGCGGCTGCGGCGCGTCCAGCACGCCGCGCGCCGCGTTCCAGCGGTAGCGCCGCGTGCGGCCGCATCCGTCGAAGAGCTCGATGGCCTCGCCGGGCTTCGGGCGCAGCACCTTCAGGTGGCGCGCGGCGTCCGTCGGGAGGTCGGTGACCTCCCGCTCCAGCGCCTCCGCGTGTACAAGCAGCCGGTGCATGGCGATGACCCTCTCGACGCCCCCGCGCCCGTCCGCTACTTCCGCAGCGTGTCGCGGTGCTGGTAGAAGACCTTCATCTTGGAGCCGAAGCTCTGCGCCGCCGGGAAGTTGGAGGCGTCGAGCGCCTTCGCAAGCTCCTCCAGCTGGCCGCGCTGCCGCCCCGTGAGGCGCGTGGGCACCTCGATGACGATGCGCGCGACGAGATCGCCCGGGCTGCCGCCGCGCAGGTCGGGGACGCCCTTCCCGCGCAGGCGCAGGAGCTTGCCGTTCGGCGTGCCGGACGGGATCTTCAGCGTCGCGATGCCGTCCGGCGTCGGCACCTCCACCTCGCCGCCGAGGGCCGCGAGGACGGGCGAGACGGGCACGTCGACCGCGAGGTCGAGGTCCGCACGCTCGAAGAGGTCGCTCGGCCGCACGCGCAGGACGACGTAGAGGTCGCCCGGCTCGCCGCCGCGCAGGCCACCCGCGCCCTTGCCGCCGAGGCGGAGGCGCGAGCCCGTGTCGACGCCGCGCGGGATACGCAGCTGGATCTCGCGCGGCACGCGCACCTGGCCCGAGCCGCGGCACGTCGCGCAGGGCCGCTCGACGACCGAGCCGGCGCCGCCGCAGCGCGGGCACGTCTGACGCACCTGGAAGAAGCCGCCGCCCTGGACGACCTGGCCGTGGCCGCCGCAGGTCGGGCACGTCACGCGCTTCGCGCCCTGCGCCGCGCCGGAGCCCCGGCAGTCGGGGCACTGGTCGGGCACCGTGAGGCGCAGCGTGCGCGCGCTGCCGAAGATCGCCTCGTCGAAGTCGATCTCCAGCTCCATCGACATGTCGTCGCCGCGCTGGGGCGCGTTCGCGTCGGAGCGACGGCGGCGCCCGCCGCCGAACATCCCGCCGAACATGTCGCCGAACGAGCCGCCCCCGCCGCCGAAGAGCGACTCGAAGATGTCGCTGAAGTCGGCGCCGTGCGAGAAGTCGCGGCTGAAGTCGAAGCCGCCGGGGCCGAAGTTCACGCCCTGGTGGCCGAATTGGTCGTAGCGCTGGCGCTTCTCGGGGTTCGAGAGCACCTCATACGCCTCGGAGGCCTCCTGAAACTTCGCCTTCGCCTCGGGGTTGTCCGGATTGCGGTCCGGATGCCACTTCATCGCGAGCTTGCGGTAGGCGCTCTTGATCTGGTCGGCGTTGGCGTCCTTCGGGACGCCGAGGACCTCGTAGTAGTCTCTCTTCGCCTCCGCCATCTTACGCCCCCTTGCCCTTGCTCACGACGACCTTGGCGGGCCGCAGGGGCTTGCCGTGCAGCAGCCAGCCGCGCTGCACCTCGTCCATCACGAGGCCTGCGGCGACGTCCTCGGACGGCATCTGCGCGATCGCCTCGTGGTAGTTCGTGTCGAAGGGCTCGCCCACCGAATCAAGCGGCGTCGCGCCGTGGTCGGCGAGCGTCTTCAGAAGCCCGTCGTAGACGAGCCGCACGCCCTTCACGAACGGGTCGTCCGCCCGCTCCTTCGCGCCGTCGAGCGCGCGGGCGAGGTTGTCGACGGTCGCGAGGACGTCCTTGACGACGCCTTCGGCGGCAAACTGAACGAGATCGTCGCGGTCGCGCGCCGTGCGCTTGCGGAAATTGTCGAAGTCCGCCATTGCGCGCGCGTAGCGGTCCTTCCAGTCGGGCTCGGCGGGCTTCTCCTCGGCCTTCGGCGCGGCGTCCGCGTCGGGCGCCGCCGCGTCCACCTCGGGCGCCGCCGTCTCGGCGACGTCCGCCTCCGTCTTCGCCTCTTCCGTATTCACGTGTTCCGTCTCCATCTGCCGTGCGTCTTTTTCTGCGTCTTTTTCGTTGGTGTCCATTTTAGAGTCTTCTCCTTGAAGGCGGGTATTTAACCACACCTCGCCTTTTTCGTCAATCGCCGCATTGCCCTTTCCCTGGCAAGTCCTGCGCACGCCGTCCCCGCCGGGTCCGGCCGCAACGCACCACAGCCGCCCGACGACAGGGGGCGCGGCTTGCGCCGCGCCCCCTCGTATGCCCGTACGGGCGTCTTCTTTTACGTCCCTGATTCCGCGTCTTACTTGACGCTCAGGAACGCCTTGAAGAACCGAGCCGTCGTATCAGCCTTGTCGAGGTTATACGTCCCATTGACGGTGACGCTTCCCTTGATGGTGATCACGCCGTTGTACGAACCCTCAGGATCCGTGACCGTGACCGTGCCGTTGGCATCAACCGTGATCGCCGGGATCTTGAAGTTAACCTTGCCCTCGGCGATGGCCTCGTCGGTATTCGCGACGTTCAGAAGGTAGGCTTCGACCTTGATCGCTCCCGCCGCACCGGCGTAGGCGACACCGTTCGCCTTCGCCCAGATCGCAAGCGTATCGGCTGGGACATCGGCGAGATCACCCGTGAAGCCATAGGCTACGCCCGCCGTCTGGCCTGTCATCGTCGTTGGATCGGTCGGCCAGTCATTGACCACAGGCGGCGTGCCGGCCGGCTTGACCGTAAAGGTCGCCGTATTGCTGCCCGAGTACTTGCCACGCATCTCGACCGTGACCGTGAGAACCACGTCTGCCGACGGATTTTCCGTCGGGAGCGCTCCGCTCCACGAAACGGTGTAGTCCGTACCAAGCACGTAGTTCCCCGCAACCGTCACCGTCGGCAGCTCCAACGAGGCGGAGAACGTCGCCTCCGTCGCGGAGAGCGTGATCTGCGGCGTGACCGGAATCGGATCGCCGCCCGACGCATGCGGATCCTCGTCGGTAATCGCGAGGTTGTCGAGCGCGCCCGACCCCTTGAAGCCAACGGCCTGGAGGGTGGCGGCCGTCACGAAGCCGTCAAGCCCCGCAAACACGGTTCCACTCTGGAGCAGGGCCTTGTCGGCATCCTCGAGCCATTCATCAAACGCCCAATCAATGTAGGAAGACTCGAACACGGTTGCCTTCGTGGAAAGCGCCTGCCCATTAAGCAAGATCTGATAGCCCGTCACGCCCGTGCTACGCCCGCCATCCGCAATGGACTTTGTGACGTCGGGGATGGCCTTCACGGTCAGGCGATACCATGTTCCAGGGACAACTCCACTTGTCCCCTCAAGGACGAACGTCATGGGGTCAACAGCCTCACTGCCGTCACGATAGACGTGGCCCGCCTTCACGCACAGGTTCGTCACGGGCGTCTCGAGGCCCTCACCCGTTTCGACGTTGAGCCAGATGGCGAGTTTGTCGCTCGGATCCATATCCGGCGCGCCGCCATCCTCGGTCGGGGTGAACTGCACCATCGTGTCGATGTAGAGCCCATCCGATGGAATCGCCTGGGCGTCACCAAGAGTTCCCTCCGCATTGGCATTCTCAGACGAGAGCGAACGCCACAGCGTGCCGCCCTCGGTCGAGAGGCTGAGGTAATTGTCGCCGTAGTTTCCGGGGGCCGTCGGCGCAGAGATCTCCCCGCCGTAGGCCTGGACTTTGGAGCCGTCCTCGGAACCCGAAGAGCCCGTGTAGATCCAGTGGAGCGCCCCGTTCGGGTCAGGATTGCCTGCGACCGGGGCGTCCACCGAGTAGCCTTCAAAATCGGCCTTGGGCGTAATGTCCACCGCAAAGAGGGCAAACGTCGATGCGCATGCCAGCGCAAACGTCAGTTCTTTCTTCATGTGCCTTTCCCTTCCGCCCCGCCGAAAAGAAGCGTGTCCGCGCCTTTGCGAGGCCCGGTTCTTCTGCTGACATTTGCATGATAGCAGAAATCGCGTCGGGGCGCAAGAGGTGGCGCATAAAAAAAGGCGGACGAACAATCAGCCGCCGTTCGACCGTGGCGCCTTCGGGTTCGTCCGCCGGAAAGGGAGAAAGGGACGGGGGGGGATCAGGGATAGTCCGCCGGCAGGGTCAGGACCTCGCAGCCGTCGTCGGTGACGGCGACGGTGTGCTCGAAGTGCGCGGCCATGCAGTGGTCGCGCGTGATGACGGTCCAGCCGTTCGCCTTGTCCACATAGGTCTTCGCCCCGGCCGCGGTGAGCGTGATCATCGGCTCGATGGCGATCGTCATGCCGGGGCGCAGGACGAGCTTCGTCCCGGGCCGGCCGTAGTTCGGCACCTCGGGGTCCTCGTGGACCGTACGCCCCACGCCGTGCCCGATCCAGTCGCGCACGACGCCGAAGCCGGCGTCCTCCGCAACCTTCTGGATGGCGTAGCCCACGTCGCCGAGATGGACGCCGGGGCCCGTCGCGGCGATGCCGGCCGCGAGGCACTTCTTCGTCGTCTCGACGAGGCGGACGACCTCCGGGTCGCTCACGCCGACCATGACCGTGCGGCTCGTGTCGCCGTTGAAGCCGAGCGTACACACGCCCACGTCGCACTTCACGAGGTCGCCCGGCATGATCATCCGGCTGCCCGGGATGCCGTGGATGACCTCGTCGTTGACGCTCACGCAGATCGCGCCGGGGAAGCCGGCGTAGCCGAGGAAGCTCGCGGCGACCTTGTTCTTCAGGCAGTAGTCGCGCACGACGCGGTCGATGTCCGCCGTCGTCGCGCCCGGCACGGCGGCGGCGGCGGCGAGGTCGCGCACCTCCGCGCTCATGCGGCAGGCGACGCGCATGCGGTCGATCTCGGCCTTGGTCTTGATGTCGACTTTCATCCGGGGCCTACAGGGTCTTCAGGAAGTCCTCGGCGACGCGGTCGACGCCCGTCATGCCGTTGACGGTCTTCAGGAGGCCCTTCTCCCGGTAGTAGGCGATCAGCGGCTCGGTCTCGCGGTGGTAGACGGCGAGGCGGTCCTTCACCGTCTCGGGATTGTCGTCCTTGCGGACGACGAGCGTCGCGCCGCAGGCGTCGCAGACGCCCTCGACCTTGGGCGGGAGGTTCTTCACGTGGTAGCCGGCCTTGCACTTCGGGCACGTGCGGCGGCCCGCGATGCGGTCCTGGATGATATCGTCCGGCACGTCGATGAGGACGGCGCCCGTGACGGGCGCGCCCATCTCGGCGAGGATCTCGGCCTGCGCGAGGTTGCGCGGGAAACCGTCGAGAAGCATCGTCACGTCGCCCGTCGTCTCCGCGACGACGTCCTTGATCATCGTGGCGATGAGGGCGTTGGGCACGAGCTTGCCCGCCTCCATGAACGCCTTGGCCTGCCGGCCGGCCTCCGTCCCCTTCGCGACGGCGCCGCGCAGCAGGTCGCCGCTCGACACGTGCTTGAGATGCGCGTTCCCGGCCGCCAGCTTGCCCGCGACCGTACCCTTCCCCGAACCCGGGGCGCCCAGAAGAATGACGATGTTCATAGCGCGGATAGTATAGCACATTATCGGCCTGCCCGGCGCCCGGCTTCCCGCCGGACGGCGTTTTATGCTATACTTCGGAAATGTGTTTTACATCTCCATCTGAAGGACATCCCATGCTTCTTTCCCGAAAGGCCCTTGTCACGGGCGGTGCCGGCTTCCTCGGCTCGCACCTCTGCCGCCGCCTCCTGGCGGACGGCTACGAGGTGACGGCGCTCGACAACCTCTTCACCGGCACGAAGGCCAACATCTACGACCTCCTCGGCCAGGCGAAGTTCTCGTTCGTGCTGCACGACGTCACCCAGCCCTTCTGGGGGCAGTTCGACGAGATCTACAACCTCGCCTGCCCCGCCTCGCCCATCCACTACCAGAAGAACCCCGTCGAGACGACGAAGAGCTCCGTGCTGGGCATCATGAACGTCCTCGACCTCGCCCTCAAGACGAAGGCGCGCGTCCTTCACACCTCCACCTCCGAGATCTACGGCGACCCGCTCGTCCACCCGCAGGTCGAGACGTACTGGGGCAACGTGAACACGATCGGTGTCCGCAGCTGCTACGACGAGGGCAAGCGCGTCGCCGAGACCCTCTGCGCCGACTACCGCCGCGAGTACAACGTGGACGTGCGCATGGTGCGCATCTTCAACACCTACGGCCCCAACATGCACCCGAAAGACGGGCGCGTCATCTCGAACTTCATCATGCAGGCCCTCCGAAACGAGGACATCACCCTCTTCGGCGACGGTCGCCAGACGCGCTCCTTCCAGTACTGCGACGACCTCATCGAGGCGATGCGCCGCTACATGGCCCTCCCCCGCGAGACGGTGGACGCCTTCGTCGCGCGCCACAACCTCGGCGCCGCCGTCATCAACACCGGCAATCCCGGCGAATACACGATCCGCGAACTCGCCGAGGAAACCCTCCGCCAGCTTCCCGATTCGACCTCGAAGATCGTCTACGGCCCCATGCCGAAGGACGACCCCAAGCGCCGCAAGCCGGACATCGCCCTCGCCAGGGAACTCCTCGCCTGGGAACCCCGCATCCCCCTCCGCGACGGCCTCGCAAAGACCATCGCCTACTTCCGTTCCCTTCTCGCCAAGTAATGCACGCCCTCATTCCAGCCGCCGGCTACGGCACGCGCTTTCTCCCCGCCTCGAAGACGATTCCGAAGGAGATGCTGCCCGTCGGCGCCAAGCCCGCCATCCAGCTCATCGTCGAGGAGGCGCTGGCCGCCGGAGCCGACGACGTGGTGGTCGTCACCTCGCCCGACAAGCCCGCGCTCAAACGCCACTTTGACCCCGATCCCGTCTGGCACGCCCGCTGCGCCCGCAAGCCCGCGCTCGATGCCGCCCTCACCCGGCTGGAGGAGATCGGCCGCCGTATCGTCTGGGTCGAACAGACGGAACAGAAGGGCCTCGGCCACGCCGTCCTCCAGGCGGCGGAAGTCCTGAAGGGCACCGCCGAACCGGTCCTCATCCTGCTCGGCGATGCCCTCGTCTCGGGCGAGGCGCCCTCCCCCGCGATGGCCGCGCTCTCCCGCGCGTACGGCCACGCCTCCGTCATCGGCCTCGAAGAAGTGCCCCTTGAGAAGGTCTCCCGCTACGGCATCGTCGCCGGGCGTCCGGCATCCGAAGCGGCGGACCTCGCGGGCATCGACGTCGCACGTATCCTCCGCCTCGACGACCTCGTTGAAAAGCCCGCGCCCGAAGCGGCCCCCTCCCGCCTTGCGATTGCCGGACGCTATCTCCTCGATCCGGACGTCTTCGCCCTCCTTGCCACGCAGACGCCCGGCGTGGGCGGCGAGATCCAGCTCACGGACGCCATCCGCCGCCTGCTCGCCGTGAAGCCCGTCTACGGTTACCGTTACCCCGGTCGCCGTCACGACATCGGCAATCCTTCCGGCTACTTCGAGACGCTCCGCGCCTTCTCCGCCACCTGACCGCCGCGCCGCGCCGCCCTCCGCCTCGCCGCGTCGCCCTCCGCCTTGCCGCGTCGCCCTCCGCCTTGCCGCCCCGCCCTCCGCCTCGCCGCGTCGCCCTCCGCCCCACCCCACTGCGCCCCCTCTCTCCCCTCTTTCTATCCTTTTCTTCCTATCCTTTTTCTCCCCCCCCCCCCCACACCCCAGCGCGCAGAATTATCTTACGCATCAAATTCTCACGCCTCCCGCAAACGCCTGCGCCGCGCTGGGAGGGGGAGAGAGTTCTCGGAGGGCGTCAGCGTCCAATCCGGGGACGCCGCGCCCGTGGAAGCCCCTGCCGCCATCCAGGCCCTTCACGGCGAGCATGAAATCACGCGCATCGCGGCGCGAGGACGGCGTGCGAGACACCCAAACGGCATCAAGCGCGATGCCCGGCGTCTTGCCGGACTGTCACCTGGCCCAAAATCCTACACCATCCGGCGTCCGAGGCCTTATCCGCCTTCGTCAAGGGCAACGTCCACGGCGCGGAAGAGCGCGGCGAACGTGTTGGGGCAGCCCTTGAGGATCCCTTCGGCCGTCTTCCGCGCCCGCTCGGGCACGACGGGGCGGCAAGGGGGCGCGCAGCCCAGCGTCGGCATCTGGACGGGAAGGCCCACCGAGGCCGAGGGGGTGTCCCCCGCCTCCGGCGCATACGGGCCGAGGGGAGGCGGAAGGAGGGCGTCCGCCGGGAGGGGGTCGGCGATCCCCGCCGCCTGGCGGAGGCGGCGCGCGAGGGACTTGTACCGCATGAGCGTCTTGTAGCGTTCGAAGAGTTCGGGTGCATGCTCGCGCAGCCAGCCCCGCACGCCGCCGTTACGGCCGAGGATCTCGCCGTCCGGGCCGAAGCGGAGGCCGTTGTCCACGTAGCACTCCAGGTCCTCCAGGAGACCGCCGAGGCGGATCTTCGCCTCCGGGGAGTCCCCGCGCGTGGCGAAGGCCGCGCGCAGGGCCTCCGGCGTCGGGCAGGGGTTCGCGGTCGTGCGGCGCGCGATCCGCCGCCGCTCGGCGGCAAGGGCGCGCCGGCGGGCGTTGTCACGCGCGTAGTAGCGCGCGCGGCACGCGCGGCGCTGGAGGCGGTCTACCTCGTGCGTGAGGCCGCGCCGCAGGCAGCGGAGGCCGCGCAGGTCGGTGACGCCGAACATGAGCTGGAGGGCGATGTGCGGATGGTGGAGGAGGAAGTCCGCCTCCTCGTCGTTCAGGGGCTCCGTGTGGTCGACGAGGGCGCGGTCGTACGCCTCCGAGAACCAGAGCCGGCGGGCCTCCCGGCGTCTCCCGAGCGGGCCGGACTCCGGGACGGCATCGTCCAGTTCGCCCGCGCGCGTGTACGAGACGTCCCCGATCCGCCCCGCGCGCGGATTGAAGAAGTTGCGCTCGACCCACGCGGAAAAGTCCGCACGCACGGCGCCCGCGACGGCGCGCGGGACATCCCGCAGGCGCAGCGCGACGCCGCCGCGCGCCTGCGGCATCCCGCCGCCGTTCTCTTTCCAAAGACGCTCCACGCCGAGAAGTCTATCAGATGCAGGCGTGAGGAGCAATGAGATTTTTATGCGTAAGAAATTTTTTTTTCAGGGAAGAGACGCCGTGTGTGTGCGTGGGGGGGGGGGGGGAGAGAGAGATGCGTAGAAGAGGGAGGCTCCGCGTAGGTAGGAAGGCGGCGCCGCGTGGGGAGGCGGCGCCGCAGATGCCGGCAGCTTCTACGTCCGCGAGAGGCGGGACGGACGGCAGGTCTGAGCGGACGTCAGAACCAGATCGAGTACTCGTCCACCGAGTAGGGCGTCACGCGGTCACATGCGCTGCCAAGGTCGGCGGCCGGATAGACGTGCCGATCGCCGCCCTTCTCAAGCGTGACCTTCCACGCGCCCCAGACCTGCGTCGAGGGCAGCGGCGCCACCGTGACCTTGTAGCCCTTCCCGTTCGCGGTGAACGGATCGAAGATCTGCTCGCGCGTCGCGCCGACAAGCTTCGACTTCGCGAGAATGAGCGGGCCGTACTGGACGGTCGCCGCCGCCTCGGTACGCATGAGCGGGAACAGGTCCTTCTCCTGGTAGTACGTCGTGAACTGCCCGATGCGCCGGTCGCTCTTGCCGCTTCTGCGCTCAAAGTCGTAGGGCTCGGCCGGCGGCATCTTCCAGTCGACGACGCGCGGGTTCATGTCGAACGTGAGCGTGAACGTGCGCGTCCCGTCGTCCGCCGGCGCGGCCTCGGCGATGTCCATCTTCGGGCACCAGCCCGGCGTGCGGAAGTCGACGCGGCGCCCCTCGCCCAGACCCGCGACCGTCACCGTAACGCGGTTCGAGACGGGGAAGCCGCCCGCGATCGCCACCTTCGCGCCGCCGATCTTCACCTCCGCGTCGGAGTAGAGGTTCACCCTGAGGTTCCCCCCGCGGTCGGCCGTGACGAACGTCTGGGCGACGTCCATGAAGCCGCGCGGCATGTTGTTGATGCAGCAGTGCTGGTGCTTGAGCTTGCACTGCCCCGTGAGATCGTGCCAGTTGCGGCCGTGGGAGCGGACGCAGCGCGCCCCCCACGTGCCGTCGCGCGTCACCGAGCCGAGCATCGCGTTGTAGTAGGTCAGCTCGATCTCGTCCACGTACTTCGCATCGCCCGTGATGAGGTAGAGGTCGTGGTTGACGCGCATCCAGTGGACGACGTCGCACGGCTCCGAGACGGCGTTGGGCCGCTCGGCCGCGCCCGAGAAGTGGTCGTTGTAGGCGACCGACCCCACCTGGTTGCGCTCCGTCTCGGCGATGTTCCGCTGCAGCGCGACGACGGCGTCGAGGTACTTCCGCTCGCCGGTCACGCGGTAGTATTCGAGCAGGCCCTGCATGCAGCTCATCATCTCGTATGCCTTCGCCCAGCCGTACGGGTTCGGATACCACGTGTGGATCGGCTCCTTGCGCGCGGCGTTCGCCACGAGGTTCGGCGCCGCGCCGTCCGCCCGCTCCCAGAACGGCAGCATCTCCCGCGCGTAGGCGAGGTACTTCTTCTTGCCCGTGATGCGGTAGAGGCGCATGAGCGGCTTGAGGACCGACATCGACGGGAGGCCCACGTAGGTCGGCTCGCCCGTCTTCCAGAGGGGCGTGCCGAGGCGGTGCATCATGTCGATCCACTGGTCCATCTGCCGCTCGACCGACGTCAGGATCGCGCGGTCGCGCGTGAGTTCGTAGGCGAGGATCATCCCCCACATCGTGTACTTGCGGCCCCAGAGGTTCCAGCAGTAGTCGCAGTCCCAGTTCAACTTGAGCGCCTTGTGGACCTTGTCCATCTGCGCCTTGTCGTTGCGGTCCGGCCCCGTCACGAACTCCTTGTTCGCGTAGCTGCCGATGTAGCCGTCCGCCTCCTGCGTCGCCATCAGGCGGTGGCAGGCGTCGCGCACGAAGCCGATGAGCCCGGGGTCCTGCGTGTAGTCGGCCACGCGCGCGGCGCTCATCATGAGCTTGCCCCAGAACTCGCCCTGCCAGAAGCCGACGACGCCCGAGGCGTCGTCCTCCTTCTTCTGGATCGCGTCGAACGCCTCGCCGAAGATCTCCTCCTTCGCGAAGTCGCTCAGCACGCGCCCGCGCAGGAACGCATCGCACTTGCGCCCCGCGTAGCCGAGCATCTTCACGTCGCGGAGGCGCGGCGCGACGAGCGCGTCGGGCGCGGCGTCCTCCACGCGCGCGATCGCCGTCGCGTCGACGGCCGACGCCGCCTTCCCCCCGTCGCCGACCTTCCTCGTGCCGTGGGCCGTCAGCAGCTCCGCCTCGGCCGGCGTCAGCAGCTCGAAGTACGGCAGGCGCGCGAGGGGCGTCTCGACCTCGACCGTCTTCGGCCCG
The DNA here is from genome assembly GCA_934643865.1 of uncultured Kiritimatiellota bacterium. Taxonomy (GTDB): domain Bacteria; phylum Verrucomicrobiota; class Kiritimatiellia; order RFP12; family UBA1067; genus RUG572. The sequence goes on from CAKUCX010000021.1 coordinate 27,618, forward strand.
ACGACGACCGTGTTGTCGTCCGCGCGCCACGTCCCCTCGGGGATCACGACCGTGCGCGTCTTCTTCCCGCCCTCCACGACCGGCGCGACGAGCAGGCCGTCGCCCATCATGAACTGGTCGAGGACGCGCGCATAGCCCCTGCCGGGGTACTGGAACTCCATCGAGCGCAGCATCGGAAGGCCCGTGCGGGCCGTCTCCGTCGCGAGCGCGACGATCCGGGGCGCGAAGCGCGCGCGCAGGAGCAGCAGGTCTTGGACGATCCGCTGCCCCTCCGGCGAGAGGACGCGCCACGGCGAGCCGGAGAACATCACCATTGGCGAGAGGCACTCGATCTGCAGGTGGCGGATGAAGAGCTCGTCCTGCCAGTCGAGGCCGCGCACCGCGCCGCCGTCGCAGCCGCACGTGCCGCCGCCGACGAGGTCTGCGACGACGAACGGGTAGCCGAGCAGACCCGCGGCGATCATGTCCGTCACGCAGCGCCGCATCTCGCTCCACTTCGGCGCCTTGTCGCGCAGCGTCTGCATGACCGGCAGGCCGCCCATCTTCCACGCCTCGCGGCACTGGCCGAACGGCACGTCGAGCGCCGACATCTGGAAGGCGCGCGTCAGGTCCGTCGGCTGCGCGGCGTGGTCCCAGGCGATGTAGTCGCCGGGCGGGAACTCGTGCGGCCCGCCCCCGTCGAAGAAGAAGCCCTCCACGCCGTAGTCGTCCATGATGCGCCGCATCGTGCGGCTGTTCCACGCGCGGCCGCAGGGCGACGTCGGGTCCCAGACGGCGCTGTAACCGTCCCACCACTGGATCGGGAGGCCCTGGTAGCCCTTCCCGTACGGCCTGAGGCGCGCGTCCTTGAGGATGCCGCCCTGCGCGCGCAGCGCGCGGTAGGGCATCGAATCGAGCGTGACGAACGGCGCGTACCAGAGGATCACGTGGAAGCCGAGGGCCTTGAGCTTCTCCACGAACCCCTTCGGGTCCTTGAAGCGCGCGCCGTGGAACGTCCAGCTGCCGAAGTTGTCCGTGTGCCAGAAGCAGTCGATCTGGAAGACGCCCGGCTTCATGCCGTTCGCGAGGAAGCTCTTCGCGTAGCGGAGGATGTCCTCCTCGTTCTGGTTGTAGTTGAGTTCGGCCCACGTGTTGAGGATCGGCTGCTGGAACCATTCGAGGCGCGGCATGCCCTGCGGCGGGAAGAACGTCCGCGAGCAGTACTCGAAGGCGCTGCGGAGCGTGCCGCCCTTCGCCGTCCCGGACTGGATCGGCGCAAACGCCTTCTTCGCGTAGCACGTCTTCTCGACGTTGGGGATCTGGCCGACGCGCGCCTTCGTGCCGTCGGCGGCCGGCGCGGCGTTGACGTCCATCGGATGCGGCGCCGCGCCCGTGCGGCGCGGGGCGGGCCCCGTCTCGACCGTGAGGCGCCCGCCCCTGAAGGTGTACGCGAAGGCGTCCTCGCACCAGACCCAGCGGCCCTTCGTCGAGAGGAGGAGCGGCGCCGCCTGGTTGCCGTCCGAATCGACGCGCAGGTCCTTCGCGTAGTCGCTCGTCGCGTCGAGCGGCATCTGCCAGCCGCCGCCCACCGTGCCGCCCCACCAGAGCTCGTCCGGCAGGAGATCGATCGTCTTCGTCTCCGCAAGCGCCGCGCACGCGCACGCCGCGAGAAGTCCCGTCCATCCCGTCTTCGCCATGTTCCTTTCCTCCTATCGGTCTTCTTTTTTTCCGCCGGTCATCGGACGAGGACCAGGAAGCCCCTGTCGAAAAGCTTCAGCCCGTCCTTCGTCGCGCCCACGCGCACGGACGTACACGGCACGCCGTTCACCACGACCTTCCACGAATCGAAGTTCCCGGGCGCGACGAGTTCGTCGAACGCGAAGGCGAGCGTGCGCTCCGCCGCGGCGAGCGTCCCCGCCTGCGCGGCGTTCACGACCCGGAGGACGCCGCCCTTCGCCGGCATGAAGCACGTCACGCGCCCGCCGCCCTCCTGCGCGTCGATCTCAAGCGCGGCGACCTCGGCCGGCCGCCCCGTCTGCGAGACGTCGAGGACGCCGCCCCGGTCGACGCGCAGCGTCGCGCCGCCGAGGTCGAAGCGCACCGCGTCCGCGACGCCCCGCGTCCAGAAGAACGGGAAGACGATGCGTCCGTCCATGGAGGCGTTCACCTGGTTGTAGCCCTCGTCGGTGGAGCCCGCGTTCCGATTCCCCCAGCGGAACGGATAGTAGTCCGTCTTCTCGTCGAGCGTCGCCCACGACACGCCGTCCGCGCTCCCCTCGACCGCCCAGCAAAGCGGGTCGCACACATGGGTCCAGTTGAGGCAGAAGCGGTAGCCCACGAAGGCCGGGGCGTCGTCCTTCAGGCGCAGCGTGACCACATGCCACGTGTCCGCGGCGGCGCGGCGCGGCACGGCGTTCGTGAAGAGGAGGCCGCCCCAGACAAGTTTCTGCCGCAGGAAACTGTCGGGGCCAAACGTATAGTCGACGGACAGGCCATACGGGACATTGACCTTGTCAAGGTCCGCGCTTTTCCCGACCGCGTACTTGTCGGAATGGAACTTGTACGTTCCCGGCGCCATCTCCGCCGTCGCGGCGTCCGCGGGCAGGCGCGCATATCCCGCGTCGCCCGGCCAATAGGGCTTCCCGTCCGCCGCGACGAGGAGGAAGGACTTGAGCAGCGGATAGAACTTCCCGTCCGCCCCCTGCGCCTGGACGCCATACGCCTCCTTGAGGACGAGGCGCAGGAAGCGGACGGCCTTCGGCGCCTGCGCGCGCACGCTCAGCTCGCAGTCGGGACGCACGTGGACACGCGCGCCGGCCGCGCCCGCGAACTGCGCGACGCCGAGCGCGCCGCCCCGGACGTCGACCGTCCGGCCGGCCCCCGGCGCGAGCGTCTTCACGAGCGAAGGCGCGCGGTCGCGGCGCGCGCCGTTCTTGACGTAGCCGGGGTCTTCGGCGACGTTCTCGCACCAGTTGCTGACCGTGAGCGTCCCCTCCCAGGCGTCCCCCGGCATGACCGTCTCGAACCGCGCGTTGTGGAGCGCGGGATTCAGACGGGTGAGCCGTACCTCGTCGGTCTTCTTGAAGTTCGCGCCCAGCACGACCTCGGTCTTCCCCTTGACGACGAGGTCGATCTTGCCGCCGAACGAGCCGTTGAGCGCGATCGTGCCCGTCGCGTGTTCGCCGATTTCGAGGACGGCGCGCGTCGGAGACGAATTGGTGACGAACGCAGTGTCGGCGGACGTGCCGTCCGCAAAGACGAGGTTGCACACGCGCTGCGTCGTCCCGTTCAGGTCGAGGACGTTGACGCAGTTGATGCCGTTCGGATGCAGGCCGTACCCCTTCGTCAGCGTCACGCCGCCCCTCTCGAAGGGGAGGACGTCGTGCGCCGTCGTCTTGAGCCAGCTGTGCCGGCCGTCGAGGACGAGCCCGCCGTCGTTTTCCCAGTTCACGCCGGCGCCGAGGGACGTGACGGTCCGCTCGGGGGAGTTCTGGACCGTGTACCACAGGGCGCCTTTCCCCCTGACGGTCAAGCGTCCCGCGCCCGAGAAGAAGGTCTTGCTGCCTCCCCACAGGCTTTTGACGAAAAGCGGGGCCCCGCCGCAGCCCTCCAGGACGATCTCCGCGTTTTCGTCGGCCTGGAACAGCGGCGCGCCCCCCGTCTTCGTACACATCCCGCCGCCGTTGAAGAGGAGGCGCGTCTTGATGCGCGCGTTGCGCGCCCAGATCTGCCTGAAGCCGAGCCAGCCTTTCTCCCGCATGTCCGCGAGATCGAAGACGCCCTCGGCGGCGCCCCTGTCCAGATTCGCGTCGACGCAGTGGACGACATGGCCGCCGAACGTGCCGCAGCGCCCCTTCTCATACCACGCGAGTTCGCCGCCCGGATCGCCGGCGACCGTCACCGTTCCGCCCCTGCCGCCGTTCGCGCCGTAGACGATCTCGGCGTTGTCCGTCAGGCGCCAGAAGGCCCCGTTCGTGACGACGACGGAGGCGTTGTCGCCCACGTCGGGGCCGATGGAGACCCGCCCCGTGTTCGTGACCGAGACGCCCGCGCCGTCGATCTTCAGCGGCCCGCGCACCGTCGCGCCCGCGTAGTCCGCCGGCGGCGTCGCCGTGACGACCGCGCCGTCAAGCGGGACGAGAAGGTCGTCCGCGAAGGCGGCGCGCCCCGCCGCGCCAAGCGCGAGCGCCGCCGCAATGGCCATCGTCTTCCGCTTTCCCATCTCGCACCTCCTTGCTCGTTTGGATGTTGCACGCCTGAACGGAACACGCCGCACACGGGCCGCGCGGCCCCTACCGCCCGAGGACGCGGATGAACTCCGCGCGGCTCCCCCTGCGGCAGACGACGCCCTTCGCGCGGGCGATCTCCTCGAACTTCACGCAGAACATGGCCGCATGGGTCGGGTCCTTCGGCAGCGCCCCCGGCGGCGGCGGCGGCGGGCACGTGTAGAGGAAGACGGGCGCCTTCGCGGCCGTGCAGGCGCGCAGCAGGTGGGCCGGGGAATAGCGCTCGATCCACGGCAGGTGGCGCGCGCGGTTCTCGAGCCAGCGCTCGAAGGACGGCTCGTGGAAGGCGTGCGCCCCGTAGCGGGAGTTCGGGATCCACGCCCGCATCTCGGCGGGATCGATGGACGTCTGCGGCGATTCCACGAAGACGGCCGCGATGCCGAGCGCGCAGTCGCCCTGCAGGGCCGCGAAGAGCGCCGAGCACGCGCCCGCGCTGCCGCCCGTGAGGCCGATGCGGCGGACGTCGATGTTCCATGCCTCCGCGTGCGCGCGGACGTACTTCAGCGCGGCGATCACGTCGTCCTGGCAGGCCCTGACCGGCGGCTCGATGCCGAGGTCGAGGCCGTCCTGGACGAAGCGGTAGCCGACCGAGACGACGCTCACGCCTTCCTTCTCGGCGTCCGCGAGGAAGCCCGCCGCCGCCGGGACGCGGTCGCCCATCGTCCAGCCGCCGCCGTGGACGACGACGATGCAGGGCGTCTTCTCGCCGCGCTTCGCCTTGTCGGCGAGCCAGACGTCCAGGCCCTCGCGCTCGTGGGGGCCGTACTTGGCGTTCTCGACGTCCGGCGCGCGCAGGGACCGCCAGTGCTGGTTCTTCGCGGCCGCCCCCTCCCAGGCGTGGTAGGCCGACGTGTAGACGTAGCGGTCGGCGGGACGGCGGCCGAAGACGCGCGCGATCGCGCGCAGCTTCAAGTCTCCGCGACGGCGGTCGGGCAGCAGCCAGCAGCCTTCCGTGTATTCGTTCCAGGCGTTGATGTAGACGAGGCCCGGCCGCTTCGGGTCGGCCTCGACGAACGCCTTCGCGTCGCGCAGGTACTTCTCGAAGGCGGCGTCCGTGTTGTTCGTGAACGTCGGGCAGTAGGGGTAGTCGATCTTCTCGCAGCGCCACGGGAACGGCTCGTCCGTGCGGCAGCGCAGCGTCGCGTCCCACCCCGTCGGCACGACCGGGTAGTATTCCAGGTCCGTCGCGTCGCGCTTCTCCTTCCAGTGCGCCTGCAGCCGGCCGTCGATCTCGCCGTAGTCGAACAGGCGTTCGCCCGCCTTCCAGCGCGTCCACACGTCCCGGACGCAGTAGGCGTTGAAGCCGTAGTCCGTGAACGAGTCGAGGCCGAGCTTGAGCGCGCTCCAGTCCCTCACCTGCTTCGGCTGGCCGCCCTGCGCGTTGAAGTGGATCTCGCCGAGGCCCGCCGTGCGCACGCGCCGCCGCGCCTCGGCAAGCGCCGCGCGCACCTTCGCCGCGTCCTTCCCCCAGTTCTCCCACAGGTAGGCGAAGTTGTAGATCGAGAAGAAGAGCTTCCCGTCCTTGCGGTAGTACTCGGGCCGGCCGAAGTAGTGCGCGATGGCGTAGTCGACGAGCCCGAGGAACTCCTCCGGCGTGTGCGCGAGCTTCATCAGGTAGCGCGTCTCCTCGCCGATCCTGCGGCGCCAGGCATACGTGCGCTCGTGGTAGCACCACATGAGCGCGAACTTCATCTTCGCGCGGTTCTTCGCCCGGAGGAACCCCTGCTCGATCGCCTCCTCCTGCGTCTTCTCGCCGTTGTACCAGTAGTAGTCGTAGAGAAAGACGTCGATGCCCGCGTTGTGCGCGAGCGCGATCTCCGTCTCGACGTCGACGGGGTCCGCGCCGTCGTAGTATCCGCCGAAGGGCGAGAAGTTGATCTGCCCCCTGAAGCGCGTGGCCGGGGTCTTGACGAACGCCCATTCGGCCCGGCTCCAGTCCCACGTCGGCGCAAACCACTCCATCCCCTTCGGGTACTTGTGCCAGTGCGGATAGTAGACCGCCATCACCTCGGTCGTCCTCTGCGCCGGCGCGTCGGCCCGCGCCGGGCCGCCCAGGAGAAGGGCGGCGGCAAGGAACGCCCCGATCGGCAGGCGCGCGCGCGCCAGATGTCTCGTGTTCATGTCTTTCCCTTTCCTTTCCCGCGTTTTTCCGTCGTGCGCCCTTCCGGCGGCCTTCGGGCCGTCGACTCGCGCACGACGAGCTCGACGGGCAAATGGATGGCGGTCGGCGGCAGGCCGGGGTCGGCGATGCGCGCGACGAGCCGCGCGAAGGCCGCGCCGGCGATCTGCTCGCAGTTGACGCGCATCGTCGTCAGGGGCGGCGAAAGGAGGCGCGCGACGTTCAGGTCGTTGAAGCCGGCGACGAGGACGTCGTCCGGGACGGAAAGTCCCAGCCGGCGCAGCGTCTGCATCAGCGCGGCCGCCGTCTCGTCGTCGCCGCACATGAACGCGTCCACCTTGCCGGCGGCGACGCGCCGGGCGATGGCCCTGGCGTCGTCGGGCTCCGCCACCAGAAGCGCCTCCCGGCAGACCGTCCCCGTCATGCCCGGAAGGCGGGCGAGCGTCGCGCCCTGCGCGCGGGCGACGTGCGTCTGGGCCGAATAGGGCCGCATGAAGAAGCAGACGCGCGTCGCGCCGGACGCGGCGAGATGGCGGTACATCCGCGCGCCGGCCGCGATGTTGTCGTTGCCGACGACGTCGTGGCGGCAGGCGTCGGGATCCGGGGCGTTGTCGCAGAGGACGACGGGGATGCGGCTCGCCTCCAGGCGGTCCAGCATCCGCCGGTTGAAGTCGTCGCCGCCGTCATAGTATTCGATGGGCTGGAAGATGACGCCGGCGACGCCCTGGCGCACGAAGTCGCGGGCGAGCGCCTCGGCGCGGGCCGCGCGGGCCTGCGCCGAGGCGCCGCAGACTTCGCCGAAGAGGAGTTCGTACTGCGCGCGCTCGGCGACGCGCATCAGCTCGCGCGAGATCCGCAGGAAGTACTCCGTCTGCGCGACGTCCGGCATGATGAGGCCGATCTTTCGCAGGGCGGCATGCCGCGTCAGGAACGTCCCGCTCCCCTGGCGCGTGCGGAGGAAGCCGCCCTCCTTGAGCTTGTCCAGAACCTTGACGGCGGTCATGCTGGAGACGTTGAAGCGCCGCGCCATCCGCGCGACGCTGGGGAACGGCGCTTGCAGCGAATAGCGGCCGCCCAAGATCTCGCTCTTGAGCGTCTCGAAGATCCGCGCACACTTTCCCGAATTCGCCATACGGCTTGAGTATAGCACGAGGCGGCGAACCCGGAAGCACTCTTATAGAAGACTTTTTTGCCCGGGCGGCGCCTCAGCGCCCCAGCACCTTGCGGTAGTGCGCGATCAGGGCGTTCGTGGAGGCATCGTGCTTCGTGCCGGCCTTCTTCGCGGTGAGGTCCTTGAGGACGTTCTTCGCGAGCACCTTGCCAAGCTGCACGCCCCACTGGTCGAACGAGAAGATGTTCCAGATCACGCCCTGCGTGAAGACCTTGTGCTCGTAGAGCGCGATGAGCGAACCGAGCGTTTCGGGCGTGAGGTCGTTCGCGAGGAGCGTGTTCGTGGGGCGGTTGCCCGTGAACGTCTTGAACGGGACGAGCCTCTCGTCGTCGCCGTCCGCGCGGCACTGCTCGGCCGTCTTGCCGAACGCGAGCGCCTCGGTCTGGGCGAAGAGGTTCGCCATCAGCTTGTCGTGGTGGTCGCCCATCGGGTTGTGCGTCTTGCAGAAGCCGATGAAGTCGCACGGGATGAGGTGCGTCCCCTGGTGGATGAGCTGGTAGAAGCTGTGCTGGCCGTTCGTGCCGGGCTCGCCCCACTCGATCGGGCCCGTCGTGTACGTGACGGGCTTGCCGTCCTTCGTCACGCTCTTGCCGTTCGACTCCATGTCCATCTGCTGCAGGTACGCGGGCAGGCGGCTGAGGTACTGGTCGTACGGCAGCACGCAGTAGCTCTCGGCCCCGTAGCCGTTCGCGTAGAGGATGCCGAGGAGCGCGAGGACGACCGGCATGTTGCGCCCGAGGCTCGCCGTGCGGAAGTGCCTGTCCATCTTCCAGTAGCCCTTGAGGAGGCGCTGGAAGTTGCGCGGTCCGATGGAGATCATGAGCGAGAGGCCGATCGCGGAGGGGAGCGAGTAGCGGCCGCCCACCCAGTCCCAGAACGCGAACATGTTCTTGACGTCGATGCCGAACTTCCCGACCTCCTCGGCGTTCGTGGAGAGCGCGACGAAGTGCTTCGCGACGGCGGCCTTGCTGCCGAGCTTTTCGATGAGCCACGCGCGCGCGCTCTGGGCGTTCGTCATCGTCTCCTGCGTGGTGAACGTCTTGGAGGCGACGATGAAGAGCGTCTGGTCCGCCTTGACCTCGCGCAGGGTCTCGGCGAGGTGCGTGGAGTCGACGTTCGAGACGAAGTAGGTCTTGATGGACCGCTTCGAGAACGGCCTGAGCGCGAGCGTCGCCATGACGGGACCGAGGTCGCTGCCGCCGATGCCGATGTTCACGACGTACTTGATGCGCTTGCCCGTGTGGCCCTTGTGCGCGCCCGTGCGCACGGCGTCGGCGAACGCGGCCATCTGCTTGTGTACCCGGCGGATCTGCGGCATCACGTCCTTGCCGTCCACCTTCACCTTCGCCGTCGGATCGCAGTTGCGCAGGGCGGTGTGCAGTACGGCGCGGCCTTCGGTCTCGTTGATCTTCCTGCCGGTGAACATCTTCTCGATCTCGGCCTTGAGGTTCGAGGCTTCGGCGAGCTTCACGAGCGCCTTCATCACCTTCGCGTCGATGCGGTTCTTGGAGTAGTCGAGCCGCCAGCCCGCCGCCGAGAGCGTGTACTTCGCCGCGCGGCCGGGATCCGCCGCAAAGAGCTGCTTGATCGTCGTGTCCTTCGTCGCCGCGATCGCGGCTTCGACCTTCTGCCATGCTTCCTGGTTCATCCGTTCGCCTTTCCTGTGGAAATAAGGCGTTAGTTTACCATATTTCGCGCGCGCCGGCCGCGCGTCACCGGAAGAGGAGGAGCGTCCCGAGCGCGTGCAGGACCGACCACGTGTTGCCCGCGCGGACGAAGCGCCAGGCGCCCGCGAGGCCCTGGACGTCCGCGAAGTCGCCCGTCACCGCGCCCTGCACGACGAGGGCCGGATGGCGCGCGGCCCCCGCCAGGTTGAGGTAGTTGCGCACCAAGACGGTCGCCGCGTCGCCGATGACGAGGTTCCCCGTCACCACAAGCGGCGCAAGCGCCGTGCGGTTGCGGGCGTCCACGACGAGCGGCCCGTTCAGCCGCACGTCGCCCGCGACCGTGCCGCCGCCGCCGGAGAGGGACAACCCCGCGCCGTCCGCGAAGACGGCGGGCGTCGCCGGGAGGGGCCCCGTCCCCGAGGCGATCCACTTGCGCGTGAGATACCCCTCCACCGCCGCATATTCCTCGTCCGTCAGCGCCCGCTCGTAGCAGATCACCTCGCCCACCCGCTGCTTCGCGCCGCGGTCCTGGAAATTGCGGTTGAGGCCGTGGAAGTTGAAGTGCCGATTGCTCTCCAGGTCGCGATGGGCGTCGCCGAGGCGGAAGGAGAGCAGGAAGACGTCGCTCCCCAGCCGGTGCGTGGTGGTCATCGCCACAAGCGGGATGTCCGCGCCGTTGATGTGGAGCGTGTCGCCGGGCACGGCGGGCGTGATGAGGGAGAGCGACGTGATGGCCCCGTCCGTCGTGTCCCAGGCGAAGCGGTACTCCACGTCCTGGCCCCAGATGCCCCAGGGCGCGCCCATGTTCTTCTGCGCGCCGTCCAGCTTCGCGACGAGGAAGAACGTGCGCGTGTACACCTTCGCCGTGGACTTCATGATCTGCGTCGGATCGGCGAAGTGGACGGCCGGCTTGCCGTTGAGCCCCGCCGGCTCCCAGGCGCGGGGCGCGGCGGAGGCATAGGAATCGAGTTTCGTTGTGGACGTGTACTCAAACCCCGCCACCGAGGACGCCGTGCGCGAGAGCCAGTTCGTCACTTCGCCCGCCGCGTTCGTGCGGACCGTCTCGGGCCGCCCGGCGTCGAGCCAGTAGGCGAGATGGTCCGTCGGAACCGTCTCCGTATAGGCGGCGATCTGGGCCGTACCGCCCTCCAGCCGCACGTCCGCCCCGTCCTGCACGGCGACCTTCAGCTGCGCCGCGCCACCTGCGGCGAGCGTCACCGCGCCGCCGACCGTGCCGCTGAACGCCGTCTCGCCCGTCACGCGCAGCGTCGCCGCCCGCGCGCCGGAGTTCGTGATCGCGCCTTCGCCCGCCAGCGAGGCGACCGTCAGGTCGCCGCCGTGCAGGTCGAGCGTCGCGCCGGCGCGAAGCGTCAGGTCCGTCCCCGCCGCGAGCGTGGGCGGCACGGCCTTGGGCGCGTCGTGGCACGGCGCGCCCCGCCACTTCTCCGCGAGGTAGTTCTCGACCCGCTGGCGCTCGGCCGCCGTCAGCACGCGGTCGAAGGCGATGACCTCGCAGACGTCGGCCGCCACGGCCCGGTAGTAGGAACCGTCGGCACCCGCATAGCCGGAGTAGACGCCGAGGGAGGGGCGGAACGTCGCGTAGGAACGCGGGGACGCCTCCATGTCGTAGGCGTGGAACTGAGTGAGCACCTGCACCTCGCCATACGTGAAGGCGGTATAGTCCTTCCCCTGCACGCCGTTCTTGTAGAGGATGCCGTCCGTGTTGTACTTGTACGGCGAGACCGTGTGGGCCCATTTGCCGCCCGTGTCCGACGGCCCGTCGACGCGCAGGCCGTTGTCGGCGTTCAGCCTCCCGAAGAGGCCGCCGAACGTGAACGGGCAGCCGTTCATGCGCACGGCGATGAAGACGCTGCGCTGGGTCGCGTCCGTCGTCCCGGCCAGCGCCTCATGGTCGTCCGCCGCCAGGTTGTTGAAGGTGACGACGTCGAGCCCGTTGATCTTCGTCTCGCGCGTGTAGGTGGGCGTGGGGTAGACCTCCGCCCCCTTCGGCCCGCTGTAGGTTCCGGCGGCGAAGGTGTAGCCGCCCACGACGGAGCGCCAGGCCGTCACGCGCCCCGCCGCGTCCACGTCGACCGTCTCGGGCCGCGAGGCGTCCAGCCAGTAGGCGATCGACGGCGAGGCGAGGATGTCGCCCTCCAGGCGCAGCGTGCCGCCCTCGACCACCGTCGGCCCCGTGTACGCCTTTGCGCCCACGAGCGTGACCGTGTTCGTGCCCGTCTTCGTGAAGCCCAGGCGCCCCGCGCCGTCGCGCAGGGCGACGTTCAGCGTGAAGTCGGCCGCGCCGCCGGCCTTGAACGTGGACGCGGCGGTCGTCGCGCGCAGTTCGCCCTTCGCGGCGGAATTGACCCAGCTGACCTCGCCGAAGTCCACGCACGCGCCGACGCCGATGGACGAGCAGGCGTTCGTCGCCGTGAAGGCGTCCACCTGCGTCTTCGCGCTCGCAAAGGGGCCCGCGAGGTCGAGCGTGCTGCGCTCGAAGGAGACGGGCCGGGCGGACGTGCTCGTGATCGCGTTCGTGACCGTCTCCTGCACCAGCCCCGGCGCGAAGACGAGCTGCCCGCCCGCCGCGACCGTCACGGGGCCCGTCCCCAGCGCGGCGGCGCCCGCCGCCGTCACCGTCGGCGCCCCGCCCGCCCGGTCCGCGTGGTTCGCGATACGCAGACCGCCCGAGAAGGTGTTGGCCGCGTTCAGCGCCACGCGCCCCTTCCCCGTCAGCGCCAGAAGGCCCGTTCCCTCCACGACGCCGTTCAGCACGACCTGCGCATCGGCTTTCCACACGTTGACGAGCGTCTCGTCTTCCAGCGTCGTCACGCCATTGAAGACGCTCGTACTCTTCTCCCCAGCGTACAGCGCGCCAAAGCCATCGTCGCCGCCGTCGCCCCGATAGCCCTGCGCGCCATAGCCGGAAAGATGGAAGTGCTGATCGAACGTCTGCCCGGACGCGAGAAGCTGCGCACTGTAGGGCTGGCGGCCGCCCCGGATGTACACCTCGCCGCCGGCGGGCAGAAATCCCGACGCGCCCGACGCCCACAGCCGGGCGTTGTAGCAGTACGTGGGGCCCGTCCAGCCCGCGATGCCGTCTTTCAGACGGAAAAGCGCGTAGACGTTCTTCGCGCCCGTCGCGCGCGAGGCGAACGTCACGCCCTTCGTGCCCGTGATGCGCGTCTCGACGTCGAGGCCCCGCCCCTGCGCGTCCGTGGGGGTACTCTTCCAGATGACGCCCGGCGCGTCGCCGAACGCGAGCGCGCCCGCGCCCGAAAACGCCGTGTAGGCGTCCCCCGTCTCCTGTTCGCTGAAGATCACGCCGGCAGGGTGGACGCCGTCGCCGACGGTCAGTGTCACGCCTTCCGCGATCGACAGGTTGGCGCGGTTGTCGACGAGGAGCGCCTTCACCTGCCGGTCCTCCGCCACGGTGTAGGTTCCGGCGGAGGCCTCGGCCGTCACGTAGGCGATGTCGTCCGCCCCCGCCTCCGCGAACGGCTTCACGAGCGCGTCGGTCGTGCGAATGGGCTGCAGGCCCGTCTGCGCGTCGTACTTCGCGAAGCGGAACGGCGCGCCGTAGGCCGTCCAGTCGCGCATCACGAGGCGCGGGTCGACGCGCCCCTTCGCATCCGCCGGATGTTCCGCGAAGAACAGCTTTCCGGCGCGGCCGTCCGCCGCCGCGAAGGCCCCGTTTGAGACGACGGCCGCACCGTCCGCCGCGAACGTGAGCGCCGGAACGGTCAGGTTCACGCCGTCCGGCAGCGCAAGCTCCCCGGCGCCCGGCCCCACGTGCAAACGGCCGCCCAGCGTCAAGTCCCCTTCCACGCGCGGCTCGACGGTGCCGCCCGCCAGCTCCAGCGTCACGCCCGCGCCCGTCAGGACCCGTCCGTCCACCGCCGTCTGCGCAAGGAGAAGGCCGTCCACAGCCCTGAACGCCGTAAAATCCTCGACGGGACGCGCCACGTCGATTGTTCCCGCCCCGCGCTTGGCGAGCGTGTTGCCGCCCGTTCCCCGCAACGTCAGCGCGAGCTTCTGCGGCTGGCGCCCCTCGAAGTCCAGCGCCTCCGTCGCCTGCGGGCGCACGTCGTCGGAGGCGATGAACGCCGCGTTCGTCATCGTGATGTCGTGCCCGACGAGGTAGTCGCCCCAGCCTCTGAAGTAGGAGGCCCCGCAGCCCGCGAAGTCGAGTCCCCCGAGGACGAGCCCTTCCACGTCCTGGCGAAAGCCCTTGAAGCACACGCCGCCAAACGTCGCCACGCCGCCCTCGCCCGCGACGGCGCTCCGGTCCCACAGGAGCGCGTTGCTCCAGACGTAGGCGGCGTTGTCCACGTTGTAGTGCGCCGCGCCGAACCACGTGCGTCCGTCCGCCGCGCCCACGGCGCATCCCAAGGCGCAGAGCGTCCCGAAGACCATGTGCGTTGCCGTCATATCCCCCTCCTTCCGGGAACAGCGTCCCTGCTTCTTCGTTACTTCTCCGTCGCGGCCTCCCTCACGACCTTCGTGAGCGCGACGGCCTTCTCCTCCGGCACATCGAACGTGTTGCCGGAAAGTTCAAGCCCCGTGCAGCCCTGCACCTCCAGCCTGGCGCGCGGCCCCTTGAAGCGGCAGTCCGCGAAGACGATGTTGCGGTGGCACTCGTTCGTCGTCAGCATCTCGCGGTGGACGCCGTAGAAGACGCCGCAGTCGATGAAGGTGCAGTCCTTGAAGCGCACGTTGCGCGACGCGCCGCCCTCCAGCCACTGGTAGCTCGGCCGCGACAGGACGCCATACGACTCCGTTCGGTCGAACGTGCAGCCGACCACCTCCCCGAAGGAGGCGTTGGAAATGAACCCGCGCGCGCGGTTCGGCCCGAACCGGCAGTTCTCCACCCGGAACCCGCTTCCGGCCGCGTTCATCGAGACGAAGAGCGTCCCCGGCTTCAACACCGGGTCGGCGCGCTCGAACGTGACCTCCCGCATCGTGTTGCACGCGCGGGCGATCTGGTCGACGAGCCCCTTCTTGACCCTCTCCAGCTCCTCCGCCGTCGGCGTCGCCGGCTTCAGCGCGACGATGCGCAGGAGGGCGGCGGGCGAATACCCCTCCGCCGTGACGAGCTGCACGGGGTCGCCCACGCGCAGCGCATCCACGTACATGTCCCGCACGAACGCGCGCACCGTCGCGCCCGCCGCCGAGGCGATGAACTGGTAGGGGCCGTGGATGTTGAGGTCGTCGTCGCAGTGGTTGCGCGCCGTGCAGTCCCTGAGCGCGGGCCCCTTCCGGACGGCCCGGCTGTTGAAGGCGTCGTGGTTGCCGCTGCGGAAGCGGCGGATCTCGCGGCGGACGGGATCCGTCTCGGGCGGACGCGGCACGACGTGGCACGCCACGTAGGCGTTGCCGCCCGCGCCCAGCAGCTCGCGGAAGCCGTTCGAGCCGGGCGTCGCGTAGACCGTCACGTTCTCCATGCGGCAGCCGGCGCAGTTCAGGAGATAGACGGCGTGGGCGCGCGTCTCGGCCGACTGCGTGTCGCCGCGCGTCTCGCAGGGGAGCGACCACACCGCGATGTCACCGACCTTGCCGCGCCGGTTCGTCCCGCCCGTCACGCGCCAGCGCCCGGGCGCCGTGCGCACCACCTTGATGCCGCCGAGGTAGCGCATCGGGTTCACGAGGTCGCCCGTCTTCGCGTCGTAGGCCTGCACCGGCCAGCCCCACCGGCCGTCCGCCGGGTCTGGATACCCCTGCGCGATGCGCACGTCCCATTCGCCGTCCGGGCCGACCGCCTCGATGAACCCCTGCGTGAAGGGAAGGTTGAACGGATAGTCGAGCGTCGCGTTCTTGACCGTCACGCCCGTGCAGTCGCGCAGGGTAACGAGCGCGCTCCGCGTGCGTCCCCTCAGTTCGCTTCCCTGGAAATCGACCGTCACGCCCTGCACGCCCTTCAGGTAGACGCTCGCGACCGCGCCCGGAGCGATCTCATAGATGCCCTTCGGCACGCGGATCGTCTTTTCGCCGCGCGCAAGCGCGGCGGAGATGAACGCCGCCGGATCGACGGCCGCCTGGCGCGCCCCGCCCTGGAGCGCGTCCGCCAGGCGCAGGAACGTCGCGCCGAAGGACGGCCGCGCGTCCGTGAACACCTCGCAGGGAATCCCGCGCGCGTCGCAGATCTCCTTGAAGCGCAGGCCGAACGCGCCGGAGTGCGTGGGGTCCTGCGCGCGTTCGCCCGGCTTCGGCAGCGAACCGTACTGGAGGAACATCTTCGGGGCACGCGCGGGCGCGATCTTCCCGGCGAGCGCGGCGGGCGAGAAGCGCGCGATCCACGGCAGCACGCGTTCGCGGTTCGCGAGCCAGTCGTCGAAGTTCCGGAAGCCGAAGGCGTGCGCGCCGTAGGTGGCGTTCGGGATCCACGCGCGCGTCTCGCGCGGGTCGAGCGAGGTCTGGGCGATGATCGGGCCGACGGCCGTGATGCCGAGCGCGTTGTCGTCCTTCAGGCCGAGGTAGAGCGCCGTGCAGGCGCCCGCGCTGCCGCCCGCGAGGGCGAGGCGCGAGACGTCGAGGTTCCAGTCCTTCGCATGGGCCTTGACGAAGCGCACCGCCGCCTCGCAGTCGTCGAGGCACGCCTTGACGGGCGGCACGACGCCTTCGAGGCGCGCGTCGCCGATGTAGCGGTAGCCGACGGCGACGACGGCGACGCCGCGCGCGAGGAGCGGCCTCAGCGCCGCGCCGACGATGTGGTCCACCATCGCCCCGCCCGTCCAGCCGCCGCCGTGCAGGTAGACGACGACGGGCGCGGGGCCCTTCGTCTGCGGCGGCAGGAACACGTCCACCTTCTGCTTCGGGTGCGGGCCGTAGGCGACGTTCTCGTGCGTGGCGGCGGGCACGGTGAGGAGCTGCTTCGTCGAGGGGTTCACGTAGGTGTATTCGTTCGCGGGCGTGCGGCCGAAGACGGCGGCGATGGCGCGCAGGAAGCCGTCCGCGTCGAAGTTGTTCGGCAGCAGGTAGCAGCCCTCCGTGTACTCGTTCCAGGCGTTGACGTAGACGACGCCCGGCTTCTTCGGGTCGGCGAGGACGTGCGCCTTGGCGGCGCGCAGGTACTGCTCGAAGCGGTCGGGCGTGTTGTTCGTGAGCGTGGCGCAGTAGGGGTAGTGCGCCGTCTTCGGCCACGGGAACGGCGCGTCGAGGCGGCAGCGCGGCGTCGCGTCCCAGCCCGTCGTCACGTTCGGGAAGTAGGGGAGCGCCGTCGCCTGCATCGCCTTCCAGCGCTTCTGGATGCCTTCGCCGATCTCGTCGTAGGCGAAGAGGCGCTCGCCCGCCACGTAGCGCTTCCAGAAGTCCGGCGCATACGAGCAGGTGAGGTTGTAGTCGGTGAGCGAGTCGAAGCCCATCTCGACGGCGAGCGGCACCTGCTCGGGGCGCAGGTTCTGCGCGTTGAGGTGGAGCTCGCCGAGCCCCGCCGCGCGCACGCGCCGCCGCGCCTCGTCCAGCGCCGCGCGCACCTTCGCCGCGTCCTTCCCCCACGTCTCCCAGAGGTAGCTGACGTTGTAGATCGAGAAGAAAAGTTTCCCGTCCTTGCGCCAGTACTCGGGCTGGTTGAAGTAGCGCGCGATCGAATGGTCGATGAGCCCCAGGAACTCCTCCGGCGTGTGGTCGAGCGTCATCAGCGCCTGGCGCGACGGTTCAAGGTGCGGACGGAACTGGTTGTTGCGCTCGTGGTAGCACCACATGAGCGCGAACTTCATCCGGCCGCGGTTCCGCGCCTTGAGGAAGGCCTTCTCGATGGACTCCTCCTGCGTGACCTTGCCGCCGTACCAGTAGTAGTCCCAGAGGAACACGTCGATGCCCGCGTTCGCGGCCAGCGCGATCTCGGTCTCCATGTCCTTCGGGTCCGCGCCGTCAAGGTAGCCGGGATAGGGGCGGAGCGGCTGCTTGTGCCCGGGGAAGAGCGCGCGCGCGGTCTTCACGAAGTCCCATTCGCCCGCATCCCACTTCGCGCCGAACCACTCGGTCCCCTTCGGGTACTTGTGCCAGTGCGGGTAATAGACGGCCACCACCTCCACGTCCTTCTTCGGCCTCTCCTCCGGCGCGCCCCACGCGCCGCCCGCCGCGAGCGCGCACGCGCACGCGAGCCCGATTCGCATCAACTTCCTCATGTCATTGCTCTCCGTCGTTTGTTTCGTTTTCCGTCCCAAGCCGTCCCCTACCACGCGACGAGTTTCAGGCCGTTCGGCGCGACGGTCGCCTTCTTCCACGTGCCGTCCGCCGCCTTCCAGGCGACGGGCTGCGCGCGGTCCGTCGCGTTCGCGAGCGCGAGCGCGCGCGTGCCGTCCCGCGCCTCCCAGAGGGCGTGGAAGACGACGGGCTTCACGTTCCGGATCTCGCGCCCCCGGAAGTTCTCCTCGTAGGCCACCTGTTCGCAGCGGAACGCCGGCGGACGCAGCTGCCGCCCGTGCGCAAGCCACTTGCGTCCCTCGCCGTGGTAGAGGCGCACCCACGCCTCGCAGAACGTGCGCGCCCGCGCAAGGTCCGCCCGCGCGGCGTTCTTGCCCACGTAGTACTCCGTCCGCACGGGCAGGCGCGGCACCTGCCCGTCCGCCGCGCAGAACGCGAGCCAGAACGGGCGCGCGTACATCTCGGCGCCGGACTGGAACGGGCTCACGTACTCGTGGTACAGGTAGTTGAAGACGCTCGCCCACTCCGTCGCGCCGTCGCGGCAGTTGCGGTAATCCACGAAGGACATGAGGTCGTTGTAGTACTCGTGCGGCTCCTCGAAGGAGAAGAGCGCCCACGGGTTCTCCTTCCGCATCTCGGCGATCATCGTCTCGAACTGGTGGCGCATCGCCCGCGTCTCCCACTGCCCCGGGCCCGGCGGATGGCCGTGGCGCGTGCTCCAGCAGCTCGGCACGCGCCCGCCCACGTCCTGGTCGGCCTGCACGAGGTCGCACCCGCGCGCGACGAGCGCGCGCGCGATGTCCTTGTTCCACCAGTCCACCGTCCACGGGTCGGCCGGACAGAGCGAGGCGGACGTGCCGCCGCCGAGCCAGCCGAGCTTGTCGAGGCGCACCGAGCCGTCCGGGTTGCACACGGCGTGCGGCGCGACGCGCGCCCAGAAGTCCTTGGAGAAGTCGAGGCGGGTCCCGCCCTTCCAGTCGCCCACGGTCACGTTCCAGTGGTGGCCGCCCGGCCACGGCCAGGGATGGCCGCCGGCGGCCTTGATCCACCCCATCATCTCCTTGAACTTCTCGTCCGTCGGGTAGCAGGGGAAGTATTCGGTCGTGATCCAGTCGCCGTGGCGTTCCCAGCCTTCGAGGATGGCGATGAGCGGCACGCCGGGGAAGTTCTTGCCCCAGTAGTCCGTGAGCCACCCCTTGAGGACGTCGGGGCGGTCGAACCACTCGCGGTTGAAGCGCATCACGGCGGGGGCCTCGCGCGTCCAGGCGGGCAGGTCGGGACGGTCGAGGAACTTCACGCGGCTCCACTTCTGGCGGTACGTCCAGTCCTTGTAGAGGTCGGCCGCGTCGTACCAGGAGGCCGGCGCGCCGTCCGCGCCCGCGAAGCCGCGCGTGACGATGTCGTAGCTCTGGGCGTCGGCCTTCTCCGTGTAGCCGAAGCGCGACCAGCGGAAGAGGAAGTCGCCGTGGCGGTAGGAGCCGTCCGGCAGGGTGGCCCGCCACCAGCGGTCCATCAGCAGCTCCTTCGTGTGGGCCTCCGTGTCGTAGGCCGCCGTGTAGAGGCCGCCCGCGTCGTCGTAGAAGCAGCCGAACTGCGCGACGAGGTTGCCCGGATAGTGCCCGAAGCGGCGCTCCTTCCAGTACTCGCGCCCCGGGCGCATCGGATAGCGGAGCACGCCGCCCTTCGAGTTGCCCATCACGACGCAGTCGTCGACGGGCGTCGAGCCGAGGCACTCGTTGAGCGCGAAGAGCGGGTAGCGCGTCTCGAAGAGCGCCCAGCCCGGCTTCGGCGTCGCGGCAATGCGCCAGACGAGGTCCGGGCCCTTCGCCGCGACGGTGCAGACGACCTCGTCAAGGGCGCCGGCCACGTCGCGGTAGACGAGCCGCACGCCGTCCGGGGTTGCCTCGGCGGCGTAGGCCTTCGCGTCGCGCGCCGTGGCGACGACGCGGTTCGTGAACTGCCCCGCCGGGCAGCAGGCGATCTCGAAGAGCGGGAAGCGCGCCACGGGCGAGGCGTAGTCGCGCCCGCCCGCGACGACCTGCGCCACCTCGCCCCGCCGCGCGTCGTCGAACGACACGCGCAGCGTCGTAGACGCCACGTCGATACCCTGCGCCCCGCACGCGCAGCATCCCGCAAGGACAAACCCCAGCCGCGTCTTCATCTTCACCTTCATTTCCATCTCGCCTTTCCTTTTGCCCAGACCATGGCGCGAGTATACCACATTCAAGTCCACCGGGGCAACCGTTCGCCGCAGACACCCTTATCCCGATTTTTTCGGGACAGCTTATCCCGATTTCCCGCCAGACCCCAATAAGCGCGGGGGAAAAAATGTGTCGGCACGCGCGGTATGCGCCTTGGACTTTCTCCGCGCAGGGCCCAAACCGCGCGAAAGGCTCCTTTCCCGCACGATTCCGGGACAGGGCGCACGGCTCCGCCGCCGCGAAGTCCGCATCCTCCGGCCGGTCAACACCGAGCGCGCGGAGATGCGTCCTCCGGCCGGCTCACACTTACACGCCTCTACACGGCAAACCCCTCAATCGATCGATTCGGCAACAAGACATGGCATTTTGTGCCACAAAGGACGCAACGGCCGCAAAGGCTTTGCGAACGTTGCGTCAGAGTTCTTTGCGGACTTTGCGTTGGAAAAGGAGTACGGGATGTTTTAACGCCAAGAACGCAGAGGGGACGCAAAGACCGCAGAGGATCTTTGCGTCCCCTAT